>DASYYE010000478.1:0-15416 GCA_035946955.1 Streptosporangiaceae bacterium | reverse complement strand
ACTCGCCCATGCGCGGATCCTGGCGCGCCACAGCTCGGGCACCCGCTCATCAGCGGCGGCCGCGGCGGCCACCGCCAGTGCAGTCCCGTATTCGGACATCCGGCTCGCGATGCGTACCTGGTACATCCGCATCCGCGCGTTGCGTTCGGGGTCACTGTCTGTGCGTGCAGCCTCAGCGGCCAGCCCGCAGGCCTGCTCGGTGTCGCCAAGCCAGAAGAGCATGGCCACCAGCCGGGCCAGTAGCACCTCCCGCTGCCCGCCACCAGATACCGGGGGGTCCAGTACCCGGCGGAGGAGCTGCGCGGCGACTTCCGGCTCGGCGAACAGCGTCCGCTCCGGCAGTCCAGACAGCCACCGCGCCACCCAGGACTCCAACGGACCGGATACGGCCAGCAAGTGCCGCACCACGGAGTTCACCGGCGCGTCCGCGTCCGCCAGGGCACGGGCGAACTGTGCATGCAGCGCCCGGCGCATCGACACAGACAGTTCCTCGTCAAGTACCTGGCGAATCAGCGCGTGCCGGAAGGCCAGCCTGTCGCCGGACTCGGTGAGGACCCCCTCGGTGACCGCCTGCTCCAGCGGTGTCACCAGAGTATCCGCCGCCCGGCGGATGACCAGCGCCAGTTCATACACGTCGAATTCGTTGCCCAACAATGCCGCCATCCGCAGCACCTCACGCGTGCGTGGATACAACTGGCTCAGCCTGCGTCGGATTGTCGCAGTCAGAGTCAGCGGCAGCCGGTTCCCACCAGAGCGCAGCCGGGCGGTGCCGTCGACCGTGTCCACGTGGCCTTCACGTACCAGGTCCGCCAGAAACTCACGCAAGAACAGCGGATTCCCGCCGCACCGGGCCAGCTCACCAGCCACATTCGGGTCCGGCCGCGCGGCCAGCAAACGCCCCGCCAGCTCCGCGACACCCGCATCGTCCAATGGCGTCAGCGGCAGCAGGACACCGGCCCGCTCGGCGACGACGTCGCGCAGCCGGCCACCTCCGGTCGGCGGGTCACCGGTCGCGACGTCCCGAGCAGCAGCAGCGGCACCTGGCCGACAGCACGGCCCATGCGTTCCAACACTGCCAGACTGGCCGCGTCCGCCCAGTGCAAGTCCTCCGCGACTAGCAATAAAGGGCCGTCTGCGCAGAGCCGGTCCACTAGCTCGAGGATCCGCTCGGAGGCCGCCAGCACGGGATCGAGCACGCCGGTGCCAGCACCGTCATGGATCACTTCCGCGATTTCCGCCCGGACCGGATCCGGCGACCCTGCTGACGCACCCACACACTCCATCACCAGGTGTAGCGGGAACGGCTGGACCGCCTCGTCACCCGCGCCCCGCAATACCGTCACCCGCCGAGCCACCGCCTCCTCGACCAGTGCGTCGACCAGCGTGGACTTGCCGATACCCGGCTCCCCCTCCAGCCACACCACTGTGCCAGCGCCACCGCTCACCCGGGTCAGCACGTCCAACAGAACGGGCCACTCGGCACTACGGCCGATCAACTGGTTCCCGCCTGTGGTCTCCATGCTGTGGCCGGCTAGCAACCAGGTTGGTCCAGCAGCGGGCTGCACAGACTGACGCAGCGGCAGGTCCACGTACCAGGGGCAGTCACCGTGACCTGGCCGTCGGCGTCATGAAAGGCCGGTGATACCAGAGTTACGCTCGCCGAGTGCCCCGACTGTGAGGCCTGGTTGACTCTTCGAACGGTGGGGCAGCCTGCCGGGTGTGGACCCTCCGACTATCGGGCTGTGGCCGCGGCTCGCAGGCGGCTGAATTCGGCGGCCAGCGCCGCAGGGCTCCAGTACGCGTTCAGGCCGCTGGGATTGGGCAGCACCCAAAGGCGCGTCCCGTTCAGACTCTCTGGCTGTGGCCCGACCTGTGCGCGCGGCTGGCTGAAAGCGCTCCGATAGGCGGTCACGCCCAGCACCGCGAGCCACCGTGGTCTCAGCTGGCACACCTTCGCTGCGAGCAGACGCCCGCCGACCACCAACTCGTCGGCGGTGAGCTCGTCGGCCCGCGCGGTGGCACGCCCCACCACGTTAGTGATGCCTAGGCCGACACTGATCAGCTCAGCCTGCTCGTCTGGACGCAGTAGCCGCGCCGTGAAGCCGGCAGCGTGCAGTGCGGGCCAGAACCGGTTGCCAGGCCGGGCGAAGTGGTACCCGGTTGCGGCCGAGTACAGGCTGGGGTTTATGCCGCTGAACAGCACACGCAGGCCCGGCCCGGCGACATCGGGGATGGTGCGGCCAGCCGCCGCGGCCACCTCATCCGCCGTCGGCCGACGGCGGACCGGTCCTGACTGCTCAAGCACAGGCTCCGCCTCCCCGGCTCTGAAGTTCCGATAAAGAAAGCTTCGTCGGCGCTGAGGAATTGCCTGGCCGAAATCGGTCGCTATCGCTGGAATCAGCTTCCACGTACCTCATCGCGACCAACATTGGCACGAGTGAACATGTTCAGCCAACATACGACCGCCGCGCGTATGGAGGTAAGGACCGTCCCAGCCACCAGCGCCAGGAGGGCCTCACACCCGACCGTTGTCCACCGGAGCCAGCGGTCTGCCACCCGCGCTCACCGCGAACTCCCAAGGATCAGCCCACCCGTCAGAGCAGGTATGTACGTAAGCGGTCGGACACGTTATTTCCTCATGAGCGCCTGTTTCTGGGCAGCCTGATGTCGGCGGGAGGGCCGCCGTTATGGGTTTAGGGGCGACCTGGCCGGTGCCGCATCCGTTAGTTCATTCGGCGGAATGTGACGGGCGATGAGGTGAAGTGTCGTCGCGCACCTACCGGCCTGGTGGCGGTCGTCTTGCTTAGGTCACCGCCAGTTGCGCCTGTCTGGGGCACGCCCGCAGGAACAAGGGCGCCCGCCTGGCCCGCCTTCACCAGGTGCCCTACCGCTCCTGGCGGCCATGCGCTGCAGCGATTGCGATGCCGCTGGGCAGGCTCTCATCGGACGCGCGGTGGGCCAGCGTTCACTGCCAGGCACGCCGCTGCAGATCCACGCCCTGATCACAGTCGGCGCTCCCCAGTTCGGCTGGACGGACCAGCCCCAGCTCTGCTGCGGGAGAGGACGGGGACTTGATGGCTGGGGCGGTCCAGATCCGCTGTGGCTGCCTCCCTGGGGAGCCCGTCCCGGCATGGTGCCTGCGAGCGCGGACGTATCACACGAGATATGAAGGAAATGTGATGTTTCCCAGCATTTCTGTCTAGTTCTCTGGCGAGATTGCTAAACATCGTTCTGTCCGGAGCCTGACAGCTACGGAAAACACACTGTCGGTGCCAGTCATCTGACCGAGAGGGCAGAACATGATCAGATTCGGGCGGGTGGCCGCCGCGGGCGTGGCGGCCGTCGGCTTGACCGCAGGCGGAACCTCACTCGCGGCGGCGGGAGCCCAGCCATCAGAAGTGACGCTGGCCGGCAGCGCGGCGCCGTTCGCCGCTCAGCTGCCAGCCGTGGGCAATGTCGCCGGGTCTCAGCGGCTGAGTGTCCAGCTCTGGCTGAAACCAGACCTGGAGGGCGCGCAGCAGTTCGCGACCTTGGTGAGCGTCCCAGGCAGTCCCTCGTTCCGCCACTTCCTCAGCCCCACCGCCTACACCGCCCGGTTCGGGCCCACCGCTCGCCAGGCGGAGGCTGTGGAGACCTGGCTGCGCTCACTGGGATTCACTGGTGTGGCAGCGGACGCAGGCCGCGACTACGTGCGGGGCAACGCCACGGTGGCGGCCATTGACGCTGCCTTCCATACCACCGTTCGGACCTACCGGGCATCGAAGCAGGTCAACGGCGGGGACTTCCCGCTGCGGGCCAATGACAGCCCGGTCATGCTGCCAGCCTCGCTGGCAGGCGACGTGCTCGCCGTGACCGGCCTTGACAACGCGGCCCCGGCCCCGGGCCAGCAGCCGTCGACTACACCAGCGAGCAGGCCGGAGGCGGCGGGCGCGTCCGCGCCGTGTTCGGAGTACTACGGGCAGCACATGCTCTCCGGACAGCCGCCGAGGTTCGGCACCACGAGCTTCCCGACGGAAGGCTGCGGTTACACCGGCAGCCAACTCCGGGCGGCGTATGGGGCCAACAGCACCAACACAGGCACGGGCGAGACGATCGCTCTCATCGAGCTGGGCCTCCAGCCGAAGATGTTCCTCACCCTCACCGACTATGCCAAGGCCAGCAAGCTGCCGGCGCCGTCGGCTGCCCACTACCACGAGCTCAACCTGGCGCCATCCTGCACGGCCCCGTTGCCCCCGCCCGAGTTTTCCCAGGAGCCATCAGATGTCGAGCTGTCCTATGCCATGGCACCAGGGGCGACCCAGCTCGTTGTTGGTGGCAGCAACTGCGCCAGAGGCGATGACGGGATGCAGGGGTTGTTCGACGCCGATACCGCGGTCATAGACGGTCACGGCGGCCACCCGCTGGCCACCGTGGTGTGCAACTCCTGGTTCTTCCTCGGGGGCGGCGAGACGAGCCAGCCCCCGGCGGTGGTCAGGGCCGAACACGCGCTCCTGGTGAAGGCCGCCGCCGTGGGCGTGGGGATGTACTACGCCACGGGCGACGAGCCGGTGCCCGCGGGCCCGGCCAGCGATCCCTTCGCGACCGCGGTCGGCGGGACCGCTCTCGGTCTCGGCAAGACCGGCAACCGGTTGTTCGAGACGGGTTGGTCAGACGCGGCGTGGAGTGACGTCAAGGGGGCCTGGCAGCCCTCGGGTCTGGAATGGGGGGCAGGTGGCGGCCCCAGCGAGCTGTGGCCGCAGCCGGCCTACCAACACGGTGTCGTTCCCACGGCCTTGAGCCGGGCACCAGGCAATCGCCCCGGTGGTCCAGTGCGCAGCATCCCAGATATCAGCGCCGACGCGTCCCCTTTCACGGGGACGCTCATAGGGATTATCAGCAAGGATGGGAAGTTCACCGAGTTTGCTGCGGGCGGTACCGAGATAGCAACGCCCCAGGTGGCCGGCATGGTGGCTGCCGCCCAGCAGGGGCAGGCCGCGCCGTTCGGCTTCCTCAACCCGGCGCTGTACAAGCTGGCCGGGACCAGCGCGCTCCACGACGCCCTGCCACTGACAGATTCCAGCCCTGCGCTGTGGCGAGCTGTCGAGTGCAGCGGGACGCCCTGCGGCGGCCAGACCTTCCTGAACCAGTTCGATGCGCAGGGCCCGGCCACGCACGGGTCCAGTTCGCTCGTCACCCTCAAGGGCTACGACAACATGACCGGGCTCGGCACGCCCAACGGGCAGGCGTTCGTCGCCGCGCTGCGCTGGATCGGCTGACCCCCCTCCCCCTTGGTCCCCCCTTTTGATCTGAGAGGCATGACATGGTCAGATTCAGCACGTCCGTGCTCGCCGTGGCCGGCGCGTTGGCGATCGCTGTGACAGGAATGGGTGCGGTAGCGATGGCGTCGCCACCGCCCGCGGAGGTGACCCTGGCAGGGAGTGTTCCCTTGTTCGCTGGTCACGCTCCCACGGTGGGCTCGCTCGCGGCGTCGCAGCGGCTGAGCATCGAGGTGTGGCTGAAGCCGGACCTAGCTGGTGCGCAGCGGTTCGCGGCTACGGTGAGCACTCCGGGGAGTCCCTCGTTCCGCAAGTACCTCAGCCCGGCGGCATACATGGCCCGGTTCGGGCCCCCGCGCCGCGAAACAGCCGCTGCAGAGGCGTGGCTGCGTTCGGAGGGCTTCACTGGGGTCAGTGCCGATACCGGCGATGACTACGTCCGGGCCACCGCGCCGGTGTCCACGATCGACGCCGCGTTCCACACCACCCTGCGGCAGTACCGCGCGACCGCCACCGTCAATGCCGGGCCCTATCCGCTCTTCGGCAATGCCCGGCCGGTGACGTTGCCCGCATCCCTGGCACCTGGCGTGCTGGGCGTGACCGGCCTAGACAATGCCATCCCGTTCCTGCCACCGCAACAGCCCGACGGGCAGTCAGGCATCTCGGGTGCCGCCAAGCCATCGGTGCCGTGCTCGACGTACTACGGACAACATATGGTGAGCAAGCTGCCGAAGATGTTCGGTACCACGAGCTTCCCCAACGCGGTTTGCGGGTACACGGCTTCCCAGCTCCGGGCCGCCTACGAGGCCATCAGCACCGACACCGGTACGGGCCAGACGGTAGCGCTGGTGGAGCTGGGCCTGGCACCGAAGATGTTCACCACGCTGGCCGACTACGCCAAGGCCGTCCACATGCCCGCGCCCTCGGCTGCCCGCTACCACGAGCTCGACCTGCAGCCGAAGTCCTGCCCCGGAGACGCGTTCAACGTGGAGGAGCAACTGGACGTCGAGTCGGTGTATGACATGGCCCCTGGCGCGGGCGAACTCGTGGTGGGCGGCGACGGCTGCGACAACGGCGACTCCGGGGCACAGGGGCTGTACAACGCCGACACCGTTGTCATCAACGGCAACGGCGCCCACCCGCTGGCTACCATCGCCTCCAACTCCTGGGGGAGCGGGAGTGAGAGCGTGCCAGCCGACCAGGTCAGCATCATCCACTCCTACCTGGTGAAAGCCGCCGCGGTCGGCGTGGGGATGTACTTCTCCTCGGGCGACGCCTCCGGTGTCAGCCTGCCCGCCAGTGACCCCTCCGCCATCGCGGTCGGCGGCACCACCCTCGGGCTGGGCAAGACCAGCAACCGCCTGTTCGAGACCGGCTGGTCCAACGGTGCGTTCCTCTCCGCCCATGGCCACTGGCAGCTCGCGGGCGAGGATGGCGCCGCCGGCGGTGGCCCGAGCCAACTGTGGCAGCAACCCTCCTACCAGCAGGGTGTCGTCCCCGCCTCGCTGACGACACCCGCTGGCGGCCGTGGTGGGCCGGTACGGAGTGTGCCGGACCTCAGCGCCGACGCCGACCCTTTCACCGGCATGCTCATCGGGATGTTCAACAACAAGGGGACGTTCACGCTCACGGACATCGGCGGCACCAGCCTGGCGTGCCCTCTGGTCGCGGGCATGGTCGCGGCGGCGCAACAGGGGCAGCCCACGCCGTTCGGCTTCCTGGACCCGGTGTTCTACAAGCTGGCCGGCACGGCCGCGTTCCACGACGCGCTGCCACTGACAAGCGCCAGCCCCCCGCTGTGGCGGGCCACGGTCTGCGCGATCACGGGCTGCCACTCCCTCTTCCTGCTCCAGTTCGACGACCAGAACCCCTCAATGCTCGGCTACACCGGGCAGGTCACCCTCAAGGGCTACGACAACATGACCGGCCTCGGCACCCCCAACGGCCAGGCCTTCATCACCGCCCTGCGCCGGATGGGCTAGCCACCCAAGATCCCAGTGGGGTGGGGGCGCACAAGCCCAGCCCCCTCCCCACTGGCTGTGCGCTCGATGTCACCCGCGCCGGACTCGCCTTGGATCTCGCCTGCTGGCACAACCTCGCCATCTCCACTGACTACCCAGCGGATGACTAGCAGGTCGTCACCATCGGCACCCGCCGGCAGATATGAAGATCCTGTCAAGAGGCCATGAGCGACCTGTGAGCACGCACTTCGCCGCTTATCGTGGGGTTTGTGGGCGCACGGGTACTTGTGGCCGAGGACGACATCAAGCAGCTCGAGCTCATCCGCCGTTACCTCCGGCACGACGGTCACGACGTGCTTGCCGTCTCCGACGGTCAGGCTGCCATCGACGAGACGCGGCGCTGGCGGCCCGACCTGCTGATCCTGGACGTGATGTTGCCCGGACCCGACAGGCTGGCCGTGTGCCGGGTGCTGCGGCAGGACTACGACCTGCCCGTCCTGATGCTGACGGCCCGGTCGGGCGAGGACGACATGCTGTTGGGCCTGAACCTGGGTGCCGACGACTACATGACCAAGCCCTACAGTCCCCGCGAGCTGATGGCACGGGTCCGGGCACTGCTCCGGCGTGCTCAGCGGCCTCTGGCCGGTGACCGGGCCTGGCGGGTGGGCGCCCTCACTGTCGACTCTCTCCGACACGAAGTGACGGTTGAGGGTGTGCACGCCGACTGCACTCCGGCGGAGTTCGCGATCCTGGCGGCGATGGCCGCCCAGCCGGACCGGGTCTTCACGCGGCAGCAGTTGCTGGAGCGCACCCGCGGGATCGACCACTACATCACCGAACGCACGGTGGATGTGCACGTGATGAACCTCCGCAAGAAGTTCGAGCCAGACCCGCGCCAGCCCGTATACCTGCTCACCGTTTTCGGGGTGGGTTACAAGCTCACCGATGGAACGCCTCGCCGGGCGGGAGACCATAGTGGCGCGTAGCGTGCCCTGGCGGTCCAGTCTCCTCGCCCGGCAGCTGGTCACATCCGTGCTGGTCGCATTGTGTTCAGTCGCCGCCAGCGCATGGCTGGCGGCAACCACCACCACCCATGCCATCCAGCAGCAGCAAGCACAGGCGCTGGCCGATGACGCGGCCATCTACGACACGCTCCTCGGGTACGCCGCCGCCCACCCTGCCTGGGCAGACGTGACAGCGCTCGTGCACCGCCTGGCCGCACGCACCGGCCAGCAGATCACCCTGACCACTCAGGACGGCCGGGTCATCGCCACGTCCAGTCCTGTATCGCCGCACCTGCGAGGCAGGCCGTCGGCGGTCATCGACCCACTGAATGTCGACCCAGCCATCGCCACCGCTTCCTCTGATGGGATCGACGCCCGCGCGGTCGGCCCTTTCCGGCTGACCACGGCCGAGCAGGCCAGGCTGATCAGTGGGGCCAGGAAGTCGCTGGCCTGCCTGCGCAGCATCGGGTGGCACGGGTCGACGATGACCATCAGCCCCGCCGGGCGGCCTGACATCAACATGATGGGCAGCAGCAGCCCGATCCCGATGCCGAACTGGACCATGATCTGCGGAGTGGCCGCCATCAACAGCCTGACGGCCTCGGAGACCATCGCTATCAACCAGCTCAACAAGCTGGTTGATAGCTGTCTCGCACGCCAGCGTGTGCCCGGAGTCAAACTGGATCCCGGCTTCACCTGGACCGGGGCTGGGAAGATTCCCGATACAGCGGTGGTGCAGTCCTGCATCGACACCAGCCGCCGAGAGCAATTGCGGCCGTATGTCGCGCCGGCAGCGCTGCTGTCCGTCGCCAGCCCGGTCGGCCCATCCACGTCAGGCTTCGCGCTGACACCAGGCAGCCGGACCCGCATCATCGAGGCGACCGCGCTGGTGCTGGCCCTCACCATCGCGATAACCGTGTTCGTGTCCGCTCGGCTGGCCAGGCCATTGAGGTGGCTGACGGAGGCGGTCAAGCAGCCGACCACACCCTACGTCCCCGTCCCGGTCACCACGCGTGACGAGATTGGCTACCTGACGTCGGCGTTCAACGATCTGTCCGCGCGCCGGGAACGCATGGAGGCGCAGCGCAAGGCACTCCTCAGCGACGTTGCCCACGAACTGCGCACGCCGCTCGGCAACATCCGAGGCTGGCTTGAGGCCGCGGAAGACGGCCTCGCCTCGCCAGGTCAGAGCCTGACGTCCTCACTGCTGGAGGAGGCCCGGCTGCTGCAGCGCGTCATCGATGACCTGCAAGACCTCGCGGCCGCCGACGCGGGCCGGCTTCACCTGCACCCCGAGCCCGTCCACCTTGGTGACCTGCTCCACCAGGTAGCCGCTGCCCACCAAGGCAGTGCCAGCGCGACCGGGGTGAGGCTGGCGTCGCGGACCGAAGGTGACCCGGAGCTCGCCGCTGACCCGGCCCGCTTGCGCCAGGCAGTCGGCAACCTGGTCTCCAACGCGATCCGGCACACGCCAGCGGGCGGGGACGTGACCATGACCGGGTATTCCGTGCAGGCCGAGGTATTGATCGAGGTCGCCGACACTGGCAGCGGCATCGTCCCCGCCGACCTCCCCCGGGTCTTCGACCGGTTCTGGCGCGCAGACAAGTCGCGCAGCAGACGGACCGGGGGAAGCGGCCTTGGCCTGCCGATTGCCCGCCAGATCGTCGAGGCCCACGGCGGGAGCGTCACCGTGGCCAGCGAGGGAGGCCACGGAACAGTGTTCACGATCCGGCTGCCCGCGAGGGCGGGGCTTGCCTGATTCGGCTTCCGACAGCGAACTCACCATTTAGCACGGCTTCGCAGTTCGGCCGCGGTTGGGTCATGGGCGGCTCAGCACTCGGGCGATCCCGGCGGCGATGGTGGTGACGAAGATCCACCCGACGGCAATTAGCAGGTAGGCGAGCCACCGCTGGGCACCCTAGGGGTTGACGCGCACCTGGCGGGTCAGCAGTTCATAGGAGATGATCAGGGCAAAGCCCAGCCAGGCCGCGATCACCCGTCCGATCAGGGTCGGCTCGGCCGCAGCAATGTTGGCGGCAAGGCTGACTACGCTGCCAGCGACCAACAGCGTCCAGGGAAGCGCCCCGCCCTTGCGGCCCAACCGCGAGTCGGCCAGCAACGTAGTGGACGCAGCGACAATCATCCCGTCCACCGACAGCGGCGTGAGCGCCGCGACCCAGCCAGGCTGTCCATGCCGTGCCCACCAACATATGCAGGTGCAGGTAGGGACCGTCCCAGCTCTCAGTGCCAGCAGCATCACACACCCGACCGTGTCCACCTGATCCACCGATCCGCCTGCCCGCTCACCGCAACCCGCCGACAGCGAACTCCGCCGATAGGAGCCCAGAATAGGCAATTAGTTCGACTCGCTCCTCGGACACAACTACATGGCTCTTACCAGCAACTTTCTACGCAAGCTCCTGATGGACGCAGAGAAGTCGCACGTCAGGGCCATGGGGGTTCAACTCGCCCCCGGAGTCGAACCTTTTGCCTATGGCTTGCACCAAGCACGGGGTCGGGCTGGTTGCCTATTCGACGGCATGCATGATGAGGGTGACGTGGTCAGGCCTAGCACCGGGGCGTGTACACACGAATAGGCAACCAGCCCGACAACGCAGCGTTACCGAGATCCGTAACCAAGTCCGGTTCACCAGCGCCTGGGCCACCAGGCCAATGCCCACTAAGCCGACCAGCACGCAGCAGGAAGCCGGCCACCTCCTCGGCGCCCCATCCCGCTGAGCTTGAAGCAGCAGAATGCCATCCGCCCAGTCGGCAAACACCAGGTCAAACCCGGAATCATGTACCGAAACTGGCAGCTTCGGGCTAATCGGCGACGAGACGTTCCTCGTCGGCTTGTTCTCGCTGCCTGCGAAGTATGTAGGTGCCGGGGGCGATCCCCGGCGTAGGCGTGCTCGGGGTGGGCGATGTAGGCGGGCTCGGTGCATTCCAGGAGCCCGATGTCCTGCCCGCTGGTGCCTGCCGGGATGAAGAACGCAGTGCCTGGCTGTCCGGCGAACAGCCGGTGCTCATGGCCGCCGTTCGCCTCGATCACCGCGATCCCATCCGGCGGCACTGCGTCGCCCTGACTGCTGGCAGGGTTCGGGTCCGCAGGGATGATGAATAGGTCACCCTGCGCCTGAAGACCAGCATGGACCGGGATCTCGAGGTCGCGATCAAGGTGATCAAGCACGTCGAAGCCGTGCTTCTCGATGAGCTGGCCGAGTGTTGCTGTGGTCATGGCAGTTCCTTTCGTGATGCGTGGATGGGTCGGCTCGTTCTCATGGATCACGTGCGCCTTACCATCTGTGCGTACTGGTCTTTGCGCAGGCCAGCCGTCCATGCGGCTGCCTCGACCGGGTCGCTGATATGAGCGGGTACGGCCAGTGCGTAACGGCGTCTGGTGCCGTCACGCTCGGGAGTGCCGTTGGTGCACATGAGCAGCCGGATGCGGCTGCCCCACAACCGCTCGGGGACGTCGTAGAGGACAAGATGCTGCCCCGGGTTGCCAGGGTCAGGCACATGCGCGGCTGCCAAGCTCTTGCTATCGCCTGCAGTGACAGGCGCGAGCCCAGCCTGAGCGATAAACCGGTCCCAGCCGAGAGACTCGATCGCGCATCGGCGGACCTCGGTATTCTCCTCCGCCGTGATCGCCTCGATGCAGGGTGCGATGACAACCCAATCTGGCACAGGGCGGCCATGCCACGCATGGAACCCCCAGCCGTCCGGGTAGGCCACGGCCATGCCGACGGGATTATGCAGATCGCCGCGGGCATCGTGGTGCAGCACGGCAGGACGTGCGCCGGCAATGACCACGCCGCGCATAGGGATCAGCCATCCGGTCTCAGTGACAACGCTGCTTAGGGCGCCGAGACCAGGGTCGGCCGGCCTGCCTGCGATGGTCAGGGCGCAGCCGTAGAAGGCCAGCGCGTAGGCGTCCTTCCAGGGAAAGAGCGAGAAAAGGTGCTCGTCCCAGTCGTCCCAGTCCCGGTCCTCATCCTGGCCGTCGAACTCGTCGAACTCGTCCCCGAGCTGGATCCTGGACTGGCCCCCGAGCTGGTCCCAGAACTGGTCCCAAAGCTGGCCTTTGAGCTGATCCCAGAGCTGCCCCTGGAGCTGCCCCCTGATCTGCCCCCGCAGCTGCCCCCAGAGCTGATGCTGGAGCTGGCCATTGAGCTGGTCCTCGAGCTGGCGCCTGAGCGGATCCCTCAGCCAATCTCCGAGTCGGTTCCCGAGCTGGCCCCAGATCTGGCCCGCGAGCCTGGCCCAGAGCCGGCCCCCCAGCTGATCATGGAGCTGTTGCCTAAGCTGGCTCAAGAGCTGCCTTCTGAACTGGTCCCCGAGCCTGCCAATGGCTGCGGCGGCATAGACGCAGCCAAGGGGCGAATCCATCCAGATGATCAAGGACGGCTGCGGGAGCTTGTGAGTGTCGTAGAGGCAGCGGACAGCCTCAGCAGTGGCCGCGCGGTCGACCGGCGCCGTAGAAAGCACGGTAGCCATCCACCGGTCGCGAATGCCAGTGATGAACTGGCGGTGGTCTGGCGTGAGAGTGCCGGTGTAGGCAGGAAGTGTCATGGGGTTCTCCTGGGGAGCACGCCGCGAGCGGGACCTCACGCGTCCTGAATCCGGTGTGGAAGGACGGGCAAGGTTCCGTTGCGCTGTGATGCTAGGCGGGGGCACTGACACTCACACGTGCCAGCGACTATGCCGGAGCGTGCCCACAGAGCAAGCCATCCGCGCCGACCAACCGCTCAGCGTCGGCGATCCGCGCGAATCAGGCCAAGCACCAGGTGACACTCAGTGGCCATCGTCCGGTCGCGACCCAAGCGCGCGCGTAACCTCCGTTCTGTCTCGGCGTCGGCCCGGCTAGCGGACTTCTCAGTGCGGTGCCGAACGGGGGCGATCTGCGCGAGCTGCCACACTGGTCGCCGGACAGCTGCATGCCCGAACGTCAGCCGGCATCAGCGACCATCGGGTTGCCCAGCGCAGTGTCAGTGTCTGTGCGGGCGGATGATCCGGACCGTCGCTGTCGCGGTGGCCAGCACGTCGCTGGTCTTGTCACGCAGTTCCCCGGCCAGGAATGCGATGGGTCCGCCGCGATGGACCACGCGGCCCGTGCCGGTGATCCGGCCGGGAGCGGCCGGGCGCAGGAAGCTGACCTTCTGGCCAGGTCTGCAGGTGCTCGCGGGCGTGGTAGAGGTCCACAATCTGGGTGGCCTCGGGGAAGTGCTGGGTAGCGAGGTTCCAGATCCAGGCCGCGCCGTCGCCGGGGTATACGAGCTTGCGGATGCGGGTGGCACCGCGGCGGCGGGCCTGTCCGGCCATCAAGATCCCGAACTCGGCTGCGGGTGCGAAGGTTGCCAGGTAAGAGGACGAGCGTGGGTCGCGGACCGGGCGGCCCTCCTCATCGGTGCTGGCCTGGGCCGCGGCGACCGCTCGCGCATAAAAGATACGAGCCGTATCTATCGTGACCGTACTTGGCGAACATAAGATACGAAGCGTGTCTATAACAACCTCGCCCGCCGCGCCGGAGCGCCGCGGGATGGCGGCGTCTCGGGTGCCCGGTACTGCGAGCAGCAGGCCGTCTCGGCGGCGGGGCAGAGCCTTGGAGCGAGCATTGCTGGACGCGGCGTGGAAGGAGCTGGCGGAGACCGGATACGCGGACATGACGATGGAAGGGGTCGCCGCCCGTGCCCGCACGAGCAAGCCGGTGCTATACCGCCGGTGGCCCAACCAGGCCGAGCTGGTCATCGCGGCGGTCCGGGCGCATATGCCCACGGTGACGCCAGCGAGCATCCCGGACACCGGCACTCTGCGCGGCGACCTGATCGCCGTGCTCGCGGTGGCGTCACGGTGGTACGACGGGCCGGTCAGGCAGGCTCTGCATGGGGTGATGTCCGACTTCTACCGCGACCCGCGGCTCGCGGCGTCACTACGTTCGGACATGTTCGGGAACGCGGCCAAGGTCATGCCGGTGATCTTGCGGCGCGCCAGCGAGCGCGGCGAAGTGGATCTGGACCGGATCACGCCGCGCGTGGCCATGCTGCCGTTTGACCTGTTCCGGCACGAGGTGCTCACCTCCTCGGCGCCGATCCTCCCGGCCACCGTGGCCGAGATCGTCGACGACGTGTTCCTCCCGCTTGCGGGCCTCACGCTCGGGGCGACCGCCCGCATCCAGCTAGCTGATCCACTCAGGAGGCCATCATGATGCGCGCGCTGCTGCCGCCCGCCGGGCGGCTCGGCCCGGCCGTGATCGCTGGCCTGGCTGCCGGGTGGGCCGTCCTGTGGTTCGCCGCTGAGCCGCCTGGCCAGTCTGCCACCGCGTATCTGGGCCAGTTCTTCGGGGCGGAATCTGTGCTGCTGTTGTCCATCGCGCTGGTGCTGATCAGCACGCTGCCCTGGGTCGAGGGTGTGTTCGACGGCATCGACCGGGCCGCCATCTGGCACCGGCGGGCGGCCATTACCGGGATGGCCCTGCTGGTCCCGCACATCCTGCTGTCGGTGAACCCGCACCGCAGCCGCCTGGGGCCGCTGCTGGCGGTGATCGGCGCGGCAGGCCTGCTGATCCTCGCGGTCTGGGCCATCCTGCCCCGCTGGCGTTCCCTGATTCCGCGCTCCCTGCACAGGCCGGTGCTTGCGGTCCCCCGCCTGCCCGGTCTGCGGGATCTGGGGAAAAGATGGGCGGGTATGAGCTGTGGCGGTCGGTGCACCGCCTGACCGGGCTGTTCGTGGCGGCCGGATTCCTGCACGGCCTGCTCGACGGCACGCCGTTCCCGCGCGCTCAGTTGCTGCGCTGGAGTTACGTCGCCATCGGCGGCATCGGCCTGGCCTTCTACCTCTACCGCGAACTGCTGGCCAGGCACTTCGTGCCACTGTACGACTACCAGGTCACCGAGGTCCACGACATCGGCGCCGCGATCACCGAGATCGCGCTGGCGCCGCTCGGACGCCCGGCTGCCTTCGCGCCGGGACAGTTCGCTATGCTCTATCTGGAGGGTATCGACGGCTGGCACCGGCACCCGTTCACCATTACCAGCGCGTCTGGTAACAACCTGCTGCGCTTCGCCATCAAGGCGCTGGGCGACAACACCACCCAGCTCCGGGGCGTCGTACAACCGGGCATGCCCGCAGTGATCCGCGGTCCATTCGGCCGGTTCAGCCACCGCAAGGGCACCAGCCGACAGCTCTGGATTGCCGGC
>DASYYE010000477.1:0-5580 GCA_035946955.1 Streptosporangiaceae bacterium | reverse complement strand
CGGCGACGACCCGTTCCCGCTGCCGGACGCGAACGAGGCAACCGACGACCCCCTGGCACTGCCCGAGGCAGACCCATCGGCTGGGGACGGCCCCCACTCGCTGTGGGCACCGCGGCATGCCCTCCTCGAAACCGAGGTGGGTGAGGAGGACGCACGGGAGTGGGGCTGGGCGCGCATCGCCGCCACACTGCGCGAGGAGTTCGGCTACGACCCGGCCCCCGGTGACCCTTCCCCCCTGACCGAACTGGGAGAGCACTTCTTCCCGTCCGTGCTGGAGCGTCATGGCCTGACGCTGAGCCCGCACGCCCGCGAGTTCCGCACGCAGCTCCACCCCAACGACACCACCGCCGCCATGTGGGATGCGGAAGCCAGCCCGTTCCGCTACGACCAGGCAGCCGGGGAGCTCTACGCGAGGCTCCCGCTGCGGGACTCCGCCGTGATCGCCCGCCTGCGCGACCTGCGGCAGCTCAACGATGCCGAGAAGACCGCGGTGCAGGACCTCTACTTCGCCCCGCGGACGCTGCTGGCCCAGTTCAGCATGGTCTTCGGCAACTTCGGCGAAGCCGTGGACTTCCTGGTCCACGCCGAGGACGACGACGAGCGCTTCGCGTTCTTCCAAGGGGAGTTCGCCCGCTTCCACGCCCGCTGCCAGGTAGTGGCCAGGCACCTGACCCATCACGTGGCTGCCGCCCTGGGCCACGGTGATAACAGCAACAGGCGGCCGTCTGCGGCCGCGGCCTGGCGAGTGCTGCGAAGCCTGCTGGCAGACGGCAACTGGGGGAGCACCCCCTGGGAAGACGACTCGGGGCAGCCACCCGGTGTGACCCTGTGGCCCGCACCCATGGGCAGCGCGTTCGCCGCGCTCCTCGGCCTGGCAGGCACCGGCCTGCTGGGCGAGTACCGGACGGCCGGGACGGACCCCGCCTGGCGGGAACTGCGCGGCCCACTCACCGCGTTCGGCGAAGAACAGGACGAACACAACTGCCCGGTCCCCACCGTGCTCCCCCCGCTGGGCCTGACCCTCACGTCGCAGCAACTGCGGCTGGCCGCCGTCCGCAACGGCTTTGCCATGCGTGACTCCGATGGTGAGCCGCTTGGCGGTGCCGCCCCCTTCTCGGTGCGCTGGAGCGGCGTGCTGCTCGTCGAGCGGCCAGGGGAGTACCGGTTCCACGCGGGCGCCCCCGGCGAGGACGGGCCGGACTTCGACGCGGCGCAGGACAACCGCTGGCGCGTCGTCCTCCAGCGGGGCCAGCGGACCTGGGAGGTGCTCAGCCACGGCCACGACGAGGACGCGCCATCGGCCCGCAGCGAACCGCTGCGGCTGCGGCGCGGCGCCTATCAGGTGACCGTGGAGTTCACCCAGCGTGAGCCGGTCTTTGCCCGGGCCGAAGACGTGTGTCCCGTCCGCACCGGATTCGAGGTCGCCTACACCGGCCCGGACACCGACGACCAGCTGACACCGGTCCCCGCGCACCGGCTGTTCCGCCCGTTCACCGGCACCACGCTGGCCGACGGCATCGCCGGTGTGTGGCCGGTCGCCGAGCAGTTCCTGGCCCGCCATTACGCCCCTGACCTGCGTGACATCCGCCGGACCTACCAGCGTGCCTTCAAGGGCCTGCTGCTGGCTGAGCGGTTCCGCCTGTCCGCCGACCCGCTGGCGCGTTACCACCAATCCGAGCTCGGCTACTTCCTCGACAACCCCACCCAGTTCGAGGGCACCTCCTACTACCGCACCGGACCCCAGCAGTTCGGCACCCACCACGCCTGGTTCGCCCTGGACCTGCTGCCCGTGACAGACCCCTGCCCACCGCCGCTGTCACCGCCCGGCCCCCCGACCGACCAGCGCGGGTACCCGAGCCCGCAGCGGCAGGCGGCCCTGTTCGACTGGTGGGAGCGGCTCTTCGACTACTGCTGGCTGCGTGAGCAGACCGAACGCGCCCGCGAACGGCCAGCATGGCTGCTGTTCGACGAGGCGGCGCAGGACCAGCCCGACGACCCCGCCGAACTCCTGCGTCACCTGGACGTGGACCTGCGCTTCGCGCCGCTGGTCTCGACCTACTTCGACACTCCCGAGTACCCGCTGAGCCCGGCTGACCTGGCGGACGAACGCTGGGCAGTCCGGGTATGGCACGGTGCGGTGTGGCTGCGGCGGCTGGTGGAGTTCTTCGCACCTGCCAGCATCGGGACCGCCCGGCCAGACCTGTGGGCCAGTGATGACCCCGGAGCGGCGGCCGGTGCACCACCGGTGTCGGGGAACGCCAACCTGACCCACTTCGTGCAGGAAGGCTGCTTCGGCGACGGCAGGCCGCACCGGGCCGGGGAGGTCCGCGACCTCGGCAACGGACTGCGCGAGCGGGCACGTGACGCCCTCGTGGCCTACTTGTGCGGCATGGACCGCGTGCTGCTGCCCTGGCCGAAGGGCCAGTACGCCACCGGCCCGGCTGACCTGTCCGGTCTGCTGCTGCAGGACGTCGCGACCGGGATATGCACCCGGATGAGCAGGGTCGAGGACGCGGTCCGGGCCGTTCACGCGTTTGTCCAGCGTGCCCGGCTGGGGATGGAGCCCTCGTTCCCGGTCACCCCCGGGTTCGCAAGGGTTTGGGAAAAGCGTTTTGCCTCGCTTCGCCTCTGGCAGGCGTGCCGGCGCCGCGAGGTGTACCTGGAGAACTGGGTCGAGTGGGACGACCTGCGGGTGGCCCGCAAGGTCGAGGCGTTCCGCTTCCTGGAGGAGCAGCTCAGGCGGTCGGTCCTGTCCGTGGCGGTGCCAGGTGGTGACTCCTGGTGGCCGGGCTGGCGGCCGCCCCAGCACCCCACCCTGGACCTGCTCCAGGACCGCGAGCCCGCCGCGCTCGTGCCGGTGCCCACCGGCGCTACGGCAGAAGGGCTCGGCCTGCTCGCTGCGCAGCAGCGCGCCGCCAGCCCCGCCTGGCTCGCGCCCGTGCTCAACGCCGCGGCCACACAAACAGCGTCCGACCAGGACACCGGGGGGTCCGCGGCCACGGCTGACCTGCCACTGTGGCTCCAGACAGCCATCGGGCTCGGCACGCAGTTCGTGCGGGTCGCTGCGGGGAGCCTTCCGCCAGCCTGCACCCACGTCACGCCCGGCGAGCCAGGCTCCGCGCGGGGATGCTGTGCGGAGTGCGAGAAAGCCAGCCCGCCAGTGGTCGATGAGTACTACTTCTGGCTGGGCGACGCGCACTACTTCCTCGACACCGACGCTGCGCAGGATGCCGACGCCACCGCGAAGGGCTCGACCCTGCCGGCGGACGCGAGTTCCGGGTGGGAAGACCCCGGCCAGCTCCCCGGCATGCTGGCCTGGAACCCAGCGCCCATGGTGCACCTGTACTGGAGCCGGCTGCGCGACGGCGAGTTCACGCCACCCCGGCGTTCATCGGAGGGACTGCCGGTCACCGACCCGCCGCCATCCGGGCAGCCCCAGCTCGTGCCCGCTGGCCGGACCGGTGACACGCTGCGCTTCACCGTGCCGAACGGGAGCGTGCCCGTCGGCTACACCGTGCCCGCTGGCCCCGTTCCCTATGACTCGGCCGACCCCGGGTTCCGTTACGACCTGGCCGACGACGCCGCGGTACCGCTGCCGCTGGTGGCGCCGATCGCCCCGGCTCCCACAGCACCGGACTACTTCGGCCTCCCGGCGTTCCCGTACTTCGCGTACGTATCCCCGGGTGCCCCGGTCGAACCCCTCTCACCGGCCTGCGTCGCCACCACCGTCGCGGGACCGCTGCGCGCCCACTGCCAGTTCGAGACGGCGCTGAAGTGGTACGAACTCGCTTACTCGCCAATGACCAGCGACAACACGTGGGCGCAGTGCGGCACGCGCGAGGGCGGCGGCGGGACCACGACGGTCGGCACTGCCGACGGCGGTGTGGTTGTCGTGGGCGGCAGCACCGGTGTCACCGAGCCGGGCGCCGATGCTGGCGGTGGTGTGGCAGTGGTGGGCGGCAGCACCGGCACCACCAGAACGGGCGGCACCCCCGGCGGCGGCGTCGCTGTGGTGGGCGGCGGCACCGGTGTCACCGAGGTGGGCGGCGGCGACCTGCCATGCTGCCCGTCCGCGCCGGTCCCGGCCCCGGTGGCCCGCGACCGGGCGGTGCTGCTCGCCTACCTGGAGACGCTGCTCCACTGGGGCGACGCGACAGCCTGCCGCGAGTCACCCGAGGCGGCACAACAGGCGAAAGTGACCTTCGAAACGCTCGCCCGCGTGCTGGGCCCAGCACCCGTCACCGTGTTCGCGCGTGACGACACCGGCACCCCGATGAACCTGACGGGCTTCAAGCCCAGGCCGGCGTCGCTGAACCCGCGCCTGCTGTCGCTGTATGAACGCTGTGCCGACCGGCTCGCGCTGGTCAGCGACTGCCTGGACGGGCGCCGTCTGCGGCCCGCCACACCGCACGATGACCCTCTGTTCTGGGGAGACAACCCGCTCCGCGACGGCTGGCGCGACGTGCACGGTCCCTGCGATGGCGACCCCTGCCAGGCGGGCCTGTGCCACGAGGACGACGGGTTGTGCTGCTGTGGTCCCTACCGGTTCTCGTTCTGGGTCCGCTACGCCATGGAACTCACCGCTGAGGTGCGTTCGCTGGGCGCCGAACTGCTCGCCGCGTACGAGAAGGGCGATGCCGAGGTGCTCGCCGCACTGCGCGCCACCCACGAACGCCAGCTCGCCGACCTGGTCCTGGCGGCCCGCCAGTACACCTGGCGGGAGGCTGACTGGCAGGTGCAGGCACTTGAGCTGACCAAACAGGGCGCACAGGCCAGGCTCCAGTACTACCAGCAACTGCTCGCAGCGGGGCTGATCGCGGGCGAGACCGCCTACCAGGCACTCACTGGCGTGGCCATCGACGACCACTCCTCGGCCAACATGAGCGAGGCGATCGGCCAGGTGATGGAGTACATCCCCGACATCGCGTTCGGTGTCGCCGGGATGGGCCCCTACCTGTCCAACCAGATCCCCATCGGCACGAAGCTCGGTGGGACCTTCCAGACAGTGGCCCGCATCATCAACACCGAGGCGGAGATGGCCTCCACCAACGGCGGGCTGAACCTCACCCAGGCGTCCTGGGTCCGCCGGACCGCGGAGTGGCAGCTCCAGGTGCAGACCATCACCATCGAGATCGCCCAGATCCAGCGCCAGATCCTGGCCGCGCAGCGCCACCGCGACGCCGCCCTGCGCGACCTCAACGTCGCCCAGCGCCAGATCGAGCACTCGGCCGAGGTGCAGGACTTCCTCCGGGACAAGTTCACCAACGGCGACCTCTACCTCTACCTCCAGCAGCACACCGCGGGCCTGTACCGGCAGACATATGACCTCGCGCTGCACGCGGGCCGCCGGGCACAGCGCGCCTACAACCGGGAGCGGGGCCACACGGCACGCCGGTTCCTGCCCGACCCCGGCTGGGACAACCTGCACGAAGGCCTGCTGGCCGGTGAGCGGCTCCAGTTGGCGCTGCGCCAGATGGAGACCTCCTACACCGACCTGAACTGCCGTGAGTACGAGCTGACCAAGCACCTCTCGCTGCGGCTGGACTTCCCGCTCGCCTACCTGCACCTGCGTCACCGGGG
>DASYYE010000476.1:0-18028 GCA_035946955.1 Streptosporangiaceae bacterium | reverse complement strand
TAAGAGCGTGTCTTACGTGGTGAGTTTGGCGAGTTTCTTGTAGCAGGTCAGTGTGGCGGCGAGGCCCAGGAAGGCGAGGAAGTGGCTGCCTTTGCGTTCGTATCGGATGGTGAGGCGGCGGTAGCCGAACAGCCAGGCGATGGAGCGTTCGATCTTCCACCGGTGCCGGCCGAGCCGTTCGCCCGATTCGATGCCGGGACGGGCGATCCGGGTGGCGATGCCGCGTCCGCGCAGGAAGGACAGGGTCTCGGCGGAGTGGTAAGCCTTGTCAGCGCGCAGCTTGGCGGGCCGGCGGCGGCGTGGCCCCCGCCGCGAGCGGACTGCCGGTATGGCTTTGACCAAGGGCTGGAGCGCCTGGCTGTCGTGGACGCTGGCGGCCGAGGTGCCAACTGCCAGGGGGATGCCCTGGGCCTCGGACAGCACGTGCAGCTTGCTGCCGCGCTTGCCCCGGTCAACGGGGTTCCGGCCGGTCAGTGTGCCCCCCTTTTCGCCCGCACCGCCGCCCCGTCCACGATCACTGACGTCCAGTCCAGCTCACCCCGCGCGCCCAGTTCGTCCAGCACTGCCTGGTGCAGCCGCCGCCACAGGCCCGCCTTGGCCCACTGGCTGAACCGGCGGTGCGCCGTCTGGAACGGCACACCGAACGACGGCGGCAGGTCCCGCCACGCACACCCGCTGGTCAGCACATACACAACCGCGGTGAACACCGCCCGGTCATCCAGCGGCGCCGTGCCGCCGCCCTGCGGGCGTGCCCGGAACTTCGGGACCAGCGGCTCCACGAGCACCCACAACTCATCCGGCACTAACCGCAACGACAACTGATCAGCCATGGTGACCGATCATCACCCAAGATCAGCCAACCACCACGTAAGACACGCTCTTAGTCACCATGTCGGCCAAACCGCCTGGGGGGAGGTAGCCACCGTGCCGATCGCAACCGTCGCGATCCCTGCTGAAGAGCACGCACGGCTGCGGGAACAGTTGTCAGCACGGGTGATGTCCGCGGCACAGACGGCGGCGTGGCTGGATGCGGAAGAGGCCGAGCAGGCGGCCCTGGGCCGCGATGGACAGTGGCTGCCGCCCTCACCACAGGATGACGAGGAATGGCTCGCGGCCGACCTCGGCGCTGACCTGGCCGACGACGAGGATGACTGGCTCGGTGGCCCTGGAGGAGGGCCGCCTGGTGA
Source organism: Streptosporangiaceae bacterium (assembly GCA_035946955.1). GTDB lineage: Bacteria > Actinomycetota > Actinomycetes > Streptosporangiales > Streptosporangiaceae > DASYYE01. The sequence goes on along the minus strand of DASYYE010000476.1, from coordinate 16,841 downwards.
CGAGGGCACCTGGCTGGCCGCGCTACCTGGTGAGCTGCAGGATGAGTACTTCGAGGCCACGAGGGAGCCGGAACTGCCGAACCCGATCAAGGCGGGGTTCTGGAACAGACGCCGGGACAACGACGGGTTTGGTTTCGCCGCTGGCGGGGTGGGTGACGAGATCCCGCCCGGCCCGGTGCTGGCGGGGCTGGCCGGGGATGTGTGGCAGGACGGGCTGAGCCGACGCAGCGATGACGAGCTGGTCGGGATCATGCGGGCCGGGCGGCGGCTGGCGTCATGGGCGGCGGCCATGGAACTCGCAGCCACGGGCGAGTTGGTGGCCCGGCGGTTCGCGGAGGAAGACGCGGGTGATGCCGGGGTCGGTGAGCACGTCACCGACGAGGTTGCCGCCGCGCTGACCCTCACCGGCCGCGCTGCGGACCGGCTAGTCAACTTGGCGGTCGACCTGTCTGGCTTGCCAGCCACCGCAACTGCGCTGGCGGCGGGAGAAATCGACCTGCCACGGGCGTGGGTGGTCGCAGAGGAGACCAGCCCACTCAATCCAGCCCAGCGTGCCACCGTGGAGCAGCAGGTGCTGGCCCGGGCTGGTGGGCAGACCACCACGCTGCTGCGCCGCTCCGTCAAGCGTGCCGCACTCAAGGTCGCCCCAGACGCCGCAAAGGACCGCAAGGAACAGGCGCAGCGCGAGGCGCGGGTGGAATGCTGGGAGGAACCCGCTGGCACCTCGGCACTGGCTGGGCGCGACCTCCCGGGCACGGAGGTGCTGGCCGCAGACCGCAACCTCACCGACCTCGCAAAGCAACTCAAAGCCGCCGGGGTCACGGGGAATTTGGACCAACTCCGCGCGGCCGTCTACCTCGCCTTGCTCTCTGGCAAGCCCTTTGAGACCCTCTTGCCAGCAGCCCCTGCACCCCAGCGCGATGGCCAAGAGAACGGCCTCGAGGACCACCAAGACAGCCGCAGTACCAGCAACCCGGCACCGACCCTCAGCGCCGCTGGCTCAGTCCATCTGACCATGCCCCTGGCCACCTGGCTCGGGCTGACCGACACCCCCGGTGACGTGGCTGGTTACGGGCCCGTAGACGCGATGGACGCCCGCTCGCTGGCCGCCATGCTCGCGAGCCGGGACGACTGCCAGTGGTGCCTGACCCTCACCGACCGCAACGGCCACGCCGTCGCCCACGGATGCGCCAGACCCCGCCGCCCCCGGCGGACGCGGGCCGGCCCCCGCGGAACCCCCACCGACGGAACCCCCGCCGACCAGGCCTGGACCTTCACCATCACGTTCCTGCAGACCGGCAGCTGTGACCACTCGCGGGAATCCAGCGGGTATGAGCCTCCGCCGCACCTGCGGCATTTGATCCAGGTCCGCCACGCCGCCTGCACGTTCCCCGGCTGCCGCCACTCTGCTGCCCGATGTGATGTCGACCACACGCTGGCATACCAACGAGGCGGCCGGACCTGCGAATGCAACCTGGCTCCGCTATGCCGCCGACACCATCGGGCCAAACAGGCCCATGGCTGGCAGCTGACTCAAGACGAGCCCGGCATCTTGACTTGGATCACGCCCAGCGGCCGAACCTACGTGACCCAGCCCACCGCATACGAGGCCTGACGTTACGCCTTCCCGGTGTAGGGGCAACGAGGCCGCTTGGGCTGGCCGAAGCTCGGGTTTGGGATGTACTCGCCGGTTACTTCACCGTTGGTATCGAGTCGCCAGGAGCCTCTGACAGCGCTGGGCGGCACGGGAGGCTGGTGGCCGCCGACCACCTCATCAAGCCAGCCTCCGCCTGCGCGGCGGGCCGCTTCCCGGATCTCGGCCGGCACTTCGGGCAGAGCAGACGTTATATCGTCCATTCCGCCAGTATGCGCCGATTGGCCGGAAATGACAGCACTTGAATTGGCTCCGGTAGGGCCGCCCTCAGCGAGTGGCTTCCCCCTCAGCGACTGACTGCGGTGAGGACGGTGAGGGTGGCCAGGGCAATGGTGGCCAGGGCTGCCAGGCCGTGCAAAACGATGGTCCCCACTGGCACGCTGCGCTCGGTGGCCGCATGCCCTGCGGCGCGGGGTAGCCCTGTCCAGCCGCCCTGTTGTCGGGCACCAAGTGCGTTGGTGACCAACCAGGCGGTGCCAGCGACCAGTGCGGCCACAAGGATCCCAATTGATGTCCACGCCAGGCCCGAGGTCTTGGTCGCGACAAACACGAACCAGCACCCGAGCCCCAGCAGCCCGAGCATGGGATGGGTGAACTCGAGCAAAGGGTGACCGTCTGGCGCCGGGACAGGGGATGCCGTACCGGTCGAGACTGTACTGGTTGAGACTGTACTGGTTGAGGCTGTACCGGCTACAGCGATGTCAGCGGTGCCAGCTGCAGCCGGACCAGGCGAAGCTGTCTCGACCGAAGCTGTGTCAGTGGCGGCGCGGCGGGCGGCACCCAAGGCCGTCAACAGGAACAGGCCCACCGCAGCGGTGAAGATCCATACGATCAGTGCCGCGAGAGCCAAGGCGTCCCTCCCACTCGAGATCATTCACCCTAACGCCGACACCGAACAGGCGTAGGACATGAGGCAAGGGGATTTGAGATGCAGCCAGTTGCGGTTATCACGGGCGCGAGCAGCGGTATCGGAGCGGCCACAGCTGTCGGGCTTGCCGCCGCCGCCCCACGGTTCCACGTGGTCCTCGCGGCGCGCCGGGTCGAACGGCTGAACCATGTGGCCGATCAGATCGGTGAGCGCGGCGGGTCGGCTGTGGTCAGAGTCCTGGACGTGACCGACCAGGGTGCCGTGAGACGGTTTGCCGAGTCCCTCGACCGCTGCGACGTGCTTGTGAACATTGCTGGCGGTGCCGTCGGCACCGAGACTGTCGCCGAGTCCAAGCCCGCGGACTGGCGGACGATGTTCGAGACCAATGTGATCGGCACGTTGCAGATGACGCAGGCACTCCTGCCCGCGTTGACGGCGAGTGGCAGCGGCACTGTGGTGGTGTTGTCCTCAACGGCTGGATTTGTCGCCTACGAGGGGGGCGGCGGGTACGTAGCTGCCAAACACGCTGAGCATGCGATCGCGGCAACACTGCGCCTGGAACTGTGCGGCGAGCCGGTGCGGGTCATCGAGGTCGCGCCGGGGATGGTCCGCACGGAAGAGTTCGCGCTGAACCGCTACCGGGGCGACGCCGAGCGTGCCGCAGCGGTCTATGCGGGCGTCCGTGAACCGCTGACCTCGGAAGATGTCGCCGACACGATCGTCTGGGCCGTCACGCGCCCCGCTCACGTGAATGTCGACCTCCTCGTGCTGCGGCCCCGCGCCCAGGCCGCGCAGCACAAGGTCTACCGGGAGCAGTGAAGCGCCCAGCCCACCATCGCGAGCGTGGAGTGCGAGCGTGGAGTGCGAGCGTGGAGTGCGAGCGTGAAGGGCACTGCCCGCCGGGAGCGGTGGACGGCGTGGCCGTTGGCTGCCTGCTAGCTTCCTGCAGCACCCGCGTACGCCTGCTCGCCACCAACCCAGGTGGCCAGGGTGCGCAGGTCATCGCTTAGCCAGGTCAGGTCGACCGTAGCCCCGGGCGCGAGGCGGCCAAGGTCCGGGCGGCCGATCAGGTCAGCCGGGATGCGTGTGGCCGCGGCCACCGCCTCGTTCAGGCCCAAGCCCACTGCGACAGCGTTGGCGATCGCGCGGTCCATCCGCAGTGCCGAGCCTGCGAGAGTCCCGTCATCCCGCAGGGGCGCCGCTGTGTCTCCAGGTGGCAACTCGACCGGCTCCCCCCCCAGGACGTAACGTCCGGGGGGCATGCCCGCGGACGCGGCAGCGTCTGTGACCAGGCATATCCGGCCTGGGGCGGCCGCGAACGCGATCTCACAGGCGGCAGCCACGACGTGACGGAGATCGACGATGAGGCCGCAAGTGAGCCTGCGGTCCACGAGGGCCTGTCCTACGACGCCCGGCTCACGCTGGTGCAGCGGCCGTTGCGCATTGAACAGGTGGGTGACCATACGTGCTCCGGCCGCGGCAGCGGCGGCGACCTGGACCGCAGTCGCGTCACTGTGCCCGACGCTGACGGTCACCCCTTCCCGGACCAGAGCTGCCACTGCCTCGAGCCCGCCGTCCACCTCTGGGGCGAGCGTCACGAGCCGCACGAGCCCTCCACCCGCCTCGAGCAACATGGCGATGGCCTGGGGTGTCGGGGGCACCATCCACTCGCGCCGGTGGGCACCGGCGCGGAGCGGGGAGATAAACGGCCCTTCCAGGTGGACACCCAGGATCCGGGCCCCCGCGGGCAGGTAGGGAACGAACTCGGCGGTCCGGCGCAGCGCCTTGGCCAGGTCACCAACGGGGGCCGTGATGAACGTGGGCTGGAAGGCCGTGACTCCGGTTTCCGGCAAGCGCTGTACGACCTGGGCCCAGCCGGCTGGGTCAGCCTCGGCCAGGTCGATGCCGAAATAGCCATTGACCTGCAGGTCGACGAGGCCTGGGACGAGGACGCCGGTCAGCAGCTCATGGTCGGGAGCCCTCGGTGGGGTGCCCTGGCCAACATCGGTGATGCGACGGTCCTCGGTGACGACATAACCGGGCTCTAGGGGTTTCGACCCGGCGACCGCCGGGACGACCCGCGGGGCGGTGACCAGCACAGCGCGCAGCCTATCGTCCGGGCCTGGGGTCACGGCAGTACCAATCAGGGCACTACCGGTCAGAGCAGCACGGGTCAGGCCGACCGTAAGGCACTGCGCCGTGGTGGGCGTTTCCGTTTGGACTGGCCAGAATCCGGCGGACTGGCATTCCCATCACCCGCCGCCGCCAGGCTTGCCCGTAGCGCGTCCGCCAGGCTGGCCACGGGCTGGTCTTCCGCGGGCCGGGCGGGCTGGGTGACCTCATGGCCCTCGATCTTGGCCTCTACCAGTTCCTCCAGGGCCTCCCGGTAGCTGTCGCTGAACTGCGTGGGGTCGAAGTCCACGGTCATGGACTCGATCAGCGACGAGGCCATCGACAGCTCCTGCGGACGCACCTCAACGTCAGAGTCGAGGAACTCGAAGTCCGGCGCGCGCACCTCATCCGGCCACAACAGGGTGACCAGCACAAGCATGTCGCCTTGAGTCCGCAAGGCCGCGAGCGTCTCGCGCTGGCGCAGGGCCACCCTGGCCACGGCGATCATTCCCGACTGGTCCAGCGCGTCCCGGAGCAGGGCATAGGCACGGGCGCCCTTGGGATCCGGCTCCACGTAGTAGCTGCGCTCCCATAGCAGCGGGTCAACCTGCTCGACGGGCGCGAATTGGACCACCTCGATGTTGTGCGTGGTGGGCAGGGGCAGTTCCGCAAGGTCCTCGTCGGTGAGGACCACCATCTCGCCGTCAGGCAGTTCGTACCCCTTGGCCACGTCGGCGAAGGGCACTTCCTCCCCGTCCACGGAGCAAATACGACGGAACCTGATCCGCCCACCGTCGACACGGTGCACCTGACGAAAGCTCACGTCACGGTGCTCGGTCGCCGCGTAGAGACGGATGGGGATCATGACGAGGCCGAATGAGATCTCGCCCTTCCACATGGCGCGCATGCTGGTTGTCTACCCAAGTTGTGCTGATTGTGCGCGTCAGAGGTGCCATCATGATCACAAGTTCCACTAGCACCTGGGGACAAGGAAAGGATGGCTGACGTGGCGGCCGATGCCACTGCGGGTGGCTGCGACCGGGACAATGGATGATGAGGCCCAGCCACCCGGGCGGGCCCCCACCAGTGGACGGAATCGCCGATGAGCGAAAACCACCTGGAGAAGCCGGTGCCTGACTCGCTTGAGCAACAGCGTGCCCTGGTAGAGGGCACCAACGGGGGTTCACAGGATGAGCCCACCAGCGTGCCGCTTGACGTGAACGAGGCAGACGCGGTGGAACAGCACCGGGAGGTGGAACTCGACGAGGATGACTACCGTTGAGGACACGGCCGGCAGGCAGGCCGAACCCAGCGGAACGGAGGAAACCGTGACCGCAACCCCACAGACCCGGCCGGTCGGACGGATGCCAAGGCCCGCCCGACGCCGTCAGCTACTGAACGCTGCGCAGGAAGTCTTCGTGGCGCAGGGCTACCACGCGGCCGCTATGGACGAGATCGCCGAACGGGCTGGGGTGAGCAAGCCGGTCCTCTACCAGCACTTTCCTGGCAAGCTTGAACTCTACCTGGCGCTGCTCGACGAGAGCGTGGAAGCCCTCACCGCAGCCGTGAGCGCCGCCCTGGCGTCCACCTCAGACAACAAGCTCCGGGTGACAGCCACCTTCACCGCTTTCTTCGACTTCGTCGGGGACACGGGCCAGGCGTACCGGCTGGTATTCGAGTCCGACCTGCGCAACGAGCCAGCGGTGCGTGACCGCCTCGACGCGGCTATGAACCGCTGCGCCGAACTGGTCAGCGAGATCATCCGGGAGGATGCCGGGGTGCAGGACGCCGAAGCTCACCTGCTCGGCATGGGCCTAGTCGGCATGGCGCACGTGTGCGCGGTCTACTGGCTCACTACCGGCCACCCGATCCCCAAGGACGCCGCGGAGCAACTCCTCTCCCGGCTTGCCTGGCGGGGCATCAGCGGCTGGCCCCGCGTCCCCTAGCCTGGGAGCCGAGGGAACGGAGCCGGAGGGAACTCAGTGGAAGTCAAGATCGGTGTGCAGTCCATCCCACGGGAGCTGACGGTGGAGACCACCGCCTCGGCCGAAGATGTTGAACAGGCGCTGCGGGAGGCCGCCACCGACGGCGGTCTGCTCATCCTGGACAACGACAAGGGTGGGAAGGTCATCATCCCGGCCGACAAGATCGGTTACGTGGAACTCGCTGGATCGGAACAGCGCCGGATTGGCTTCGGCCAGTACACCTAGGGTTTCTAGTCGGCCAGGCCCGGTGCTGCTGTGCTAGCCGACCGGCTGGCTGCGCACTATGCCACAGCTAGTCGGCCAGGCCCAGTGCTGCTGTGCTAGCCGACCGGCTGGCTGCGCACTATGCCACCGCTAGTCGGCCAGGCCCAGTGCTTCCATGCGGCGGTCGTGGGCGTCTGTTACCTGGGCGAACATCCTGCCTATTTCGCCCTGGCCGCTGCCGCGGGCGGCTGCCGCGCCCGCGAGCAGGTGGGCTAGTGGTGGACGCTCGGCGACTACCCGGTGGGCTTGGGCCAATGCCTCACCCACCAGGCGGCGTGCCCACAGCGCCAGCCTGCCCCGGACCGCCGGGTCGGCTTCCAGGGCGGCCCGGACGCGGGTGGTGATGATTTCGGCGTGGCCGGTGTCGGCAAGCACCTCCTCGACCAGTGTGGTCACGGGTGGGGCAAGCACGCCTGCGACCGCACGGTAGAAGTCCGCCGCGATACCGTCGCCCACATAGGCCTTGACCAGCCCCTCGAGCCAGTCCGCTGGCACGGTGCGGGCGTGGAATGCATCCAGCGGGGCCACGAACGGGAGCATGGCCTGCTCTGGTGTGACGCCGAGCGCGGCAAGCTGGGTTTGCAACTGGCGGAAATGACCGAACTCCACCACGGCGAGTTCCGCCACGGCCGCTTTGTCCGCCAGTGAGGGCGCGAGCAAGGCATCTTCTGACAACCGGAAATAGGCTATGAGCTCCGCATAGGCGAGCAAGCCGAGCAGGTCAACAAGGCCGGGACTGACGTCCATGCCGAGCGCCCGGGTGGTGCTGTCCGCATCCGCCACGTCTGCACCCTAGCAACCACAGACCCCGCTGGAATGTCGCCGCAGCCGGGAACACACCCACTGCTACACTCGGTTAATGCTGTGACAGCAAATGCTGTTGCATGAGAAATGTTGTGACAGATCGACGGCCGGGCTGCGAAAGCCTGGCCGCCCTCGTATGAAAGATGGAAAAACCTCTGACAACGCACGTAGCTGCACCAGTTACTGGACCAGCCTTCGCCGACCTCGGCGTCAGTGAACCGATCTGTGAGGCCCTGACAGACCAGGGGATCACCAACGCGTTCCCAATCCAGGCGCTCGCCCTGCCAATCGCACTTGGGGGGCATGACATCATCGCCCAGGCCAGGACGGGGACAGGCAAGACCCTCGCCTTTGGCATCGCGGTGCTCCAGCGGCTCGCTGACCCGGCCACGCGGCGCGCTCACGCGCCGAACGCCCTGGTCGTGGTGCCCACCCGGGAACTTGCCGTCCAGGTTGCCGGTGACCTGACCAACGCCGGGGCGCGCATGGGCGCGAAGGTCGCCACGCTCTACGGCGGACGGGCCTACGAACCCCAGATCGACGCCCTGCGGACCTCGGCCGACCTGGTCGTAGGCACACCTGGGCGCCTGCTGGACCTGGCCCGGCAGGGCCACCTCGACCTCACCGACGTCCGCACGCTCGTCCTCGACGAAGCAGACAAGATGCTCGACCTCGGCTTCCTCCCGGATGTCGAGCGCATCATCCAGCTCTGCACCGCCCGCAGCCAGACAATGCTGTTCTCCGCAACCATGCCGGGGGAGGTGGTGACGCTTGCACGGCGCCACCTGCACCGCCCCATGCACGTCCGGGCTGAGCAGCACGACGAATCCCAGCACGTTCCCCTGACCGAGCAGCACGTGTTCCGCGCCCACCGGCTGGACAAGATCGAAGTGCTCGCCCGGACCCTCCAGTCGGCTGGCCGTGGCCTGACTATGGTGTTCTGCCGCACCAGGCGGACCGCCGACCAGGTGACAGAGGCGCTGACCAGCCGCGGGTTCGCGGCGGGCGCGGTCCACGGAGACCTCGGCCAGGCACAGCGGGAACGGGCACTGCGGGCGTTCCGCCACGGCAAGGTGGACGTGCTCGTCGCCACCGATGTCGCTGCCCGCGGGCTGGACGTGGACGACGTGACCCATGTCGTGAACTACGAGTGCCCCGAGGACGAAAAGGCCTACCTGCACCGCATCGGCCGCACCGGCCGTGCCGGGCGGACCGGGGTCGCCGTGACCTTCATCGACTGGGAAGACCTGAAGCGCTGGCAGTTGATCAACGACGCGCTCGGGCTCGACCTGCGCGAGCCGCCCGAGACATACTCCACCTCAGAGCACCTGTTCCAAGCGCTCGGCATCCCCGCGGAAGTCACCGGGCACCTCCCCGGTGACCGGCGGCACCGAGCGGGCCTGGCAGCCGAGGAGATGGAGGACCTCGGCGAGACCGGCAAGACCCGCTCGCCGTCACAGCGCAGGCACGGGCGGAGCCGGGCGGGCCGGGGACGGGCCGCGCAGGGCCGGGCAGCTCAGGCTCGGGCAGGCCAGGGCCAGCAGCGCCACGAGGCCGGCCACACCGAGGAAGCTGGCGCGCAGCGGAACACATCACGCCACCGCGTTCGGCGTCGCAGGAACATCACACGCCAGCCACGCCCCGATCCAGCGTGAGCACCCCGCGCACACTGATCTTGCCGGTTGGTGTGCGCCGGGTGATGCTGGAGACCACCCGGGGCCCGGTAGCCGCGCTGGAAGCCCTCCCACCAACTGGAGCGCCGCAGCGCCTGCCCGCGCTGTTCGTACCGGGTTTCACGGGCAGTAAAGAAGACTTCACTGCGGTCCTGGCGCCGCTGGCCCGCGCGGGTCGGCTGGTCCGCGCCATCGACATGCGTGGGCAGTACGAGTCACCGCCCGCAGCCGGGCCAGCCGGATACACCCCCGACGCCCTCAGTGCGGACGTCGCTGCGGTTGCGATGGATGCGGGTCAACCCTGCCATCTCGTTGGCCACTCCTTCGGTGGCCTCATAACGCGGGAACTGGCGATCAGTTCCCCCGGCTCCCTCGCATCGTTCACCCTGATGTGCTCGGGTCCGGGTGCGGTGGGTGGCCAGCGCGCCGAGGTGCTCGACTGGGTGCTGGGCCAGCTTCGGACCGTGGCCCCGGCAGACCTGGGTGCTGAGATCAGGCGGATCTGGGAAACCCTGATGGAGCCGGAAGCTGTCACCCAGGGCGTGCCTGATGACATCTTGGGCTTCCTGCGGACCAGGATGATGAGCAACTGCCCCACGGGCCTGATGTGCATGGCACAGACCCTGCTGACCTGTCCGGACCGCACCGAGGCACTGGCCGCGGCTGGCGCTGGCAATGGGCATGGGGCTGCGGCTTTGCCGATGCTGGTTCTGTACGGTGCCGACGACGACGCCTGGATGCCAGGGATCCAGGAAGAGATGGCACAGCGGCTGGGTGCCCGGCACGTCAGCCTGACGGGCGCCGGCCACTCCCCGGCTGTTGAGAACCCCGACGCTGTGGTTCGTACGCTCACGGAGTTCTGGGACGCGGCAGAGTCTCAGTCCTCTGCCAGGCCGTCCCAGGACTTGTGTGCCGGGGCGGCGGCCGCGCCTTCCGGGCACTGCGCACGGTAGTCGCACCAGGAGCAGCCCGGGCCGGGACGCGGCTGGAACACCCTGTCCACCTCGCTGGCGGGCAGCCCAGCCCGCCACCGCTCGTCAGCGTCCTCGCACTCCGCGGCGATGCTCTCAGCCCGGCCCAGGTGACGCTGCAGGCTCGCATCGGTGTGGTCCCACGCGAGGACGGCGCCGTAGGGCAGGTGGTGCAATTCGACACGGTGGCATGGGGCACGGAAAACGCCCTGTGCCGCGACCGCGTACAGGGCCAGCGGCATGGCCGACCTGGCGTCGTCCTGGGTCAACTGGCGGCGGCCTGTCTTGTAGTCCACCACCACCAGGCGGCGTTCGCCATGGGCGTCCCGGTGCTCATCGAGCCGGTCGATCCGCCCACTCAGGGCGATCCGCTGCGTCCTGGCACCGACGGTGCGCTCCACCCCGAGTGGCTCGGCGTGCGGGTCGAGCGTGGCCACGTAGCGCTCGACCATGTGCCGGGCCCGGTCGAGCCAGCGGCCTGACTGGGCGGGGCTGGCGTACCCTTCGGTGATCCAGCCCCGGGCCAGCAGGTCACCCGCGGCCGCCGCACTCCGGTCCCTGGCCGGCAGACGCCACCAGCCCGCCAGGGCGTTGTGGACGCTGGCACCCAGGCTGTTGTGCGCCCATGGCGGGCCCTTGCGTGGCGCCGGGCGGTCCAGATAAGCCATGCGGTAGCGGCGAGGGCAGTCCAGCCAGGTATCCAGCCGCGTCGGCGTGCAGGGGTAGAGCCGCCGCGGCATGCCATCGAGCTGTGGCTGGGTCACTCTGTGGGGTCAGCAATCACCGGGCCAGCCGACACCCAGCCGTCAAAGCGTTTCTCGGCAGCCGACACCTTGGACTCCTCGCCGTGGCCGGGCAGCACCCTGGTATTGCCGGGCAGCGTCAGCAGTTCCTCGCCGATCGCGGAGAGCTGTTCGGAGAAGTTGGGGAACTCGTTCTCGTGGGGGCCCGGCCCGTCAGCGAGCAGCGCGTCCCCGGTGAAGACCACCCCGAGGTCCTCGCAGTAGATGCTGGCTGAGCCCGCACTGTGCCCAGGGGTGTGGACCACCTCGAGGGTGACGCCAGCCACCTCGAACAGGCCGCCTTCTTCCATGTCGATGGCGGGGTCGTCGTCGGAGTGGACCTCCCGCCACAGGACGAGGTCCGCGGGGTGCAGGGCCACGGGGGCCTCGTCGCGGTCTGCCACGTCCAGCGCGGCGGCGACGTGGGTGCGGTGCCCGTGCGTGCAGATGACGGCCAGCACCTCGCGGTCCCCGGCAGCGGCCAGGACCGCGGCGGCGTCCGTGCCGGGGTCCACGACGATGACTTCCTCGTCGTCACCGATGAGCCAGGTGTTGCATCCGCTGTCGGCGTGCCTGACCCGCTCGATCCTGACGTCCTCGTCACTGCCGAACTCGTCCTCATCTTCGTCGGCCTCATCATCGTCGACTTCGTCGACCATGGCGTCGTCGAGCTCGTCTTCGCCGAGTTCCTCGTCGTCGCCTTCATCGTCGACTCCGTCGAGCTGCGAGTCGTCCGCCTCCTCGCCAACGCCCTCCGCGTCCAGGGCGCTGTCATCGACGTTGTCGCCAATCCGCCTGGCCATAGCTCCTGCCTCCGTAGTAGTCAGTGTCTTGCTGATTATGGTTGGTGACGGCTATCCAATGACGAACGCTCGGACCGCCTCCGCAACCAACTGCACGGCGATCGCCGCCAGCAGCAGTCCAGCGATCCGGGTGAACAATTCCACGCCGCTGGGCCGCAGCACCCGCAGGATCACACCAGAGAACCGCATGGTGAGCCACAGGGTCACCGCCACCAGTACCAGCGCGATAGCGAACTCCAGCCCCCGGGACAGCGAGTCCACCTGCCGCACGAAGAGCATCGTGGCCACGATGGCACCCGGCCCCGCCAGCAGCGGCGTGCCCAGGGGCACGAACGCGACGTTGACCTTGGCCCGGTCCTCCTCGGTGGGCTCGGACGCCTGCCCCGTCAGCAGTTGCAGGGCCACCAGCAGCAGGAGCAACCCACCAGCCGCCTGCAATGCTGGCAGCCCGACCCCGAGGTAGGCCAGGATCGACTGGCCGAACAGTGCGAAGGCCACGATCACGCCCAGTGCGACCAGGGCAGCCTGCCTGGCCAGCCGGAAACGGACCTTGTCCGGTAGGCCACCGGTGAGGCCGAGGAACGGCGGCACGACCCCCGGCGGGTCTGTGATCACCAGCAGGGTGACGAAAACCGTCCAGAAGAACCGCAGGTCGGTCATGCAGCGTCACACCCCGCTCGAACTGGCCTGGGCCATGAGCTGCTCGTAGGAGTCCGCGCTGGTGAGCTCGGCGCCGATGCGGTAACCCGTCAGCCCGCCGTGGTCGTCGCTGCCACCGGTGGTGACAAGACCCAGGCTGGCAGCCAGCGCACGCAGCCGGGACCGTTCTGCCGGAACATGGTCCGGGTGGTCCACTTCGAGGCCGGCCATCCCGGCGTCGGCCAGGCGCGCGATGGCCTCATCAGGGATCTTCCAGCCACGGGACGCCGCGCCCGGATGGGCCAGCACGGACACTCCCCCGGCCGCACGGACCAGCCCGATCGCGGCCACCGGGTCCAGCGCGTACCTGCTGACGTGGGCCCGGCCGCCCGCGGCGATCCACTCGGGAGAGAAGGCCTGCTCGGGGCGTGCGATCGCGCCGGCCGCCACCATGGCGCGCGCGATGTGGGGGCGGCCCACCACGCCGCCGCCCGCGATCGCCGCCACCTGTGGCCAGGTGATGTCAACCCCCAGCTCGCGCAGGCGCCCGACCATGGCCTGGGCACGGCGCACCCGGTCGGTGGCGACCCTGCGGTATTCAGCCGCAAGACCCGCATGTGCCGGGTCGGTGCGGTAAGCCAGCAGGTGAACGCTGTGGCCGTAGAGGCGGCAGGACAGTTCCATGCCCGGCACGAGCGTGAGCCCGTCGGGGGCGGAACGGCGAGCCTCCCCGTGGCCAGCGAGCGTGTCATGGTCGGTGAGGGCTACGGCGTCGAGCCCGGCCGCCCGCGCACGGCGCATGACCTCGCCGGGCGGGTCAGTGCCGTCCGAAGCCGTGCTGTGAGTGTGGAGGTCGACTCGCACGAGCGCCCATGCTAGTGGCCCCCGGTGACACGCAACCTGGGTGACATCGCACCGAACGGCAGATCCAGGTGCTGGCCTGGATCGCGCAGGTCCCGCACGGGGAGGGGCTCCAGCAGCAAGACGCCCGCAGTGTCGGGCCACAGCACCACCCAAACCCAGTTGCCCAGCACTTCGCCAGCGAACGCGGCACGGCCCGGGGCCTCCACGTGCCACAGCGGGAACTCGTGGTTGCCATAGCTGACCAACGCGTGCGGTGTGGCCGTCGCGAAGCCCTCGCCGGGGTCCGGGCCTTTCAGGCCTGCGAACGCCGCGCCAAGACCCACCCCAGGCTCCTCCGAGACCACCAGCATGTCTCCCAGGCCGCCCACCGGGCTCGGGCCTGACACGGCGACTACACACGCACGGGTCCCGCTGGGGTCGTCACCAGCGCCCGCGAAGCCCGTCACGAGCCATCCGCTGGGCAGCGGCCACGGCAGCCACACTGGGACCGCCGGGTCGCGCAGCAGACCGCGCAGGCCTTCCTGGGTGGGATTGTGCGCTGGCCACAAGGGATACACAACCCCGTGCACGGGGCACCGCCAGCGGCTGGCCCAGGCGCTGGGCTCGGTCAGTGGGCCGAAGCAGCGTGGACACACCGGGTCCCTCTTCATGTGGGCCATTGAACCCACATAACACCCCACGTCAAGTACCCCGGACGAGGAGGGCGTGGCCGGGGGAGACCATACGTGGATACTGCGGAGATACTGGAGGCGATGCGACGCGTCGACTGTGTCGGGGCCATCGTGAGCGATGGCGGTGGGCGGCTGCTGCTCGTCCAGCGCGGGCACGAGCCGCAGGCAGGCCGGTGGTCCCTGCCAGGCGGCCGTATCGAGCCCGGGGAGACCGACGGGCAGGCCCTGGTCCGGGAGGTCCGTGAGGAGACCGGACTGGACGTATGTCCTGGTCCGCTGGTTGGCACGGTCGAACGGCCAGGGCCCGGTGGTGTGGTCTACGAAATCCGTGACTACGCCGCGGTCGTGGCGGGTGGGACGCTCGCCTGCGGCGATGATGCCGCCGATGCCCGCTTCGTCACCCCGGCCGAGATCGATGGACTCCCTCTCACCACCGGGCTGGTTCAGGCGCTGCGTGCCTGGGGTGTGCTCGCGGTGGCCGGTCCCCCGGCTGAATAGCATGGGGGCATGCCTGTAAAGCCCGTCCTTTCCCCGCCGCCCACCACCGAGGCGGTGACCGCCGCGCTGGCGCGCGTCAACGACCCTGAGATCCGCCGGCCCATCACCGACCTGGGCATGGTGAAGAGCGTCGACGTGACACCCAAGGGCAAGGTCCGGGTCGAGGTGTACCTGACCGTCTCCGGCTGCCCGCTGCGCGACACCATCACCCGCGATGTCACGGCCGCGGTGTCCGCGCTGCCGGGCGTGTCCGCGGTCGAGGTCGAACTGGACGTGATGAGCGAAGAACAGCGGCGCGAGCTGCAGGCCACGCTCCGTGGCGGACGGGTCGAGCGTGCCATCCCCTTTGCCGAGCCGTCCTCGCTCACCCGGGTGTTCGCCGTGGCCAGCGGCAAGGGCGGCGTGGGCAAGTCGTCGGTGACCGTCAACCTGGCCGCGGCCCTGGCCGCTGCCGGGCGCTCGGTCGGTGTACTCGATGCCGACATCTACGGGCACTCCGTCCCGCGCATGCTCGGCGTGACAGGCCGGCCCACCCAGGTCGAGCAGATGATCATGCCGCCTTCCGCGCATGATGTGAGGGTCATCTCGATCGGCATGTTCACACAGGGCAACTCGCCAGTGGTGTGGCGTGGGCCGATGCTGCACCGTGCCCTGCAGCAGTTCCTGGCCGATGTGTTCTGGGGCGACCTCGATGTGCTGCTGATGGACCTGCCGCCCGGTACCGGCGATGTGGCGATCTCGGTGGCGCAGTTGCTGCCCTCCGCGGAACTGCTCGTGGTGACCACGCCGCAGGTGGCATCGGCTGAAGTGGCGGAGCGGGCCGGCGCCATCGCGGTCCAGACCCACCAGCGGATCGCCGGGGTGGTCGAGAACATGTCCGGTCTGCCATGCCCGCACTGCGGCCATACGGTGGACGTGTTCGGCAGCGGTGGCGGGGAGACGGTGGCAGCGGCGCTGACCCGGGTCACGGGCACGCGCGTGCCGCTGCTGGGGCAGGTGCCGATCGACGTCCGGCTCCGTGAGGGCGGCGACAAGGGCGTCCCGCTGGTGCTCAGCGACCCGGACACGCCCGCCGCGCGCGTACTCACCTCGATCGCGGAGAGTCTGGGCGCCCGCGCACGTGGCCTGGCCGGGCGGCAGCTCGGGCTCAGCCCCGTCTAGCGAAACCCCTAAGTCGCCTCTGGGTCGAACGGGGGGCGCTGGCCGCCTGCCAGCGGGTCCGCGTTTGTCACCACTGGTACGGCCATGACCTCGTTGAGGTCGGACTCCACTGGGTCGAGCAGGTGCTTGCGGACGAACTGACGCGGGTTGAGGTCAGCGAAGTCGAAGTCGGAGAAGTCCGGGCCCAGCCCAGCGCGGAGATCGTCCTTGGCGCCTTCGGCCATTCGCCGCAGTTCCCGCAGGGCCCGCCCGGCCTGTGCCGCGACCCGGGGAAGCTGGTCAGGGCCGAAGATCACGATGCCGATCACCGCGAGCACCAAGAGCTTGCCGATGGACAGGTCAAACACAGGCACTCCCCAGCGTGGACCAGGCGCGGCCGTCGCGACCGTCGCGACCACCACCCCCCAATGTAACTCCGGCTCGGGAACTCAGCCACGCCAGGAGACCCAGGTACGCCAGGGGACTCAGCCACGCCAGGAGACGGTGCAGGCCCCGGGCCAGCAGACCCGCGGTCCGGTCAGGGACTCAGCCAGGCCAGCAGACGGTGCAGGCCATCGCCCACGCGCGTGAGGAACCCCGCAGTGCCGCCGTGCGGTAGCGCCGCGACCACCTGGGCCTGCACCTGGGATGAAGACGTCGTGGCGACGGTGTAGACGAACCCATGGGCAGACCACGCCACGCTGTCGCCAGCGGGCTCGTCGGCATAGACGTGGTGCCCACGCATCGCGACCCGGGTCCAGCCTGCCAGCCTGGACCGCAGGTGGCCGCGCTGGAGGAAGACCGTCACCTCGGTGAGCCCGTCGGTGTAGTCCAAGCCGACGACTGGACCCGCGGCAGTGGTGTCCTCCCGGGCATCCAGCAGGACGAGCCCACCCGGCATCACGGCCGGGAGGGGCCAGCCCTGGGCACGAAGCCGGGCCAGCGCCGTGCGGCCGACGGCCTTCCCCCATGGCCTGTCCTGCGAGCCCACTGCGGCTGTCGCGGGCCGCCCCAGCATCAGCTTGGCCAGGCTCACGTCGACCAGGACACGCCCATCCTGGCCCAGCAACTGCCTGCGCAGCGGGAGCCCGGTGGCCACGTCCAGCCACAACC
>DASYYE010000475.1:0-6686 GCA_035946955.1 Streptosporangiaceae bacterium | reverse complement strand
CTTGATCATCCCGGACGGGAGGCCATCACCGCGAACCAGGACAAGACCGCTCCTACCGGACAGCTACCCCGCGCCAACCCGGACACCGGGCGCATCCGTTATCGCCGCGCACCAAATCACCAACTCGCCGAGCCCGTGGGTATATAGCTGTGACCGCGTGATTTCCTGGAGTAACAGTATCGAATATGCAGCCAGGGCCGACGGTGACTACGAACATGATCACTATGCGAACCCATCGCGGCGCGCTCCAATAGGCACGTAGCAAGTTCAGCATTTTGATTCCCGGCCGTCGTAGTTGAATTAGCGGCTGGAAATGGCCCCGTCAGTGACCACCGCAGCAACCCTGGTGGCGTTGTGGGTCCATCCTAGCTGGGGAGGCTAACAGGCGCTGACGGTGATCACTGGGACAGCGGCTAGGCCAGTCGTCCAGGCAACTCGTATTGCTGACCATGGTCTTCCTACCTCATCGATTCTCATCAGTGGTTGAGGCCTGCGGGCCTCGAGGCTGCGGGGGACGCCTTCCCCGGATGGAGGGCGCGCACCAAGATTGATGGTGCGATACGCGGGTCATCGTCTGATGTCAACCAAACGGGAGTCCCGTTATCGAGGGGTGTGCCCTGTTGACCAGGGGCCAAGGCCGAGCGAACAGAGGGTGGCCGTGGAAATCTCACCCGAAGACACCAAACTGGTACGTCGTTGGCGAGATGTGACGGAACCTGGCCACGTCATGGCGGGGCCGAGTCGCGCTCTCAGACGCGCACGGCGCTGGACCAACTCAGGTGCCGACGGCTGGCTTGGTTAGCCAGGCGCATCCGCTCAGCGGCCCGGCGCGTCCGGTGCTGCCGAGAACCCTGACCTGGGCAGGGTCGTTCAGGTGCCACAGGCCGATAGTGAGGCCCCGGGCGACGAGCAGAGACGTGCCGTCGGGGCTCCAGCACATCGGAAGCCACCCGTAGGGCATCAGCGTCTGGTGTCCGCTGAGGGTGATCAGCTCACTGGCCACGCCGGTGCCGGTGATGTCCAAGCCGGGGTGGTAACCGATGGCCAGGCCGGGTGCGCGAGTGTTCCAGGCGAGAAGGCAGAACGTGGTGGTTGCGAGGCTGGGGTTCAGCCTGGCGCGGACCCGGCCGCTGCTATCGAGGATGAGGACTTGCGACCTGCCATGGCAGGCTGAGGAGATGACTGCTAGCTGGTTGCCAGATCCCCAGGCCATCAGTCCCAGGTCGGGGGCTGGCTGCCGGTAAACCACACGGGAGGATGCCCCGTTGGCCGTCGTCAACTCGATCCGCCACGTGCTTGCCCCGGTGCCGCTGGCGTTGCCGGGGATCGCGGCGTAGGCGATGGTCCCGGTGGGGCTGATCGCGCCCGCACCAGTCTGCCCGGCGGGCAGTGGCTGGGACCGGTGGTCGCGGTAGATGGAGGTGACGTCGATGGAGGTGCGTGCGTCACCGAGCAGCAGGCCCGCTGGTGAGGCCGAGATCCAGGAGATCCCGAACCCGCTGGGGTTGCTGGTCAGGCGCAGGCCCTGCGGGTTGGCGTGGTTGAGCATGTACACGTTGGCTGAGGCCTCCGGGCCGGCCAGCAGGTACATGGTGGTGTCACCCATGGCGGCGAGCAGCCGGGCCAGGACAGGGGCAACGCGGGGGCGTGGCGCCGCCGCGTGCCCCTGCCCGGTGCAGGAGGCCAGCGCCGCCACCAAAGCCCCCATCAGCAGTGCCGCGCCGAGGCGGGGTGCCCGTGGTCGCATGCGCTTTCCTCCCATGGTTTTTCAGACCGGATTTGTCAGGCTACGTCCAGGCTCAGTAGGGCACGCATTGGGTGCCGGGGGCTGTCGCACAGAACGCCCGCATGAACGAGGCGGCGTAGCCGTGGACGAACCCGCTGTTTTCGGGTTCTTCCCACAGGTTTTGGTGGTCGTTGCCTTCGAACAGGTTCGAGCCGTCCCAGGGATAGGTGTTGGGTGAGATGTACTGGCCACTAGTTCGGTTGTTGTTCCATGACCCGCGCCACCCCTTGGGGGAGAAGTTCCCATCCGAGCCGAGCAGCCCGGTAAAGGTGTCCTGGTTGGCGGCGAAGTCTGACGCGTTGATGGTGACCGGGCCGGCGCTGACCTGGAAGCTGAGGCTGGTCGGCAGCCCACTGCTCGCGTAAGGTGTCGTCCCCCACGTCCAGCCGATGCGATGGACACGCCCGACCGGGCTCGCCGTGGTAGTGCCATCGTTGTACCACTGGTGCCACCAGTTCTTGGTGTTCCCGCCGCCCGTCACGCAGGTCTCCACCTGGAACGTATACGCCCCCTGCACAATGCGCGCGTTGTCCACGCTGTAGGGGTTGAAGTTGTAGGACAGCTGCCACGACGGCCCGTGCCCATGCTGGATGATCGGGGTGTAGGCCTTGAACCGTGAGTTCTGCTGGACGTCTACGATGCAGTTGAAGCTGCCGAGTCCCTTCCTGGGCAGCCGGGCGAGGGCTGCACGGGCGGCGCGGCCAGTCAAGGTCGACAGGTGGGCCATGCGGCCAGATGAGACCAGCTGACCTTTGGCGTTGCGGACCTGCACCAGGCTCGTGATGTCGTTCACGCGCATGGTGTGGGTCTTCGGGTCGATCGTGAAGCTGAACCCGGCCTGAGAGCCTGCGGTCTCGGGATGCCACTGGGCCGGCGCCTTCGCATGGACTGAGGCGCTACCGGATGAAGTAGCCGCCAGTGCCGACTGGGCACCGGTGGCGATCGTCACGCTAGCAGCCAGAACGGCGGTGCAGACGATTGCTAGTCTGCGCAAGGAACTCCTCCTCATCACAGGGCAGCCACAATGTTCCTTGTGACAGCCGAGCACGTCGCCGCGTGCCGGTCGCGGGGCGCGCCATTTGTCCTTGGCGACTAGTGTCCAGGTGTCTGGTAATCCACGAGTAATTATGCAATGTCAGTCAAACGGGGACTCCCGTTATGCCATGACTGCCACCGGCGAGCAGTTGGGGAACCCCGGACAGTGAACCCGATACGGAAGGCTGAGGGCCTGTTACACGGGCTCCCAGGAGTAGGGCTGGAGCCAGGGTTTAGGTATTCCTCGGGTAGCGACCGGTAGCCCATGGCGACCGGCGCGTAGGACAGCCTCGGGTGCTGCCGGGCAGGGCGTTAGCCGCATTTGCGGTGTTGGACTTTGACCGTGAAGCCGTTGTGCCGGTGGTAGTGCTGGCCTGCTTCGGAGTAGTAGACGTCGACCGACTGGGCGGTCCCGGCGCAGGCTGTTGGTTTGAGGGCCTGCAGCAGGTTGTCGACGTCGTTGCCGTGTGTCGGGCGAAGCTTGGCACCCTGGGCGTGCTGATCTTGCGCCCACTGCAGCCCGCTGACGCCGAGGTGGGCGGCTTCGGCCGCTGACGGGACGAAAGCCAACGTGGACGCGAGATATTGCCACGGTCATCCCCTTGAGCTGCGAGTCCACGCGAAGACACGCGACATGTAAGTGGATGTGGGCCTTGCGGCGTAGTAGGAGTGTGGATCAAGGACGGATGGACTTCGCCGAGTTCTACGCGGCGTCACGAGATGACTGCCTGCGCACCGTGCTGGCCAGCGTCGGAGACCTGGATACGGCGCAGGATCTGGTGGATGAGGCATTCGCCCGTGCCTGGGCGTCATGGCGGAAGGTCAGCGGACACCCAGCGCCACGGGCATGGGTCGTCCGCACCGCGCTGAACGCCAGCGTCTCGGCATGGCGACGGCGCCGCAAAGAGAGGCCACTGCCTGCCCATACGGACGTTGGTCCCACGGAGGGGCTCGGACCAGCCGATAGCGAGCCACTGAGCAGCGATGTGATGGCGGCCGTCGCGCGCCTGCCCATACGGCAGCGTCAGGTTGTCGCCTTGCGGATCGTCCTGGACCTGGACACCGCACGGACCGCCGAGATCCTCGGCATTGCGCCCGGCACCGTCACCGCGCACCTATCCAGGGCCGTCGCCACCCTCCGCGATGAATTCCTTTCACTGCAGCAACGGGAGGCCTGATGAATGACGAGGAGGTCGCTGCCCTGGTGAAGCAGCCCTTCGCCCAGGTGCACGCGAGCACACCGCTGGAGGAGATCGTGCACCGGGGACGCGGGGTCCGCAGACGCCGGCGGTTCACCAGCCTGGCCAGCGTCGCAGCGGTCGCGGGGGCGGCCACGATCGCAGCCACGACGCTGCTGCCCAGCCTCAACTCCAGTCCTGTGACCCTCGCCGCGTGGACGGTGGCCATCCAGCCCAACCACGAGGTCGTGGTGAAGATCAACCAACTGCGCGACCCTGCCGGGCTGCAGCGCAAACTCCGAGCGGATGGCGTGCCCGCTGTCGTCCGTTTCAATAACCAAAACCCGCCAGAGTGCCTGTACTATCCCGGCTCGCCCAGGCAGATCTTCCGTCTCACTGGGCGGATCTTCCCTGAGCCCAGCTCCGCACAGATCCAGGACTCCGCGGCCTTCACCATCGAACCCACGGCTATCCCGCGCGGTGTCGGACTCTGGATCACCGTCACCTCCCCACAGCGGACCAGCAGCGGCAACGGCCTGTACAGCGTGTCATTCAGCACCGGAGAGGCACTGGTCTACGCAAGCGGACGCTGCCCATCGCCGTGAGGTGAGGTACCTCGCTGGGGAGGCGCATTCCACCGTGTGCGCCTCCCAGTCCGCTGCCCGAAGCCATCCGATGTCAGCGATCACGCAGGTTCCCAGGTGCAGGGCTGGGGCCAGGGGTTGAGGTATTCCTCGGGCAGCGACCGGTAGCCCATGGCGACCGGCGCGTGGTACAGCCTCGGGTGGCCACGGAAACGGGCCAGCGGCAGCCCGGACATGGGCTGGAGGCCGGGGACTACCGCACTGTAGGCCGTCAGCCCGGCCCTGGCCAGCTCCGGCGTGGTCCGGTCCACCGCGACCACCTGCATCTTCCTGGCCGCCAGGATGTCGGTCAGCCACCGGATGCACTCTGTGGGGTCTTCCGGCAGCCCTGGCCGTGACCGTGGCGTCCGGTCCTCACAGCCGTTGACCAGGAAGTCGAACGCCGGGGCCCGGTCCCTCACGCCCATGAACGCCATGCCGTCTTCCGGGTCCGTGAAGTCCCGGAACCGCATCTTGACCGCTCGGGCCGGCCGCGCGCACGACAGCCGGGAGAACCCGTCCACCAGCGACTTCTCGGCGGCCAAGTCCAGCGTCACGCCGGTCGCGCTGACGATGCGGTGCATCATCCAGGGATTGTCCCCGGCGATGAACAGCGTGAAGGCGGTGGGCACTCCGATGTCAGTCGTCGCGTCGAACGTCAGCGCCTTGACATCCTGTGCCTGACATGAGGCCAGGACCGCTATGCACTGCTCGCTGTAGCGGTCACGGCCCACCAGCGGCAGCGGCAGCCGCTGCGACCACATGACCTCGATGGCATCGTGCTCGGCCGCCCTGCGCAACGCCGCGCTCAGGGCGACATCGGGGTCGGCGTGCACGGCGTAACCAGCCGGAACCCGGTGCCAAAACCCCTCGGCCGGAACCCGGTCGGCCAGCTCTGGCATGGCCATCACGGCAGGCACCCAGATGTCCGCGCCGGTCGCCAGGTCGGTCCCCCGCGTCCAGCGGATCTCCGCCTGCTCGTCACAAGGGACCAGTGGGCAGCCGGGCGTCGCGTACTCGACCCGGGAGCAGCGCGGGATACGTGTGACACCAATCGAGGGGACGGGGAGTCCTTCGGCGGCACCCCACAGGTATTCCGGGGCATCCTGCCCGAGGTTCCCGACGTCCCATTCCGCTGCCTCGGCAAACGCGGCCCGTTTGGCGCGGCCGACATCGTTGCCATTCGTCATGGCACCTCCCCGTTGGCCGAGAGCGTCCCTCGAGGCACCACCGGGGAGCCTGGGATGTCCCGGCCTCACATACCAACCAGAGTTGTCACCTCATCGCATGCCTCCAGCGTGGACGGCAGGCGTGGAGCATGCGTCACGTCGGGACGGCGCCCGACGGAAGCGCAGCAGACCTGGGACGACGGTGCGCCCATGCCCGATATACCAACCGGCACTTGCCTATGAACTCCTCATCACCCGTTCGACGATGACGCGGGCCCATAGGTTACCCAGCTACGCTACCGATCCGATTCCGATCCGGTTCCAGCGGTCGGCACCGGCCTCAAGGCCCCGCCGAACGGCCGGCCGGGCCCTGCGCGGCGAGCGCAAAGGCCAGCAGGGGCGCGGAGGTGTAGTCGTCGGCCGGTTCCACGGTCGGCCAGTCCACGACGTCGTCCTGGTAGGCCGATGCGGCTGTGTCGAACGACTTGAAGTAGCCGGGGTCGGCGTCGCAGGCGCGCTGGCCGGCCTGGGACGGGAGGCCATGCAGGATGAAGGTGCCGCTGGGGCCGTCGGTGGTCGCCCCCAGCTGGATCAGGCCGTGGCCGTTGAGCGAACCAGCCACGTTGGCGATCTCGCTCTGCATGCAGTGCGGGAACGTGGTACCCGCCCCGACCACGAACGAACTCCCCCAGGCATTGTCGCCGAGGGCGAAGTCGAGCTGCTGTTGCGCGAACGACTGGAACGCGGCGGACCCGCCATACCTGCGGTACAGGGCGTTGGTGGTGTACAGGCCGAACGCGTGCGGGCTGGCGTCGGACATGCCGAGCTGGCTGCCGAGCTGGAACGGGTCACCGTGGACCCAGTCCTCCCCCTTGACGACGTTGGCCCACTCCTC
>DASYYE010000474.1:0-1957 GCA_035946955.1 Streptosporangiaceae bacterium | reverse complement strand
GTGTCCCTGAACCTCTGCCAGCCTCACACCGCCGCAGGCAGCCCTAACGCGACCGGTACAGCCACCGGCGCACTGCCCGCCGGCGCTGGCCTGTCCCCCGCGACCCGCGATCGGCTGGCACGCGCCTTGCTGGGCCTGTCAATCCAGGCCCTGTCCGGACCCGGTGGCCTGGCCGCTGCCCTCCGTGCCCGCCTCGGCGCGCCACTCGCCGCGGTCAGCCTGCCGCTGGATGTGGGCAGCCCTACGCCGGTGATCCCGCCGCACCTGCGCCGTGCCGCGACCGCCCGCCACCCCTGCTGCGCCTTCCCGGGATGCGACACCCCAGCCACCGTCTGCGACATCCACCACCTGGTCCCCCGCTCCGAGGGCGGGCTGACAGCACTGCCCAACCTGGTGCCACTCTGCCGCTTCCACCACCTGGTCGCCGTCCACGACCGGGGCTGGCAACTCCAGTTGCACCCCGACGGCACCACCACCGCCACCAGCCCCCAAGGCCGCACCATCCACAGCCACAGCCCACCGACCCAGGCCGCATGACACTCAAGCCACAGCTCTGTGCCGACCCTCGTCAACTCTTGGCGACTGTGACTGCACTCCGAAGGGGCAACGCCGGGGTATACCAGTCGCGACATCCTGCCTCCGGAAAGAGAATCGCCATGTGGCAAGGGTTCTGCTGACCGGATCCTCTGGCGGGGTGGGGCGCGCGGCCCGTCCCGTGCTGGAAGCAGCGGGCTGGGTGGTGGAGCCTTTCGACCTCACCGATGGCAAGGACCTCTGTGACGAGGCAGCGGTCCTCGGCGCAATGACAGGGTGCGAGGCGGTAGTGCACGCCGGGGCTATCGCCCACGACACCGCAGGCACCCCCGCCGACATCGTGGCAACGAATGTGCTGGGCACCTGGCACGTCCTGCAAGCGGCCCAGACCCACCAGGTCTCCCGCGTCGTGTATTTCTCGTCCTGCCAGGTTTTCGGGTTTGCCGAAGGCGAAGGCACGCCCGCCTATCTGCCAGTAGACGACGCTCACCCGCTGCGCGCTGCGCGGCCCTATGGGATGTCCAAACGTCTCGCCGAGGAGATGTGCGCCGCCTGGACCTCGCGGACCGGCATCCCCACGATCGTCCTGCGGCCGGTCATGATCCTGTCAGACGCGGCGTTGCGCCAGGTCAGCGAGACCGAAGCTGAACTGGGTGCTTTCGTCCATGTAGATGATGTGGCGGCAGCGATTATTCGCGCACTCTCGCTCCAACCGGACGGGCACGTCCGGCTCACCCTGTGTGGCCCTGGTCCGTTCGACACCAGTGCCGCCCGGCAGATCCTCGGGTGGACACCTACCCGGACATGGCCATCACGCGCTCCGTCTGGCTCCTAGTGCCGCGTCAACCAGCGGTTGCGCTGTCTGCCGCCCCCTGCCACCCCCGTCCGGCCGGAGGTCACCCACACCCCGGCGGCTCCACTTTCATGATCGCGGTGGTTTGTGCTGCTATAGGGAGCCCTACCAAATCCGAAAACCAGGACTGCGCTGACCTGGCCCCGCGCCTGGTGATCGAGTGGACCGCGCAGCTATGACCACCAGCCCCCAACCCAAACCACGGTAGCGGCAAGCAGACACGACAGCGCCCACTCGCGCGGGCACCACACCCACCGTGGTGCCCGCCACGATCGGGCGACGAGGAAGGGCCACCCACCCACCGGAGGTGGCCCGCCCGCCCACCCCCAGGTCAGCGCCGGTCACCGCCACCGCCAACCCCACCCACCAGCGCCCGCGAACCGCCAACACCAACAAGGTCGGCCCTCCGGGCCGACAGCCCCGATCAGTTGCAACGGGCCTGCGGCCCGTTAGCGGGGGCGACCCGAGGGGGCACCCGCCCCACAGCCGCCGTGGTTCCCCCTCCGGTCGCCCCCACACCCCCACCCGGCTCCCCCTCCGCGTCCCACCCTGGCCCGGCTGCGCCGGGGG
>DASYYE010000473.1:0-36599 GCA_035946955.1 Streptosporangiaceae bacterium | reverse complement strand
ACCCGCGCCGCCCAGCGCAGCGACTCCTCCAGGAAGTCGGCTGGCTCGAAGGCCACGTCAGCAATGCCCATTTCCAAAACCTGCCGCCCCGAGAGCATGCGGTTCTGGCTGAGCGCGTTCTCGATGATCACTTTGAGGGCCTTGCCGGGCCCGATCAGCCGCGGCAGCAGGTACGTGCCACCCCATCCGGGTACCAGCCCCAGGAATGTCTCGGGCAGGCCCGCCGCGGTCACCCCGGAGGAGACCGTCCGGTACGTGCAGTGCAGCGCGACTTCCAGGCCGCCGCCCATGGCGGCCCCGTTGATGAATGCGAACGTCGGCACGTCCAGTTCGCCGAGGCGGCGGAAGACCGCGTGGCCGAGCCGGGCGATCCCCTCGGCCTTCTCCCGGCTGTCGATGAGGCCGACACCCTTGAGGTCAGCACCGACCGCGAAGATGAACGGCTTGCCGGTGACACCGACGGCGGTGATTGCCTGCTCCCCGGCCGCTGGCGTGGCCCGTGCAGCCACCGCGTCCAGAGCGGCGTCCAGTTCCAGCAGCCCGGCCGGGCCGAACGTGTTCGGCTTGGTGTGGTCGTGGCCGTTGTCGAGGGTGATCAGGGCCATCGTCCCCGCACCGCGGGGCAGCGTGACGTCCCGCACGTGCGCCCGGGTGATGACTTCGTCGGGAAACAGCGAACGCAACTGCTCGCGGGCCGGCATGGTTGTCACGTCGCTCATGCTCACTTCGCCCCTTCGTAGCTGGTGTTCTCCCACAGGACGCTTGCACCCATGCCCATGCCGATGCACATGGTGGTGAGCCCGTAGCGCACCTGTCGGTGCTCGGCGAGTTCGCGCGCCAGTTGCATCATCAGCCGCACGCCGGAGCAGGCGAGCGGGTGTCCCAGCGCGATCGCGCCACCCCACGGGTTCACCCGCGGGTCGTCGTCAGCGATCTTGAAGTGGTCGAGGAAGGCGAGGACCTGGACGGCGAACGCCTCGTTGATCTCAATCAGGCCGATGTCGTCCATGGTCAGCGAATTACGGGCGAGCAGCTTTTCGGTGGCCGGGACCGGCCCGACGCCCATCACCTCGGGCTCCACCCCGGCGAAGGAGAAGTCCACCAGCCTCATGCGGGCGGGCAGGCCGAGTTCGGCCGCGACCTCCTCGGCCGCGAGGATGCAGCCGGTCGCCCCGTCGTTGAGCCCGGCCGAGTTGCCAGCGGTGACATTGCCGTGGGGACGGAATGGGGTCTTGAGGCCTGCCAGCCCCGCCACGGTGGTGCCGGGCCGGGGCGGCTCATCCCTGACGGCAAGGCCGTAGCCATGCTCGGCGCTGCGGATGGCCACCGGCACCAGGTCCGGCTGCATCTTGCCAGCGGCATAGGCCTCCGCGACCTTGTGCTGGCTGGCCGCGGCATAGGCATCGGCCCGCTGCTTGGTGATCTCGGGGAAACGGTCGTGCAGGTTCTCGGCTGTCATGCCCATGACGAGCGCGGAGCTGTCCACGAGTTTCTCGCTGAGGAAGCGGGGGTTCGGGTCCACGCCCTCGGCCATCGGGTGACGGCCCATGTGCTCGACGCCACCGGCGATGGCCACGTCGATCGCGCCCAGCGCGATGGCACCGGCCAGTGTGGTCGCCGCGGTCAGCGCTCCCGCGCACATCCGGTCGATCGCGTAGCCAGGCACGCTTGCGGGCAGGCCGGACAGTACCGCGACGGAACGGCCGATCGTCAGGCCCTGGTCACCGATCTGGGTGGTGGCGGCGATGGCCACGTCGCCGATGCGCTCGGGCGGCAGGCCCGGGTTGCGCCGCAGCAGCTCCCGCACCACCCGGACGACCATGTCGTCGGCGCGGGTCTCCGCATACAGGCCCTTGGGGCCCGCCTTCCCGAAGGGAGTCCGGGCTCCGTCAACAAAGACCACATCACGGGCGGCACGGGGCATGGTCACCTTCCCTGGGTCGGCACAGGTTCTCACCAACATGTTACTAGCCAGTAACCATGCTTGTGGCACCACCCCCGGCGGAACCCGCCCCATTGGTAGCCTCGGTGTCAGCCAAGGGGAAGTGAGGCTTGCCAACTGATGCTGGACCGTGTGGTCATTGACGGCCTGTTCCCGCCAGACCTGCCAGAGCCCGGGCACTGGGAGGAACGCTACCCCCCACGCCACCTCCCGGCCGGCGCCGAGGTAACGCGGTTTGCCCCGTCACCGACCGGGTTCGTGCACATCGGCGGCGTGTACGTGGCCATGATCGACCGTGACATCGCCACGCACACCAACGGGGCCTACCTGGTACGCGTGGAAGACACCGACCAGTCGCGTGCGGTCGAGGGCGCACTGGAACAGTTCGGCCGCGCATTCGCCTACTTCGGCATCACCCCGGACGAGGACGGCGAGCACGGCGGCTACGGCCCGTACCGGCAGTCCGCCCGCGAAGACATCTACCTCAGCTACGTCCGGGAACTGCTGCGCCACGGCAATGCCTACCTGTGCTTTGCCAGCAAGGACGAGACCGCCGACATCACCGCCCGCCAGCAAGCCGCGAAGGTCCCCACCGGCTACTACGGCCAGTGGGCCATCTGGCGCGACGCCAGCGACGCAGACGTCACAGCCAAGCTCGCCGAGGGTGCACCGTATGTCGTGCGGTTCCGGGCACCGGATGGGGCGGCCGGGCGGCGGGCCAGCTTCACCGACGCCATCCGTGGCGTGGTCGAACTGGAGGACAACCGTAACGATGCGGTCATCCTGAAGTCCTCAGACTCCGTGCCGCGGCTGCCGACCTACCATTTCGCTCACGCGGTCGATGACCACCTGATGCGTGTCAGCCTGGTCATCCGCGGCGAGGAGTGGATCTCCTCCGTCCCGCTGCACCACCAGCTCTTCGACGCCCTGGGCTTCCCCCACATCGCCTACGCGCACATCGCTCCGCTGATGAAGCAGATGCCGAGCGGGAAACGCAAGCTGTCCAAACGCCTCGACCCCGAAGCCAGCACCGACTTCTATATCCAGGCCGGCTACCCAGCCGAGGCCATCGCCTACTACCTGCGCGGGCTGGCCAATGGACGGCTCGCTGAGCTCCCCCTCGACGAGGCGCTGGCCGCACCGATCCGGCTGGCCGAATGCGGCGTCGCCGGGCCCCTGGTCGACCTGGTCAAACTCGAGGACATCAGCGCCGACTACATCGCCACCCTCAGGTCAGGACAAGTGGTCCAGGCCGTCCGGACCTGGGCTGCCGGCTTCGACCCCGCATTGGCCGAGGTCCTGGACGCCGAGCCGGAACTGGCGCTGCGGGTCGTGGCGGTCGAACGCGAAGGCGTCGAGAACCCCCGCAAAGACCTGCGCAAGTGGTCGGACTTCCGGGCTGCCTATGGGTTCTTCTTCCCTCAGCTCTTCACCCCCCTCACCGGCCCCGGCGACGAACGCCTCACCCCGGTGGGACTGGCCCCTGAGGTGGCCGGGGTGTTCCTGCGCGACTTCGCTGACACCTACCAGCACCTCGACGACCCGCAGGAATGGTTCGGCCAGGTCCGCGAGCTCGCCGCCAAACACGGCTTCGCCCCGAGCGCCAAAGAGCACAAGAAGAACCCCGGCGCCTACCCGGGCTCGGTCCGCGAGGCCTCCCAGGTCATCCGCGTGGCCCTCACCGGCTCCACCCGCAGTCCCGACCTCTACGCGGTCGCCCATGCCATCGGGGCCGACGAGGTGCTGCGCAGACTCCAGTGCGCCCGCTGACTAGGCGGACCAGCTGACCTGCGGTGCGTGCCGACCGTTAGGGTTATGGGGGGCGTAAGCGACGTACTGGGAATTGTTAGGTTCTCCGGGGCACCATCCCAGTTCAGGTAGGTTTCCGTCCGGACCTCAGCGTGTGCTGAACACACACGCTTGCTTGGGGATGCCCGGTTTCCGGGCACAGAGGAAGGCTCGCGGATGGGGACGAGGCGCCTCCGGCAGCGCTACTGGTGTGCCGTGCTCGCCGGCCTGGGCGTGGCTGCCCTGGTGGCCGCCTGTGCGCCCGTCGGGTCAAGCGTGATCGTGCTGCACCGGGATCCGCCACCTTCGGAGGTCGTGGCCGGCGGGCCGTTTGGTCACTATCTGGTCCCGGCCGGGATCCACAAGATCAAGCACGTGATCGTGATCATGCAGGAGAACCGGTCGTTCGACAGCTACTTCGGCACCTTCCCCGGTGCTGACGGCATCCCGATGCGCCACGGCAGGCCCACGGTGTGCGTGCCGGACCCAGGCGGTGGCTGTACCCGCCCGTACCACGACAGGTCCGACCGCAACACCGGCGGTCCCCACGGTGAGGTCAACGCGGTCGCCGACGTCAACGGCGGTGCGATGAACGGCTTCATCCGGCAGCAGGCGCACGCCCACAAGGGCTGCCACAACATCGCCGACCCTGGCTGCTCGCTCAGCACCAAGCCAGACGTGATGGGCTACCACACCGCCGCCGAGATCCCCAACTACTGGACATACGCCAAGGACTTCACCCTCGACGACCATATGTTCGAACCAGTGAAGAGCTGGTCGCTGCCTGACCACCTGTACCTGGTGTCCGGCTGGTCGGCCAGGTGCCAGGACCGCTCACCGGGCAGCTGCACCACCGACGCCGTCGGCACCTACGACGTGGGCACGTTCGACAAGGCCGTCAATAAGGAGCTGGCCACCGGCCGGGCCGGCATCGACTTCGCCTGGACCGACATCACCTACATGCTGCACGAGCACCACGTGAGCTGGGCCTACTACGTGCAGGCCGGCACGCAGCCGGACTGCGCCAATGACTCGGCGCAGACCTGCGCCTCGGTCAAGCAGAACGTGCAGACCCTGGGCATCTGGAACCCGCTGCCCCTGTTCACCGATGTACAGCAAGACCACCAGCTGGGCAATATCGAGTCGCTGGGCGCCTACTTCCACGCCGCAGCCACCGGCACGCTGCCCGCGGTCAGCTGGCTCACCCCCTCCGGGGCCGACAGCGACCACCCGCCTGCCAGCGTGCACCGCAGCCAGGCCTATGTCACAGCCGTCATCAACGCCGCCATGGCCAGCCCAGACTGGGACTCCACCGCCATCTTCCTGGCCTGGGACGACTGGGGCGGCTTCTACGACCACGTCGTCCCCCCCGCGGTGGACCAGCAAGGCTACGGGCTGCGTGTCCCGTCGATCACCATCTCGCCGTATGCCAGAAAGGGTTACATCGACCCGCAGGCGCTCAGCAGCGACGCCTACCTGAAGTTCATCGAAGACGACTTCCTCGGCGGCGCCCGCCTCGACCCCCAGACCGACGGCCGTCCCGACCCGAGGCCCGATGTCCGCGAAGACGGACCGCTCCTCGGGAACCTGCTGGCCGACTTCAACTTCAGCCAGAACCCCCGGCTCCCCGTGCTCCTGGCCACCAACCCGCCAGCCGACTCGCCCAATATCCCGAGCTACTTCAGCAACCACGCCGCCTGCTGGGGATGCACCATGGTCCTGCCCGGCACCACGGGCGCAGCCGGCCGGGAAACACCCCAGCCAGCAGGAGCACACCGGCAACCGCCGGGCCAGCGCCTCGGTTAGCCACGACGGCCAGCCTGCACCACGCTCACCTGCTCGAACTCGAACGCCATCGCCATCCGTTGCGCCACCCCGCCATCCTCGCCTGCGTAGGGTTAATACAGCGGCCGAGTGGTTCGTCACGGTGCCCCGACGACGGAAGCTGGTCCATGGAGAGAATCGAAGCCGGGCTGCTCATCCCAGGCAGCGGCGAGCCTGTGCCCGGCGGGGTCGTCGTATTCGATGGCCCGCACATCAGTTACGCCGGCCCGGCAGCGGGCGCACCGGCCACTCCTGGCATCAGCCCGCTCGCCGTGCCCGTAGTCATGCCTGGCATGTGGGACTGTCACGGCCACTTCACCGGGGCGCGCACATTCGACCTCGGGCAACTGCCGCTGGAACCGGTTGCCCTGCGAGCCGCGCGGGCCAGCACCGACCTGCGTAATGCCCTCGATGCTGGCATCACCTCCGTGCGTGAAGTGGGCGGGCTCGGCGTCTTCCTCGGGCGGGCGGTCGACGAAGGCGTCGTGCCGGGTCCAGCCATCTACGCGGCAGGTGCGATCCTCAGCACCACGGGCGGTCACGCCGACCTCCACGCGTACCCGCTGCACTGGATGGAGCAGTTCGCCCGCATGGACGGGATGATGCGGCTCGCGGATGGTGAAGCGGAGTGCATGCGTGCGGTCCGGGAGCAACTGCGGCGTAATGCCAGGGTGATCAAGGTGTGTGCGTCCGGTGGTGTGCTCTCCGAGGTGGACGACCCGGTCCACCAGCAGTTCACCCACGCTGAACTGCGCGCGATCGTGGAGGTCGCCGGCCTGGCCGAACGGGTGGTGGCCGCGCACTGCCACGGCAAGCCCGGCATCATGGCGGCGCTGCAGGCAGGGGTGCGCACGATCGAGCACGGCACCTACCTCGACCAGGAATGCTGCGATGCCATGAAGGAGACCGGCGCGATCCTCGTGCCGACCCGGACCATCATCGAGGACATGCTGGCCGACCTCGATGCCGTACCGCCCTATGCGGCCGCGAAGCTCGCTGCAATCGCGGACGTGCACGCGCAGGCGACCGCATTGGCCGCGCAGCAGGGGGTCACCATTGCGATGGGGACCGACATCGCCCTCACCGGTCTCGATGTACGGAACTCATGGGGGAAGAACGGCTCAGAACTGGTGCACCTGGTATCGCTCGGCCTCAAGCCGCTGGCAGCGATCGAGGCGGCCACCGCCACCGGGCCGCTGACCCTCGGCCCGCAGGCGCCGCACAGCGGCCGGCTCGAAGCGGGTTACGACGCCGATGTGCTCACGCTCGACGCCGACCCACTGGCCGACATCTCGGTACTCGCCGATCCGCAGCACATTACGGGCGTCTGGGTGGCAGGCCGAAGGGTCAAAGGGGACACGGGGCACTGAGAAGGCCCATTGCCGGTCCAGCAGTAGTCCAGCGCATGTCATTTCTAGCCGCGCTATTTATTTGGTTCACGGCACAGCAGTACAGTCGCCCTACTGAGCGGTAACTATGCCCGTTGCCTGGGTGTAGCTGCCGTCGCCCTAGGCGAAGGAGGAACCTCCGCATGGTAAAGCGATGCTGTGTCTCGCTTGCAGGACTGGCGCTGGTACTCGGAGCACTGGCAACCACCAGCCCGGCCATGGCAGGTACTACCGGGCACACCCGCCCGGCTGCTGGAGCTGTCAACCCCGGTGGGCCACTGCGGCTGGTAGTCGGCTCCCATGGCGTCCACCGCGCGTCGGTCACGTCCAAGAACTGGTCCGGCTATGCCTCGACCGGCGGCACCTTCCACAGCGTGTCGGCGAGCTGGGTCGAGCCGAGCGTCAACTGCGCTGGCACCACCATCGCGGACGCCGCGTTCTGGGTGGGCATCGACGGCGACGGCAGCAAGACCGTCGAACAGCTCGGCAGCATGAGCGAGTGCGCTTTCGGCACCGCGTCGTACTCAGCCTGGTGGGAGATGTACCCGAACCCCTCCAACACCATCGCCAACACGGTGAAGCCCGGCGACCACTTCAGCGCCTCGGTCACCAACACCAGCGGCGGCAGCTTCACCCTGAAGATCACTGACAGCACGCAACGCTGGTCGCACACGTACCACAAGTCCTCGACCACCAACAAGGACGCATCGGCAGAGGCGATCGTGGAAGCCCCGTCCTCGCTGTTCGGCATCCTGCCCCTGTCGGACTTCGGCACCGCCCACTTCACCCACGTCAATGTGGACGGCGCCGCCATCGGCAACACCAACCCCGACCAGATCACCATGGTTGACAGCAGCGGCAAGCCGGAGGACTCGGTGTCGGCCCTCACCGGTGGCAATGCGTTCACAGCCACCTGGAAGAGCAGCACCAAACCGCGCTAACCCCACAGCGCAAGCCGTAACCCAGCCAGGGCCGCCCGGATGGTGGTCTCGTTCACCCCGGGCGGCCCGTGGTTTGGCACCCCGGTCTCCCACATAGAGTGCGCAACACCGATGTCCTACTCAGCGTCTTACTCAGCCCTTTCCCACCTGGACTGTGCGCGCTGCGGCACCCGCCACGACGCCGACCAGGTCCAGACCACGTGTACCTGTGGGTCTCCGCTGCTGGCCCGGTACGACCTGCGGCAGGTCGCCGAGCAGGTGTCCCCGCGTGAGATCGTCGGCAGGACGGCGGACCTGTGGCGCTACCACGAGCTGCTGCCGGTCCGTCACGCCGCTCACGTGGTGAGCCTGGGCGAACCGATGACACCGGTACTTCCCCTGCGCACGCTGGGCCCGGCCCTGGGCGTGCCCAGCCTGCTCATGAAGGACGAAGGGCTGCTGCCCACCGGCACCTTCAAGGCACGCGGCGCCGCCGTCGGCGTATCCCGGGCCGCCGAGCTCGGCGTCTCCGCGATCGCCCTGCCGAGCAATGGCAACGCCGGCGTGGCCTGGTCGGCCTATGCGGCCCGGGCGGGGATGCGGAGCCTGGTCGTGATGCCCGCCGCCGCCCCCGCGGTCACCCGCGCGGCGTGTGCGGCGGCCGGGGCCGAGCTGTACCTGGTCGACGGCCTGATCAGCGATGCGGGCCGGCTCGTCGCCGACGCGCTGCGGCAACGCCCCGGATGGCAGAGCGCCGCCACGCTCGCCGAGCCGTACCGGATCGAGGGCAAGAAGACCATGGGCCTGGAGATCGCCGAGCAACTCGGCTGGCGGATGCCCGGCGTGATCGTGTACCCGACCGGCGGGGGCGTCGGCATCATCGGCATCTACAAGGCCCTGTGCGAGCTGCGTGAGCTGGGCTGGGTGTCCGGCGAGCTGCCGCGGCTCGTGGCGGTCCAGTCGGCTGGCTGCGCGCCGATCGTGGCGGCGTTCCAGGCCGGGGCCAGGCAGAGCGAGCCGTGGCCGGACGCGGCCACCGTCGCCTTCGGCATCACCGTGCCGAAAGCACTCGGCGACTTCCTCGTCCTCGACGCCCTGTATGCCACCGGCGGCACCGCCGTGGCGGTCACCGACGAAGCGCTGCTCGCCGACCAGCGCGAACTGGCCCGCCTGGAGGGCACCTTCATCTGTCCTGAGGGCGCCGCCTGCGTCAGCGCCGTCCGGCAGCTGCGCGCGTCTGGATGGCTGTCCAGCACGGACGAGGTGGTCATACTCAACACCGGCACGGGTCTGATCTACCCGGGCACGATCCCAGCCAACGCACCTGTCCTGCCAGTGACCGGCCCGGTCCCCCCGCAGGCTCCTCAGGGGACTGGGTTTGGGATAGCTAGGCCCCTGCTGCCGCCAGTGGAGCACCGTTCGCCGCACCGGGCTGACTGAACGCCGGTGTGGCGGGCGAGCCAGCCTGGTCCAGACCAGCCGGGGATGTCGCTTCGAGCAGCAGCAGGGCGACGTCGTCCTCGAGCTTGCCTCCGGTGTGCGCGAGGAGCCGGTCGAGCAGCTCGTCCGCGGCCGCCTCCAAGTCCGGGTGCCGCAGCGTGTCGACGCAGTCTTCCAGCCGGAAGCACCGGCCCATCCGGTCGCGTGCCTCGAGCAGGCCGTCGGTGTAGAAGAGCAGCCGGTCGCCGGTGCTCATCGTGAAGGTGGACGGCTTGGTGTCGGGGTGGAGGCCCAGCGGTGTCGCATAGTGCGTGGGGGTCAGCGTCCCCAGGTCACCGGCTGCTGTCAGGCGCAGCGGCGGCGGGTGCCCGCAGTTGACCAACTGGAGCCAGCCGCGCGGGTCGAGCTCGCAGAACACGGCGGTCACGAAGTCCTCGTCTCCCGCGACCCGCGTGACGGACCGGTCAACGACCCGGGCGATCTCCGGCAGCGACAGGCCCGGCTGGGCGCACGCGTCGCGGAAGCTGGTCATCGCGACACTGGCCAGGCGAACCGCTGGCAGGCCCTTTCCCCGGGTGTCGCCGATGAGCCAGCGGGGGTGGTCCGGGTCGGGGACGACCTCCAGCAGGTCACCGCCTACCCGCGCCTCCGCCGCGGCTGAGACGTAGCGCGAGGCAAGCTTGCCCGCCCGGACAGTGGCCGGCACCTCCTGCAACAGCGCGCTCTGCGCCACCCGGGCCACGGCACGGACCTGGCTCAGCCGCCGCTGCGCCACGGTCCGCAGCGCCGAGTTGACAACGGCGAACACGCCGAGCAGCGCGAGCGCACTCAGATGCGAGACGAGCGTGCCGAAGTGGACCTGATGGGTCCTGCTGAGCCCGAGGCCCAGCAGGAGCGCCCAGCCCGCCAGGACGGCCGTAATAGGTGGAGACAGGACCAGCGAGGCGAGCAACGGCCCGACAGCCAGCCACGCCACCGGGACGAACCCGTGACCCCTGGTGTACTGCACCACCGCCACCGCCGTGATGGCGAGGAACAGCACCGCCGCGGACACCCGTTTCGCACGGTTCCACGACGCGTGGGCCGGCCCTGACGCGTCCAGCACAATGCCGCTGCCAGAACGCCCCCCGGCCCGCCTGACCCACCGCCCTGCCCTGGACCTCATGGCTCCGATCATGAGGGCAACCCCTCCCGCTGCCCGGCAAACGCGGCTATGCCGCATACCTGTCCACCATCCTGCGCAAGTCTGAGCGCCCGCCGAGTGCAAACACAAAACACGCGCAAAGAACAACACCCCAACTCACCACATAACCGGCGCATCAAATCGGCGGACCTAAACCCAGTGGAGCAGTGAACATTACGACGCTGGACATGGCGTTGACACCGGACCTCGCGGGCACCTAGATTTTTACTGTTCGAGTACGGAACTTATGTGCGTAAAGCGCACATGTGTGACCTGTCTCTTGGCGGTCCCAGCCATAAGACCCGATGAAGGAGCACAGGTGACTCTCCTCGACCCGTCGCTGTGGCAGGGCAAGGCGTTCTCCTCCGGGTGGCGCGAGGTGTCCGGCGGCACCGCCGCGGTGACCGAACCGGCCACAGGCAAACAACTCGGCACCATCGGCATCGCCTCCCCCGTCGATGTCTCGGTGGCGACGGCAGCGGCCGCTGCCGCTCAGCCGTCCTGGGCAGCGACACCGTACACCCAGCGTGCGTCAATCCTGCGCAAGGCGGGCGAGGTGTGGCTGGCGCACGCCGCCGAGATCGAAGACTGGAACGTGCGGGAGAGCGGCAAGATCGTCCCGGCCGCGGGCTTCGAGACGCACGTGGCGACCGAGGAGGTCTTCGAGGCTGCCACGCTGCCGTCCCGCCCATATGGTGACCTGCTGCCGAGCGAGTCGCCTCAGCTGAGCTTCGCCGAACGGGTCCCGGTCGGGGTCGTCGGCGTCATCTCACCGTTCAACTTCCCGCAGATCCTGGCGATCCGCTCGGTCGCACCGGCGCTGGCCCTCGGCAACGCGGTGGTGCTCAAACCGGACCCGCGAACCGCGGTCTGTGGCGGGGTCGTGCTCGCCAGGGTCTTCGAGGAGGCAGGCCTGCCTGATGGCCTGCTGCATGTCCTGCCGGGCGGCGCCGACGTCGGCGAGACGATCGTCACCGACCCACTGGTCTCGGTGGTCAGCTTCACCGGCTCAACCGCCGCGGGCCGCAAGGTGGGGGCACTGGCCGGGCAGCACCTCAAGCGGGTCCATCTGGAACTCGGCGGCAACTCGGCGCTGATCATCCTCGACGACGCCGACCTCGACGCGGCTGCGTCGGCGGGTGCCTGGGGCTCGTTCCTGCACCAGGGCCAGATCTGTATGACCACCGGGCGTCACATCGTCGCGGACGCGGTCTACGACGACTACGTCGGCCGCCTCGCCGAGAAGGCGGGCAACCTGCCGGTCGGTGACCCCGCGTCCGGCCAGGTGGCGCTCGGGCCGCTGATCGACGAGCGGCAGCGCGACAAGGTGCACGCCTTGGTCACCGGCAGCGTCGATGCGGGGGCCAAGCTCGCGGCGGGTGGCAGCTACGAGAGGTTGTTCTACCGGCCAACCGTGCTCGCCGAGGTGGCGCCGTCGATGCCCGCCTATGCGAACGAGGTGTTCGGCCCGGTCGCCCCGGTCATCCGGTTCTCGGACTTCGACGAGGTAGCCAAGCTGGCGGCCGACTCCGAGTACGGCCTGTCACTCGGCATCTTGACCAGGGACGTGATGCGCGGTCTCGAACTGGCACGCAAGATCCCGACCGGCATCGTGCACATCAACGACCAGACCGTGGACGACTCACCCAACACCCCGTTCGGTGGCGTCCGCGCCTCGGGCACCGGCGCGAGGTTCGGCGGGTCAGCCAACCTGGACGCGTTCACCGACACCCGCTGGGTCACCATCCGCGGCGACATCGCGCGGTACCCGTTCTAGGGGGGTGTCGACCACTCGGAGCACATGCGCACTCAGGTCGGAATCGTTGGTGCCGGCCCGGCCGGGCTGCTGCTGTCACACCTGCTCGCGCTGCGCGGCATCGAATCAGTGGTGGTGGAGGTCCGGAGCCGTGCCTACTGCGAGGCACGGCAGCGGGCGGGCGTACTCGAGGATGGCAGTGTCCGGCTGCTCCGTGAGGCTGGCCTGGCGGACCGCCTGGACCGGCAGGGGCTCGAGCACGGGGGGATCTACCTGCAGTTCGCCGGGGAGCGCCACCACATCGACTTCCGTG
Source organism: Streptosporangiaceae bacterium (assembly GCA_035946955.1). Taxonomy (GTDB): domain Bacteria; phylum Actinomycetota; class Actinomycetes; order Streptosporangiales; family Streptosporangiaceae; genus DASYYE01. The sequence goes on along the minus strand of DASYYE010000473.1, from coordinate 24,045 downwards.
GGCTGACCGGCCGCGGCGTGACCGTCTACGCCCAGACCGAGGTGGTGAAAGACCTCATAGCCCAGCGGCTCGCCCAGGGCGGCGTGATCGAGTTCGAGGTGACCGGCACCGAGATCGGCGACCTGACGGACGACCATCCGGTGTTGCGCTTCACCCGCCAGGACGGCACCAGACAGGAAGTCGTGTGCGATGCGATCGCGGGCTGCGACGGTTCCCACGGCATCTGCCGGCAGCACATACCAGCGGACATGCGCACCGTGACCGAACGCGACTACCCCTACGCCTGGCTCGGCATCCTCGCTGATGTGGCGCCGTCCACCGATGAGCTGATCTATGCGCACCACCGGAACGGGTTCGCCCTGCACAGCTTGCGCAGCCTGACCGTGAGCCGCCTGTACCTGCAGGTCGACCGGGACGAGTCGGTCGACAACTGGCCGGACGAGCGGATCTGGGACGAGTTGGCGCGCCGGTTCGACCTGCCGGGCTCCGGCTGGAGCCTGCAGCCGGGCCCGGTGCTCGACAAGAACATCACCTCGATGCGCAGCTTCGTGTGCGCGCCGATGCGGTACGGCAGGCTGTTCCTGGCCGGGGACGCGACGCACATCGTCCCGCCGACCGGCGCCAAAGGGCTGAACTTGGCGATGGCCGATGTCGCCGTGCTCGCCCCAGCCCTCGACTGGCTACTGCGCGGCAAGCCCGAACGGGCCGATGCCTACACCGAGACCTGCCTGGATCGCGTCTGGCGGTCCACTCATTTCTCCTGGTGGATGACCACCATGCTGCACCGCACCCCCGGTGCCGACGACATGGAGGCAGCACTCCAGCTCGCCCAGCTCCGCTATGTCGTCAGGTCCCAGGCCGCGGCCACCTCACTGGCCGAGAACTACACCGGTTTCGCTTCGCTGCCAGGGGTTGGGGACTGACATGCGCACCACACCGCCGTTCCGCGCCGACCATGTTGGCAGCCTGCTCCGGCCACCGGACCTGCTCGACGCACGGGCCGCGTTCGCCGCGGGCACCATCGACGCTGCCCAGTTGCGTGCCGTCGAGGACACGGCGATCGCCGGCATCGTCGCGATGCAGGCGAATGCCGGGCTGCAGTCGGCCACCGACGGTGAGTTCCGCCGCGCGTCCTGGCACATGGACTTCATCTACTCGCTCGGTGGGATCAGCAAGGCGCCCGGCAACCTTGCGGTGAGGTTCCGCAATGCCGATGGCACCATCGAGTTCACCCCCGCTGCCATGCGGGTCGACAGCAGGATCAAGCTGGACCACACGATCTTCGCTGACCACTTCCAGTACCTGCAGTCGGTCGCGGGGGCGGCAACCCCCAAGCTCACGATCCCCTCGCCGAACATGGTCCACTACCGGGGCGGCCCGGCCTCGATCGAGGCTGGCGTCTACCCGGACATGGAACAGTTCTGGTTGGACCTGTCTGCCGCCTACGCCGACGAGGTGCAGCGGCTCGGCGAACTCGGCTGCCGCTACCTGCAACTCGACGACACCAGCCTGGCCTACCTGAACGACCCCGCCCAGCGCGCCGAGATCGCCGAGCGCGGCGAAGACGCCGAGCACCTGCACCTGCGCTACATCAGACAGGTGAACAACGCGATCGCCGGCCGCCCCGACGGCATGGCGATCACCACCCACATGTGCCGGGGCAACTTCCGGTCGTCCTGGGTAGCGGAGGGCGGGTACGACTTCGTCGCTGAGGCCCTGTTCAGCGAACTGGGCGTGGACGGCTTCTTCCTCGAGTACGACGACGAGCGGTCAGGCACATTCGAGCCGCTCCGGTTCGTCCCGCCCGGCAAGATGGTGGTCCTCGGCCTCGTCACCACCAAGCGGGGTGAGCTGGAGAATCCGGACATGCTCAAGCGCCGGATCGACGAGGCCGCCAAGTTCGTCCCCCTCGACCAGCTCTGCCTGTCACCACAGTGCGGCTTCTCCTCCACCGTGGAAGGCAACCTCCTCACCGCCGACGAGCAGAAAGCCAAGCTGGCCCTGATCGTCCAGGTAGCCAGCGATGTCTGGGGCTAGCGCGACCAGAGCCAACCGAGGACCGAGCCAGCCCTGTGCTAGGCAAGCGTGCGCGCACCACAAGACTTTGGTATAAGCCTGACATCCCCCGCAAGGTGGAGCATTCTGGCAAATGGCCCGAACACGCCCACCCCTGGCAGCGACCCTCGAACCACGAGCGACTGGCGTGATCGGCCCGGCTCCGAAATAGCCGCCGCCGGCTGACGCGCGGAACCGCCCTCGATCCGCGTGTGGACGGTGGACGGCCCCAGTAGGACAACGGGTGCTGCCATGACTCCAAGGAGGGAGCCAATGTCACCATCACCATCCTCCCGGCACGCACGAGGGCGCTGGCTCGCGGTCTTGTTCGTGGGGGCCGCTATCGCGGTCGCCGTCCCCGGACTGGCCCATGCGAGCACGGCTGGGCACCCGAGCCAGCCGACCCAGCAGGCCCTGCCCGCTTGGCTGCAGGCGGAGATCAAGGCCAACAACGCAGCCGGCCTGCCCGGCCTGGACCGGGGCGTGACCGTCCCGGCTGGATGTGACATCCGGACCAGCATGGACACGAATGGGCGTCCACGCATCGAACGGGAGCGCACGCAGCACCGCCTGCTCAACCAGGGTCAGTCACCAGGGTGGATCGCTGTTGCGAACGCGCAACTCAAGGCCTACCTGCAGGCCGCGGTCAGGGACTACTGCGCGGCCACCGGTCACTGACAGATTCATAACCGGGTAGACCGGTTATTGTCTGTCGTCGCGGGGCGGGGGAGCGGGTCGAGAGCGTTGTGGCCGCCCCTGCGGCTAGACCCCTTGGTCTATACATGTGATGAGGTATCGCCATTTCCCGTTCCGCTTTCTCCGCTGCCAGGTTTGCCGTCAGACTTCGAGGCGCTGTTGGCGCCTACGTGACGGAGCAGCCGGTTGATCGCGCTCTCGGTGCTGGTCACGAAGTCGAACACGCCCTTGTCTCGGTACGCGTCGCTGGTCGTGTCACAGAGCTTGCGCAGCTCGTCGGTGACTCGTTCTCGTTCCTCCATGCGTTCTGCAATGACTTGAGGGAATTTGTCCGGGGCCCCGGCCAGCTGCGCAGCCAGCGATCCGAGCTCGTCATCGTCGAACTTCCTGAGGAACGCGAACCACCGGCCGTGCATGACTTCAAGGTGGTGCAGGTTCTGCTCTTTGAGCACTTCCCCGGCGCGGGCTTCGAGCCGCTCTACCTCTGCCTTCTGCAATTGCTCGTGAAGTTTTCCATCCGGTGCAACCTCGACAGAGTAACGACAGGTGTAGCGTAGCTCAGATTCCCTGCTGCCCAGGGATCCGATTTTGGTGTTCGCCTCGCACTCGAACTTCTCCGTCTCTTCGGGCGAGAAATTCCGAGAAATGCCACGTAGCCGACGAACCACCTCCATGTGCTGAGCTTCGATATGCTCCTTGAGCGCCAAATCCATGACGTCTGACCTGCCTGGGAAGGTCCAGAACTCGTGGATGGTCACGCGGAAGCTGAAGGCATCGCCTTTGCAGGGAGCCTCACACTGAAACCGCGCCTGATACATCCTCATGGGCGGCCCTGGGAACGCCGCACGCCAGACCCAGGTTACCGTTTGGCCGACCCAGGCGCACGCTTGAAGCACCTTATCCAGTGCCTGTCCTACAGATGACTTAGCACCCGGCATGCTCTGCCTCCTTGGCCTCGGCTGGGGATACGGCGGTCAGCTCGGAGTGGCGATGTGCCCAGAGCCGCAGGTAAAAGATGAGTTGGTTCGCAGCCGTACCCGAGATCCTCGCCAGCTCAGCCAGCAGCTCGCCCAGTGTGTCGGTCAACCCTGGGTTACCGGCCACCACCGTCGTCAGTTTCTCCAAAGCCGTCCATGTCTCTTGCCGGGTATCTGGCTCTTCCAGGGCTGCCCCGACAATGACCGCGGCATCCCGACAGAGATCAGGGCAGCTTGACAGGGTGAGGAGGAGCAGGGGGCGACCGGAATCGTTGGTGACATGCACTAGCGGCGGAACGCACCTGTGGGCTATCCTGCGCAGCCGCAGGTCGGAACCCTCAGCCCAGGTGCGCAACGCACGCACGACCGCTGCGTGGTGGGGACCGGAGACCAGCTCTGTCACACTGCGCCGGACGGCTTCACCCAAGGTCCGGTCTCCCCGCCCGGTGCTCCTCAGCGCCAACTGCCGAAGCCTGTCGAGTGTCTCATCCGGGTGGCGCTCGCCGATCGCCGTGCCCAGAGCGAGGACCGCAGTGCGCTGGAAGTTGCGGTTTCCGTCCCTGCACCATTCAGCTAGCACGTTCCAAACCTGCGAAGACGCGCTGACCGCGACAGCCTCAAGTGCTGTGGCGGCCGCTTCCCGCGGCTTGGCATTCATCGAATCCGACCACTCAAGCAGCATCCGGTGGCAGATATGGTCGAAATCCCTTACCGCGAAACTGCCAACGACCTGGGCTGCTCTGACCCTTACTGCTTCGTCGTGTGAGCTTGTGGCGAGTTGGCTTAGCCACTGCAGCATCGGTGACCTGGCCGCGTCATAGTGCTCCCATACCTCCTCAATCACGGCCAGGTGAAACTCCGGATCCCGAAAACGAAGTTGCTGAGTCACCGTTGGTCCCCAGCGACCAGGCCGTCCAGATTCCTCAGTCACGATGTCAGGCTCTGCCAGCAAAGGCTCACGCCACGGTAGGAAGACCTCACGGCCCGCCGTGGCCGGAAACTCGACTGCGATGAACCTGGTGGCAAGCACCTCGCCCGCAGCTAAGGCATCGGCATAGGGCAACCCGGCGAAGACGGCGATGGACACGAGGGCCGCGCGCCGGCACAGCAATTCGACGCGCTCACGGGTATCCCTCGGCCGATCGGTGCGAAGCAGATGCCGCGCCCGCTGACGACGTAGGTTGACAACGATTGAAGCCACGTCAGCGGCAGGCCGGCCGTCCCTGATGACCGCCACCAACTCCTCCGCGAGCTCTGCAGCCACTCCGGGTGAGGTGACACAGCACAAGGCCTGGCTTTCACGCAGCAGACGCTCAGCCTCGGGTCCATGGCGGACGTGAAGGCCGAGGTGAGCGCTCACCACGGAATGACAGTCCGGTGGCTCATGGTCCACGATGAAGTGCTCGGCGGCGCCAGTGTCGGCAGGCGTGCCAGCCGGGACAGTGATAACCAAGTAGGCGCCCCGCTGACTGAGTTCTGCGGACAAGGCAGCTAGGTGTGTGTACATGAGTTCCTCGGGCGCGCGGCATTCCGCCAGGTAGCCTGCACCTTCATGGAGGGTGGAGGCATCTCGTGATCCGAGCACTACGTTCGCGCTGACTGCATGCACCTGGTCGTCAGCGACCAGCCCACTGAGCATGAAAAGCGCAGTCGTGCGTCTCCCCGACCCGTCGGCGCCACGCAAGACGATGAGGTGCCAGTCGCGCAGCATCCGTCCGGCCGCCGCGCAACTCGGGCTGGCTACGTGTGAGCTGCGTATCCGCGCCAACCGTTCTGGCGCGATCGGCCCGGCCTCTGCAGTAGTCCGTTCCATGCGGCCGTAGTAGATGTTCACATCACGGGCTGCCGCGTGGCCACCGAAGCTCGCTGGACCGCCGAACCGGGCGGCGCCACCGAACCACGTTCCGCCCAGACTTTCCAGACCTGCCTGCCGCATCTGGCGACGCGCCTTGATGTTTTCGGCTAGCTCCGCGGCACCGAGGATGACTTCTTCTTCCTCGGAGGCGTTGGGTCCAGAGGTCTCGCCAACTCCAGGCGCATCGTGCTGACTGGCTTGGCTGGGCTCGTCTGCCTCAGGTGCCGGGTCCGGCTCGCCACCTGGGAGAGCCTCGTCCGGCGGGTCAGACATTGCTCCCGCCGTCTTGGATATTCACGTCGCGGCCGGCCGCGTGCCCGCCGATGCTCGTCGGGCCGCTGAAGGTCGCGGCCGCCCCGAAGTGCACACCCCCTGGGGTCACGGCCGCAGGTTCTGGCGTGCTGTTGCCGGACACGCCGCCCAGCGGCCGTGTTCGGGCAGGCTGGCTGGACAATTGTCCTCGTTCTCCACCGGTCTGCCACGGCCCAGCAGACATTCCTGGTACCCGGATCCACGCGGGCTGGCTGAACTTCTTCCGTGAGACATGTACCTCGCGGTAGTCGGCGGGGTCGATCCCCCGGTACTGGTGCATGACTACGTCCCGGTGGAGTTGTTCGGACACGATGACGGCAAGGTCGTTTGGGGCTGTTCTCAGCACGGCCCTGAGTTCGTCGGAGTCGATCAGCCGCATGACCGTCACTATTGACTCACCGCCGTAGCCGACGCTGTCTGCGTCAACCTCGCCGGCATGCAGGGCGACACGCAGGCGCATTTTTGCTTGGGGGCAGGCGGTTCCGATTGAACAGCCGAAGGGCGGTGACGAACTCACGGACCAAGTCGTCAATGAGCCGCGCCTTGCTCACATCCGGTCGGATCATGATGAGGAACGCATCACCCTGGTCTTGCCGAACGTCAGGCAAGACCCCTATGCGAGCGAACGCCTCGTCGCACACGCGACGAAGCGCTTCCCGGAGTTCCAGGTGTCCCAGGTTGTCCCTGTCGCTGTAGCCTTCGATATCGACCGCGACAAGAGAGCGTGTGACTGGATCCAGCGTCATCGGACCTGCTTTCGTCATCGGGGGACATCGCGACAGCGGACCGCGCCAGGTGGTCTCCACCAACTCAGCATGGGGATAAAGCCTGGAGTAGGGAAAAATACGGCTTCACGGTGACTTGTTAGCGAGTTCGGCGAGCGCGGCACGGTCGAGAATCGTGACGTGCCGCCGCCGCGTCCTGATGACTCCCTGCCTGACGAGGTTCCTGATCGCCTTCGCCACCGATTCCAGGGATGATCCGACCAGCCCCGCAAGGTCAGCCTGGGACAGAGCCAGATTGATGTCACGCAGGTTCCCGTCACCAGGTGCGCTCACACCGTGCCACCGATCAAGGTCCAAGAGGATCAATGCGAGCCTTCGCCGTACTGGAAAGGCACCGAATTCCAGGCATCGCCTGTTCGCGTCGCGTAGCCGACTCGCGATCAACTCCGCGAGGGCTATCCCGGCGCCTCTTTCCCCGTCAATGAAGCTGCGGAAATCGGATCCGGATATGAAGCGAGCCAGCACGGGATCCAGGGCGACCACCGTCGCTGTGCGAGGATGGCCGCCCAAGCCTGCCATTTCCCCGACCAGATCACCCGGTCCCAGGATCCCGAGCACCACCGCGTACCCGTTGTCCGCCGTACTCGTTAACTTCACCCGCCCATGGGTGAGCAGCAGTACGTGGTTGGACACCTCACCTTCACGCAGCAGCAGTTCGCCCGGCCGGAAGCGGCATGATGTACCAAGCGTGAGTAGCCGACCCCGCGCCACGGGAGACAGTCGTCCGGCGAAGCCGCACACGAGGACCGCCTGGCTTACCGCAGTGAATACCTCTCCTCCGCGCGCGACACGCTTTGCCGTCTGTGCCCTGTCCGGCATGAAAAGGTGATTCCCTGCTACGTTCTGCTACCAACCTGCGCGGTCCGTGCGCAGGCAGTCCGGCTTGAGGTAGACCACCGACCAGCTATCCCAGTCGACGTCATCCAGCGACACCGCGCCGACTGTGGCGTCGTTATCCCGCTCGGTCACCGCAGGGCTCCGGCTGGGACGGTGAATCCTGGCGGCAGCGCCTTCGGCCAGCGGTGGGCGATCAGCCACTGGTAGCCCGGCTCCAGCACTTCCAGTGTGGCGGCCCGTATCGGCAGGTCCCGGTGGTGGGTGATCTGGCGGTAGACCTCGAACAGCAGCACGACCTGCTGCCAGTACGGGTGGACACCCAGCCCGGCCAGGTCACCGCTGGTGAACTGGTCTTCGCCGCGCCGCAGCGCGCCTTCGATCTGCTCCAGCACCTTCAACTCGTGCCAGCTCGTAGCAGGCATCACTGGCAGCGGGAACCTGGCGCCCTCCCGTGCGGCGTTCTCGATCGCCGCGGTGGCCGTGGCGGTGTCAGTGTCGTTGATGTGCATCGACCCGACGTGATGGGCGTAGGAGCCGAGCCCAACGCCGAGTTGGGCGGCCATGAACTCCTGCAGGAAGGTGAAGGAGAACACGTCACTGAGCAGGCCGATCACCGCGTCGTTGCCGCGCATGAACGCCGCCGCGTGCAGCCGCTGGTCGCGGAGCAGGAACTGCAACCCCAGCGTGCACGACACGTCCGGGTTGCCAGCGTCGGTGAGTTCAGCGGGCTGGAAGAACGAGACCACCGCCCGCTTGGACCCCCACTCACCCGCCAGGAGGCCCATGACCCGGTCCCACTGAGAGCGGCCATCACCCCCGGGAGCGAACAGTTTCGGGCCGTAGGCGGAGCCGCGCAGCCGCTGGCCGTCCGCGCTGTAGCGGGCGAGGCGGGGTGCGTAGTAGGAGATCATCTCCAGGTCGTCGCGACCCCACAGGTACCACAGCGCCTCCGCGAAACAGAACACGATGTTCACCCGCCGGGCCGCGATGTACACCACCCGGTCACGCGGGTCATCCACGACGAAGCTGACGTTCAGGCACTCCCGGCAGGCGTTACCGCGTGGCGAGACCGTGAAGTCAAACCCTTCGCTGACCTGCGCTAGGACCGCGACATAGGCATCCTGGAAGCGGCCGAACCGCTCCGGGTTCAGCACGGCGGGTCCGCCGTCCAGCCAGAGGCCGGGACGGTCCCCCCGTCCTCGATAGAGCCGCTGCCCATCTCGAACCACACGGTGCGAGAGCGGGCCTTCTGGGCGGTCTTGCCCCAGTCGCGGCTGAGCGCGGCGACAATGCGGAGCCCGCGCCCGCCAAGGCCCCCCGCGTTGGTGGTGACTGGGCACCAGGGACCGCCCTGGTCCTCCACCTCCACGCGCAGCCGGCCGGCGGCCAGGGTCGCCCGGACCGTGACCTGGCCACCGGGCGCGCGGGACTCGCTGTGCTCAATGGAGTTAGTCACCAACTCCGAGAGGCAGGTCACCGCGTCAGCGGTGATTGGGGAACCGTCCAGGAAGCTGGTCAGCCCCCGGCGGGCGTGGCGGACCTGCTCAGGTGTGGCGGGAAAGGTGTCAGACCAGGCGCGGATCACAGGGAAGTCCTGATAGGTGGCTCGGGTGGCCGGCTTGTTACCCGCTGTCATGCCGGTAACGTTGGCATCGATCAGGCCCGGCAGGAATGGTGCGCGCGGTGCGTGGGCGGTGAAAGCGGTGAAAGATCGTTTAGCTCTCGGGGGCAGTAGTGGCGGGCGCTGACGGCGCGAACACGCGCCTCGCTGCTGTGATCGCGGAGGCGGGCTGGTCGCACGCCCAGACGGCGGCAGCGTTCACCCGTGTCGCCAGTGAGAGCGGGGCTCACGAACTCCTGGGCGTGGGCCGCTCCCACGTCTCACACTGGGTCGCTGGCTCCCGGCCTTCCGGCCGGTCACCGTCGATTTTGTGCGAGGCCCTGTCACGCCGGCTGGGCCGGCTGGTCACTCTCTGCGAGGCGGGGCTGGCGGATGAACCGTCGCCAGGGCTGGCGCTGGACTGGGATGCCGATACCCTTACCGCGCTTGCTGATCTCGGGAGACTCAACGTGGACGCTGCACGCAGGCGGGTGCTGAGCGGCACCGCTTATTCAGTCGCCACGCTCACCCTGCCCGCTGTCTGGTGGGAGCGCCTCGCCTCGCGCCGGACCTGGCCGACTGGCGGCGCTGGCGTGGCCGGTTGGGGTGATCTCGAAGCCGTCCGTGAGATGGTGGCGGCGTTCTCCCGCGTCGATCAGCGGCGCGGTGGCGGTCACGGCCGCAGCGCCCTCGTGCAGTACCTGACCTCCGATGTCGCCGCCTACCTCCACGGCAGGTTCACTGAGGAGAGCCTGCGTGACGCGATGTTCTCCACCGCCGGCGAACTGGCGTACCTGTGCGGGTGGATGGCCTTCGACAACGCCGAGCACGCCCTCGCCCAGCGGTACTTCACCATCGCCCTCAAACTCGCCGCCGAAGCCGGCAACCCACCCCTGGCCGGACACATCCTGCGGGCGATGGCCCATCAGGCCGTCGACCTCGGCCACCCCCGGCAGGCCCTCGGTCTGGCCACCGCCAGCACCGAAGGCGACCCCTACACCCAAGCCTGCCCCCGCGAACGCGCCCTGTTCGGGGTCGTCCACGCCCGCGCGCTCGCCGCCACCGGAGACCGCCAAGCCGCCACACGCGCACTGCTGCGCGCCGAAGACGACCTCGCAACCGCCACCGCGGACGATGAGGAACCGGGCCGGGTGTTCTTCTTCGGCGAAGCCAGCCTCGCCCACGAAACCGCCTGCGCCCTGCGCGACATCGGAGACCTCACAGGCTCAATCCGGGAGTTTGAGCGCAGCGTCCGCACTCGCAGAGCCGCCACTTTCACCCGCACCCACGCCGTCACCCTTGGCTACCTCGGTGCCGTCCACGCCCGCCAGGGCGCGATGGACGAGGCATGCGCCGCCTGGTCACACGCACTCGAAGCGATGGAAGGCGTCCGATCCGCACGCGCCCGCCAGACCGTCCTCGACATGCGCTCCGTCCTGTCGTCCTTCCGGGGCCGGGGCATCCGCGCCGTCACCGACCTCGACGCCCGCGCCTCCCGCTACCTCGCCTACACCGCCTGACCCTCCAGGAGCCACCCCCATGGACAGCGAGACATTCCAGGTCACCCCCGTCGCACACGTCGTCGGGGGGCGGATCGAGCCGACCGACGACTACTGGGGCGGCACACAGGCGATCATCCGCATCGATGCAACCCGGTACACCCCGGACGCCACCAAGGGTCTAGGCGACTTCTCCCACCTGGAAGTCGTGTTCAGGTTCCACCTCACCGACCCCACCGACCTCAACCTCGGTGCCCGGCGCCCCCGCGACAACCCCGACTGGCCCGAAGTCGGCACCTTCGGCCACCGCAACATGCGCCGCCTCAACTGGCTCGGCGTCTCCCGCTGCCGCCTCCTCAAAGTCGACAGCCTCGACCTCCACGTCGAAGACCTCGACGCCGTCGACGGCACCCCCATCCTCGACATCAAACCCTGGTTCACCGAATTCGGACCACGCGGCGAGATCCACCAGCCAGCCTGGCCAACCGAAATGCTCCGCGACTACTACGCCCCTGCCATGGACTCCTGAACGGTCCCACCTGCCAGGACACCCGACGTGCATAGCCTTTCGATCTCACCCCTGCCATCCGTCGAGATGGGCGTGTACCTGATCACCGACCCCGACCGCGTCTATGTCGACTCCTCTGATGACATCCCAAGACGGTGGAAAACGCACCGCTCCCTGTTGCGCGGTGGACGCCACCACAACTACCGGCTGCAGGCGGCCTGGGATGAGCATGGCGAGGCCGCGTTCACGTTCGAGGCCATCGAACCGGTAGAGGATGCGAACGGGCTGATCCCAGCAGAGCAGCGTCACCTCAACGCGGCTCTGGCCGCAGGCCCCGTCTATAACCTCGCCCTTGATGTGACCTCACCTGCTCGCGGGCTCACGCAAACGGCCGAGGCGAGGATCAAGATGAGCGTGGCGATCAAGGCCAGCCTAACCCCACAAGCGCGGGCGAGTGCGCGGGGACGGGAATCCTGGCGCCAAGCTCACCGACGCTCTCGTCGTGGCCATCTGCCAACGGCTGCTGGCCGGAGGCCACGCCTCTGAGATCGCTGTGGACTTTGGCGTGACAGAGTCACTGGTGTACCAGCTCCGTCGCGGCCAGATATGGACCTACCTCGTTACCCCCGAAACGGTAGCCACGATGATGGCCATCCGTCAGAACAGCTGGGCGAAACGTGAGATCACACAGGCGGACCGCGACCGCATCCGCGCGGTCGGGCAGGCCAACAAGGGAAATCGCCATCCCCGGCCGCGAGGTCGAAACTCGCCGCGCGGTCACGCGGTGCGGGCAACCTGAACGTCAAGCTGACCGAACAACAGGTCGCGCAGATCAAAGGACTCCTGGACGCGGGCGCACGCAATAAAGACGTCGGCCCAGCCTTCGGCATCTCGTTGAACACCGTCTGCCTCATCAAGGCCCGCCAGTCGTGGGCACACGTCGCAGCCGATCCCGTCAACCCTCAGTGGGAGTACCTGCTCGCGATTCCAGCGCGCCAGCCAGCCCAGCCTTGAACACCGCGCTAACACCAGCGCAGCGCTCAAGGGGAAGCCCAAGTCGCCGCAGCACCGGGCCAGCCTCTGGACGAACCGTCGCGTCACGCCAGAGTTCATCGAACAGATGGCACTCAACAGCACCGCCGGCAGAGGCAAGCCCAAGTCGGCCGCGACGCGAGCGAAGATCAGCGCGGGTCAGCTCGCAGGCCGCCGAGTGCTCACCGAAGCTATCGTCCGGGAGATCAAGCAACTCCTGGCGGCCGGGGAGGCCCGGCAAGCCGGGATCGCGCGCCGGTTCGGCATCACACCCGGCGCCGTCTCCTCGATCAAACACGGCCGAACCTGGGCGCACATCACCATCCATGGGCCAGTGAGCGACCATGGGCCTGGTGAACAGGCGTCGATCGCTGTTGGACTGTGATGCTCCGCAACTCCCTCGCCGCACGCGCCAGACCTAGGAAAACAGCCCGGCTGTGAGTGTGACAGTTACCGCCACTGCCGCTAGGGGAAGCAGCATCCGCATCATCGGGTGCGATCTCATCATTGTTGACCGACTCCCTTGGACTCGACTCGGAGCCGAGGTACTCAGGGCCAGACCGCCCTTGCATAACCTCCTGGCCTGAGCGTTCTAGGTGCCGGTTGACTGCCGTCTCACGCGCGGTTTACTCGCAGCGTGAACCCTCGCAGCGCGTCAGGTCAGGCTCACTCAGTCGGTTTTGGTCACCCGGAGATTCCGCGAGGAGGCGTCACCTTTCAGCGGCTGAACCGGGTCAAGCGGCGGGAGCGCTCACCGGGAGACCGTACGTAGTAGCCGACGGGGAAGAGTCGCAGGTGCAGCCGCTCGTCCACCAGTCCCCACAGCCCACGGCGGGCGAACAGGGCAACGGTGATCGCCACCAGACCGAGGATGATCAGGTACCACGCGTTGTATGAGGCCAGAGTCTGCTGGAGCACCATGTACACCGCAGTGCCGATGATCGGCCCCTCGATCGTGCCCAGTCCCCCGATGATGGTCGCGAACGCCATCTCCGCGGTCCACTGGACGCTGAACACAGCGCCCGGCTGTACCTGCAGCTGGCTGATTGCCAGCACCCCGCCGGCGGCACCGCAGCCAGCGCCCGCCACCAGGAACACCGCCATCCTGGCCATGCCCACCCGTGCGCCCGAACTCCGCGCCGCCACTTCGTCGTCGCGGATGGCGGTGAGCACCAGGCCGAGCCTGCTGCGCAGCAGGAGGTAGACAGCGGCCAGCGCCACGACCGTGACGGCCAGCCCCGCCCAGTACGTGTACGCGGTGAGCAGTACCGGGTTGAGCGAGGCGAAACCGGGCAGCGGCATGCCGGTCCCGCCGCCGATCGAGGAGAACCGCTCGATGACGAGCATGACGGTCGCGGCGAGCACCCAGGTGGCGATCGCGAAATACCCACTGCGCAACCGGGACACCAGCCACCACAGTGGCAAGGCGGCGACGCCGCAGCCGACCGCCGAGACGGGCAGTGCGACGAAGGGTGAGAGGCCGTGGATGGCCAGGATCAGCACGAAGTAGGCACCGAGCCCGACGAATGCCTGCTGCCCCACTGACACCAGGCCCGCGTAACCGGCCAGCAGGTTCCACATGCTCGCCAGGGTGAGCACGATGAATGCCTGCACCATGATCGTCGTAACACCCGAGTAGAAGATGTACGGGAACCGCGCGAGCACGACCACGACAATCAGCGCGACCACCCCGGTCCAGGTCACATTGCGCTGGGACCGGGTGACCCGGAAGTCAGTGGCAGGCGGGGCGGGCGCTGGTACCAGGGACCTCATGACTGTGCCCTCCGGCTGGTGAGCCCCTGTGGGCGCAGCACGAGCACGGCGAGGAAAACGAGGTACCCGGCGAGGACCTCGTCGGAGATGTTGATCTGGGCGCCGATCTGCTGGGCCACGCCGAGCACCACGCCGCCGAGCAGGGTGCCCCACAGTGAGCCGAGCCCACCGATCACCACCGCCGCGAACGCGAACAGCAGGATCGTGTCCGTGCCCGTGGTCGGGGCGAGCTGGGAGTACATGCCGTAGGCGATGCCGCCCAGCGCCACGGTGCCGAACGCGAGCGCCGCCGCGACGCCGAACACGTGGCGGTAGTCAGCCCCGGCAAGCTGCGCCGCCTCCTTGTCGTCGGCCACCGCACGGATCAGGCGGCCATACTTGGAGGCGGACAGGAAGTACTGCAGCCCGAGCAGCACCCCGACGGCCATGACGAAGATGACCACGAGCAGGTAGGCGACCTGGATCTGGGGGCCGAGGTTGAAGGAGTCGGTCACCAGTGCCAGCCCGGTGCCGATGCCGCGGGTGTTGGCGGTGAAGAACTGCAGCAGGCCGTTCTCGATCACTACCGACAGGCCGAAGGTGACTATCAGCGTGGTGAGCACGCTCCGGTCGAGCGCGCTCTGGATGACCGTGCGCTGCAGCACGTAGCCGAGCACCGCCATGACCGGCACCACGATGACGATGGACCAGAGCACCGGCATGTGAGTGACGGCGATGACCCCGATCGCGACATACCCCGCGACCACGGCGAGGTCGCCGTGCGCGAGGTTCACGACCTTCATCACGCCGAACATCAGCGACAGCCCACAGGCGAACAGCGCGTACAGCCCGCCCGTCAGCACCCCCTGGATGACGGCGTTCACCCAGACCATAACGACGCGCCCCCGGTGTCTTCCGCCTGCCCTGCTCCCCCACCGAGGCCGAAGTAGGCTGCCTCGACCTGCTCGGCGGTGACCTCGGCGGGCCGGCCGACCAGTGTGGTCCTGCCCTCGAGCAGGCAGTGGATGTGGGATGCCACCCGCAGGGCCTGGCTCACGTCCTGCTCGACGAGCAGGACGGTGAGGCCGCTCGCGAGAACCTGCGGCAGCATGCCGTAGATGCGCTGGACGACCACGGGTGCCAAACCCAGCGACAACTCATCGAGCAGCAGTACACGGGGGTTGGCGACCAGTGCACGGCCGAGGGCGACCGTCTGCTGCTCCCCGCCGGAGAGCTGGTCGGTGCGCTGGTCACGGCGGTCGCGCATCCAGTCGAACGTCTCATAGACCCGCTCGGTCGTCCACGGGCCCTGCCGCGCGTATGCCGCGCCGACCAGCAGGTTCTCATGGACGGTGAGTGACCCGAACAGCCTGCGGCCCTCCAGCACCATGACGATCCCCTGCCTGGCCCGGCGCTCGGGCCGCAGCCTCGTCACATCGCTGCCATCGAAACGGACCGAACCCGCCGTCGGGTGGTGCAGGCCAGCGATCGTCCGCAGCAGCGTCGACTTGCCCGCTCCGTTCGCACCGATGATCGCGTAGACCTCACCCGGCATCACCCGGAACGAGACCGCGTCCAGTGCCCGGAGCTGCCCGTGGTACACGGCCAGGTCACGGACCTCGAGCAGCGGCGCCGGCTCGCTCATGGCTCGCTCCGCTCGCCGGAACCACGGGTCTCCAGTGACCCGCCGACCAGGGCGGCGGTGACGTCGGTGCCGAGGAAGACCTCACGGACCGCGGGTTCGGCCAGTACCGCCGCGGGGTTCCCGTCGGCGACGAACCTGCCGCCGGCCAGGCAGAGCAGCCGGCTGACCACCACGGTGAGCGCACGCACGACGTGCTCGATCCAGACCACCGCGGTCCCTTCGGCGTTCACACCGCGGACGATCTCGACGAGCTGGGCGACCTCTGGGTCGGTGAGGCCGCCGGCCACCTCGTCGAGCAGGAGCAGCGTCGGCTGTGTTGCGAGGGCGCGCGCCAATTCGAGCCGCTTACGCTGCAGCAGGCCCAGCCGCTCGGCCGGCACGTTCGCCTGCCCGGACATACCGGTCCGCTCGAGAACCTCCGCTGCTGCCACATAGCTCGCCCGCCGTCGCAGCCCCCCACCCTGCTGCGCGGCGACGAGCAGGTTCTCGAACACGGTCATGTCCGAGAACGGCCGCGGCACCTGGTAGGTGCGTCCGATACCCAGCCTGCACCGCGCGGCCGGGTCCAGCCCGGTGACGGTTCGCCCGGCGAAGCGGACCTCACCGCCATTGGGCGTGAGGTCGCCCGAGGTGAGGCCGAACACGCTGGTCTTACCAGCGCCGTTCGGCCCGACGATCCCGACCAGATCCCCCGGCCCGACCGTCAGCGACAGATCTTCCGCGACGACGACCCGGCCGAACCGTTTCGTCACGTGGTCGAGTTCGAGCAGGGCACCTGTCACGCCCGCATGCGGGGCGTCGCCCGCCTGCCCCTTCACTGCCGCTCCGGCTCGCTCATCCGATCACGGGTTGGTCGGCTTCAGGTCGGCGGTGATCTTCGCCTGCGGTTGCAGCGTGTTGTCCACGACCTGCGCCTCGAGCGGGAACCTGGTCCCCTTCTGCCACTGGATGCCGACCGGCGGGGTGATCGCGACGCCCGGCGCCGGGCCGCCAGAGGCGAAGTCCAGCGGCCCGGCAAGGGCCTGGATGTTCACCTTGTGGATGGCGTCGGCGACCTCGGCCTTGTCGTGCGGGTCGCTCACCGCGGTCAGCGCCGCGTAGGCGGCCTCGAAGAGGCTGTAGTTGCTGATGTTGGAGTTCCACTGCCCGTTGGTGGCCGCCTCGAACTCGCTGGCCATCTGCTGGCAGGTCTCCCCGGTGAACGAGGACTTCCACGGCAGCGACGGCGCCCACCACGCGTCAGTGGCCACGTTGTAGGCCAGGCTCCCGAGCGCGTAGGCGTCGGGCGGGAACAGGAGAACCTTGGCCACGGTCGCCAGCTTCGGTTTGTAGCCCTGCTGCACCGCCTGCTTCCACATCGTGGCAAAGTCAGGCGGCAGCGGCACGTTGGTGAAGAAGTCGGCCTTGGCCGACTTGAACTGGGAGATCATCGAGGAGTAATTCGTGGTCCCGTCCGTGTAGGGCGCGGAGAGCACGAACGTGTAGCCCGCCGCCTTGGCGATCGGCGGGAACACCGCACGGAACGCGTTGCCGTCCGAGTCGTTGGGGAATGCGGCAGCGACAACCTTGTCGGTGTGGAGTTGGGCGTGGATCCGGTCCCACATCGGGATGAAGCACTTGACCAGGTGCTCGGCACCGAGGAAGAACATCACCACGTACTTGGGCCGCAGCGTCGGCTTCAGCGGATTGCCGCCGAGGTTGATGTACCAAGGCTCCCACGGGATGTTCGAGCAGATCAGCGGCGTGCCGAGCGTCTCCGCCTGGCTGGCGACGGCGTTGACGGTCTCTGGGGTGGACGACGCGAGCAGCAGGTCCACGTGGTCGTTCAGGATGGCCGTCCTGGCCAGGTCACCGGCCCGTGCCGGGCTGGACTGGCTGTCATAGGACTTGATAGTGACGGAGTAGGTCTTGCCGCCGGCCTTGAACCCGTTCTTGTACGGCGCGGTCTGCTTGATCTTGGAGATCACCCAGTTATCCGGAGCACCGAACCCGGCCAGGTCGCCGGTCAGCGGGTGGATCCAGCCGATCGTGATGGCTTTGCTGCCCGACCCCGACCCCTTGATCCCTGAACCGCACGCAGCGAGTAGCCCGCCCGTGCCCACGGCGAGGCTTCCGGCGCCCACGGTCTTGAGCAATGAACGCCGCGATATCAGCTGATCCAGTGACGGCTGCTGGCCTGGTTCCTGACCGTCCATACCGGCTCCTCAGATTCAGCGCCCGCGGGACGCCGGGGGCTGAAGGCCGGGACACCGACGCTTCAGGACAGGTGCCGCAGGTTGTTCGCTTGGCGTACAAGCATACGCTATGTAGAAACCTGCCAGGCTTCGTAACGACTGTCAACGCCCATCGCATAACGGTCTGACGTGCGGAGAGCGCGCACAAACCACAGCGGGGCCCTACGCTGCAAAGGTTTGCTGTTACTGGGGTCGGAACGCCTAGCTGGCTGGCCCCTGGGACCGCAGGTCGGTCTCGATCTGCCGTGCGGTCTCCAGCAGTGCGGGCAGCAGCTTGGTCCGCATCGCGGCCAGGCCGACCCGGCTGGCATGCGTGGACACGTTGACCGCCGCCGTGACCGCATCGCCGGAGCCTCGGATCGGGGCGGCGATCGCCCGCAGTCCTTCTTCGAGTTCCTGGTCCACGATCGCGTAACCCTGCTCGGCCACCTCGTGCACGATGTCCCGGAGCCGGCCGGGGTCGGTCTCGGTGCGCGCGGTGAACGCCTCGAACGTGGCTTCGGCGAGATAGCGCTCGAACTCTTCCTCGCGCATGGCGGCGAGCAGCACCCGCCCCATCGAGGTAGCGAACGCGGGGAACCTGGTGCCGACCGAGATCGCCACCGTCATGATGCGTTTGGTGGGAACCCTGGCCACGTAGACGATGTGGTGCCCGTCCAGGACCGAGACCGACGACGACTCGCGCAGCGTGGCGACGAGCTCCTCCAGGTGCGGGGCAGCGATCTCGGGCAGGGCCAGCCCGGACAGGTAGGCGTAGCCGAGTTCGAGCACCCTCGGCCGCAGCGAGAACTTCCTGCCGTCGCTGCGCACGTAGCCGAGCTTGACCAGGGTCAGCAGGAACCGCCGGGCAGCCGCTCTGGTCAGCCCGGTGGCCCCGGCCACCTCACTGAGGCTGAGCTGCTCCCGGTCCGGCCCGAACGCCCGGATGACCGCCAGCCCGCGGTCCAGCGACTGCACGAAGTCGCTGTCCCTGGCGGGAGGCGGGTCGCGGACGTCATCTGTCACGCAGTCATCGTATGCAGGACCGCACCCGGTGTTCGCTATGCGCCCATAGGTTCCCGGCCCAGATGGTCAACCAAGACACCGGTCACCTCCTCGGGCGAGGAGACGTTCGCCAGGTGCGCGGCGTCGGAGAGCACGACGTGCCTCGCCCCGGCTATCCCGGCCGCGATCGCTGCACCGTGTTCAGGAGGGGTGGCCGGGTCACGTGCCCCCGAGACCACCAACGTCGGCGCCCGCACCGACCCGAGGCACTCGCGCAGGTCCATACCTGCGATCGCCATGCAGCAGCCCGCGTAGCCCACCGGGTCGACCCGCTCGAACTCGGCCGCGAACGACGACATCAGCGCAGGCTGGTGGGCCGCGAACTCGGGGGTGAACCACCGGCCGATCGACGCTTGTGTGATCGCCGTCATGCCATCGCGGCAGACCAGGTCGGCACGCGCACGCCAGCCGTCGGCGGGCGGCAGGTAGGCGGAACTGCACACCAGCCCAAGCGCGCTGACCCGGTCAGGCGCGTGCGCGGCGAGCCACATCCCGATCATGCCGCCGAGCGAGATGCCGCAGTAGGCGGCCCGGTCCACGCCATAGGAGTCGAGCAACCCGAGCACGCCGGAGGCGAGCACGCCGACCGTGTACGGCCCTGGCCGGGCTGGCGCGCCATCATGACCGGGGAGTTCGTACCGAAGCAGCCGGAACCGCTCACCCAGCGCGGGCACCTGCCGGTCCCAGACCATGCGGCTGGTACCCAGCGAGTTGCCGAGCACGAGCACGGGCGCGCCGGGCGGCCCGTCAAGCGAGGCGGTCAACTCAGGCAATGAAGTCATATGTCAAAGAACACCGTCTCGCCCGGGCCCTGGAGCCGGATGTCGAACCGGAACCCGCCCGGCCCGGCGACGGCGATCAGCGTGCCCCGCCGGTGCTCGTCGGCGATGGTGGTGAGAACCGGGTCGGCGGCATTGGCCGCCTCCTCGTCGGGGAAGTAGACCCTCGTCACCACCCGGTCGAGCAGGCCACGGGCGAACACCGAGACGTCGATGTGCGGCGCTTCGGTCCGGCCGTCCGGGCTGGGCAGCGGCCCAGGGCGGACCGTGACTATGCGGTACCGGCCCTGCGCGTCGGTCGGGCACCTGCCGAACCCGCGGAAACCCTGGGCAGCGATGCCGCGCGGGTCGTCTGGATGGCTGAACCTGCCGTCCTGGTCGGCCTGCCAAGTCTCAACCACCGCATCCGGCAGCGGCTGGCCCGCCCCGTCGAGGACCTGGCCGGAGATGGCGATCGCGCCCGCCGTCCCCTCCGGCACGACGAACGGCCCCTCCGGCCAGGGCAGCCCGATAGCCAGGTACGGCCCAACTGTCTGCGACGGTGTGATCGGCAGCACTGCCTCTCCTACCTCCCCTCGAACACAGTCGCCGCGTGGCCGCGGAGCACGATGTCCCATTGGAAACCAAGCGCCCATTCGGGCTTGGTCACGTCCATGTCGAAGCGGCAGACCATCCGCTGCCGCGCCTTGGCATCAGGCACCGAGTTGAAGATCGGGTCGTAGGGGAACAGCGGATCCCCGGGGAAGTACATCTGGGTGACCAGCCGCTGGGTGAACGCCCGGCCGAACAGCGAGAAGTGAATGTGGGCCGGGCGCCAGGCATTGAAGTGGTTCCGCCACGGGTACGCCCCCGGCTTGATCGTGACGAACCGGTACCTGCCCTGCGAATCGGTCATGCACCGGCCCGCGCCGTCGAAGTTGGGGTCGAGCGGGGCCGGGTGGTCGTCGACCTGGTGCGCGTACCGGCCAGCAGCGTTCGCCTGCCAGATCTCGACCAGCATGTCAGGGACCGGCCTGCCATCGGAGTCGAGCACCCGTCCCTTCACGATGATCCGCTGGCCGGCCGGCTCGTCCGCGTGCCGTGTGGTCAGGTCAGCATCGGCAGCGGTGACGGCCCGCGGCCCGAACACCGGCCCGGTGACCTCGGTCAGCCAGTGCGGCAGCGGCACCAGCTCCTGTCTTGGCGCGCGCAACGCGGTCGCGCGGTACTCCGGCGAGTCCAGCGGCGGGTGCACCCCGGCAGGCCGCATGTATGGTTCTGGCTGCAAATCGTGACCGGCCTTCATCGGGTCGCTCCCTGCTTGTTCTGCTGACTGGTGGGCATGGTGGCGAGCAGCCCGCGGAGCACGGTCAACTCGGGCTCTGATGGCGGCGCGATCTCCGCGAGGTCGGCTGACACGCGCAAGTCCCACCCGGTCCTGCGGTGGATATCCGAAACGGAAACCCCGGGGTAGACCGAGCACAGCACGAACTCGCAGGTGCAGGGGTCGGGCCGGAGAACGCCGAGGTCGGTGATCACCCGCTGCGGCCCAGCACCGGTCAGGCCCAGCCGCGCCCTGGCACCCGGGCCGTCACCGAAACCCACCGAGGTGATGAAGTCCACCGTGTCGACGAATGTCCGCAGCGAGTGGCGCAGTACCACGATCACCTCCCGGCAGGCAGCCGCGATCTCCGGGGCCCCGCCCGCGCCGGGCAGCCGCACCACCGGGCTGGCGTAGTCGCTCCCGACCACCGTGGTGTTGATGTTGCCGAACCGGTCGATCTGCCCGGCGCCCAGGAAGCCGACATCGATCCGCCCGGGCTGCAGCCAGTAGTTGAAGATCTCCGGCACACTGACCACCGAGTCGGCGGTCTCCGCCAGGACCGCGTCACCGATCGACAGCGGCAGCTCACCGGGCTTGGCGCCGATCGTGCCTGACTCATAGATGAGCACCAGGTCTGGGGCGTGCGTGGCGCGGGCCAGGTTGGCGGCCGCGCTCGGCAGGCCGATCCCGACGAAGCACGTCATCCCGTTTCGCAGTGCCCGGGCGGCGGTGACCGTCATGATCTCGTCAGAGCTGTAACTCATGGCGTGTGCTGGCTCCCGGCCGCGTCATACACGTGCTCGTCCAGCCAGGCGCGGAAGGTGGCCCGGTCCCTGCTGATCGCGTCCCAGGCCACGTAGAAGTCGTTGTCCCGCACGGAGTAGCCGAGCGCGTAGGACGGATGGGCGCCGCCCGCCGCCACCGCCACGTGCGTGACCAGCCACGACGGCAGCACCACAGCGCCGGGTCGCGGGTCGAGCACGTCGACGACCTCCTCCACCGTGACGACCGAGCGCCTCGCCGCCAGCACCGCCTCCTTCTGCACCCCGGTGATGCCCCAGTACTGCACGTTCCCCAGCCGGTCGGCGCGCTGGGCATGGATCACGGTCACGTCCGGGTGCAGCGCAGCGACGGCGGTCAGCGTCTCGCCAGTGAAGGGGCAGGTGATGTCGGCAACGCCGGCCGTGTTCGCCGGGAGGTCGGTGCCACGGTAGCCGCGCAGGACCGCGAATGGCAGGCCGGAGGCCCCGGCCATGTACCGGTTCGCCATGCCGGCATGGCTGTGCTCTTCGATCTCCAGCGGCACCGGCCAGCCATGCTCGACCGCGTCCCTGAACCGGTGCAGCGAACCAACCCCCGGGTTGCCCGCCCAGGAGAAGACCAGCTTCCGCGCGCACCCCGCGCCGATCATCTGGTCATAGATGACGTCCGGGGTCATCCGGACCAGGGTCAGGTCACGGCGCCGCTGCCTGATCACCTCGTGGCCCGCCGCGTGCGGGATCAGGTGCGTGAAGCCCTCCATCGCGACGATGTCGCCGTCGTGGATGTTCGCGGCGATCGCTTCCGCCAGCGGCACGATCTCCGACATACCGAAACCATAACCACACGGGCGCTGAGTGAACAACTGTGCGTACTACGGAAGACTCTGCAAAGCCTCAGCGGCGACCGCGAACGCGCGGTTGGCGGCCGGGACCCCCGCGTACACGGCGACCTGCAGCAGGACTTCGCGGATCTGCTCGGGGGTCAGGCCATTGCGGGTGGCGGCCTTGACGTGCAGGGCAAGTTCCTCGTCCTGGCGGAGCGTGGCGAGGGCGGTGAGTGTGATGATGCTGCGTTCGGCGCGGGTGAGGCCGGGGCGGCTCCAGACCTCGCCCCAGGCGTATCTGGTGATGAAGCCCTGGAAGGGGGCGGTGAACTCGGTGGTGTTCTCGATGGCTCGGTCTACGTGGGCGTCGCCTAGGACTTCACGGCGGGTTCTCATGCCTTCGTTGGTCGTCATGAGGGGAGGCTAGGTGGCGGAACCAACTCTGACCTGGAAATCGTGAGGGCGGGCCGTCTGGCCTTTCTGAATGGCGCTGCCTATCATGCCTCCGCTGGTGCCTGCGCGGGCACCAGGTGAGGCCCGGCCAGCGCCGCCAGGTGGTCAAGCTCATGGAGGATGCCGTCCCGTGTCCTGCCAGGCGGCACCCCGTTGAGTACGCGGCTGCGTGCCCGCCCGGCTCGCTCCGCTAGTTCCGTTGCCACTTCCTCAGTCATGGCTCTCCCCTGCCGTTCCCGGTTCCCATTCGGTGACTTTCTGGTTCAGTTCTGCGGCAGAGTGCCCCCGCAGCACCGTCATGCTGTCCCGCCGTCTCCCGCACCACAACGTCCCGCCGACCACGCGGCCCGTGACGAAGAACTCCCACTGCCCGCCGTGCGCCTGCCTCAGCGCCTCCAACTGGTCGGTCTGCGGCGTGGTGTGGCTCATGCCCCGCACCCCACGAGTGCCCACACGACTTTGCCGGTTGTCCCCTCCAGCCGGGACGTCCCGGTCTCCTCCGCCAGCGCGTCCACGATCACCAATCCCCGTCCGCTCATGTCATCTGCCCCCGGCTGCTGTTGCTGCTGTTCACCCTCGTTCGCGTCCCAGACCTCCACCAGGACGGACGTGCCGTCGGTGCTGAGCGCCAGGCGGACGGGTGGCCTGCCGTAGTGGTGCTGGCCTTGCCACGTGTGCCCAGACAGCCCCTGTGACGCCTGGACCGCGTTCGTCGTCAACTCACTGACCACCAGGGCCACGGAGTCCGCCAGGTGGCCTAACCCCCACTCACGGACCACGAGCACGGCATGTGACCGTGCGCAGGGGACAGCGCTGGGCAGACTGCCGAGAACGAGCGTGGTGGCAGTGCCGGCGACGGAGCATCGCTCAGCATCACGGCTTGGGTTGTGGGCCGGGCGTGACACGGGGACGGCGCCGACACTGCCAGTCATGGGGATGCCTCCCGGAGGTGAGTCCTGGCCCCGCCCGGGGCTCCGGAGAAGGGTTCCCGGGCGGGGGGTGCTGCCCCCGGCTGGTGGGCTCTGACTGCTCTCGCACGTGCCAGCGGCGCGCACGGTGGCAGGTGCACAGACAGGCCACCAGCCGGGGAGTCT
>DASYYE010000472.1:0-3048 GCA_035946955.1 Streptosporangiaceae bacterium | reverse complement strand
GTCCGCGACCTCGACCCGGACGACATCCTGATCACCGACAGCTCCGGGCCGATCAGCATGGCAGGCACGATGGGTGGGCTCGCGACCGAGGTCTCGGAGTCCTCCACGGACCTGGTGGTCGAGGCCGCGCACTTCTCCGCGGCCGGGACGGCCAGGATGAGCCGTCGGCACCGGCTCTTCAGCGAGGCCTCCTACCGCTTCGAGCGCGGGGTCGACCGGGAACTGCCGTTGCGCGCCTCTGCCAAGGCCGTCGCGATGCTCGCCGCGCTGGGCGGCGCCCGGGTGGTGCCGGGCTGCACCCACGCGCAGGTGGACGTGCCCACCGTCACGATCACGATGGCGGCGGACTACCCGGACCAGGTGGCGGGCCAGGTCTATGGCCGGGCCACAGTGGAGCAGCGACTGCGCGAGGTGGGCTGCGAGGTGTCCAGCCAGGACCAGTTGAGCGTGGTCCCGCCGTCGTGGCGGCCTGACCTGCTGGCCCGCCACGACCTGGCCGAAGAGGTCATCCGGCTGGAGGGTTACGACAACATCGGGACACGGCTGCCCCGCGCCACAGCCGGGCGGGGGCTGACCCCGGCGCAGCGGATGCAGCGGTCGGTCGGCCGGGCACTGGCCGACGCGGGGTACGTGGAAGTGCTCAGCCAGCCGTTCGTGTCGGCCGAGGACGCCGACCGGCTGCAACTGCCCGCGGGAGACCCGCGGCGGCGGGCGACCCGGCTGGCCAACCCGCTCAGCGAGGACGAGCCGTACCTGCGCACCACCCTGCTGCCCGGGCTGCTGCGGGCGTGCGCGTTCAACATCGGCCGCGGGTTCTCCGACCTTGGCCTGTATGAGGTCGGGCTGGTGTTCCGGCCGCGTCCCGGCCAGCAGCGGCCTGCGCCGATCCTGGCCGTGGACCGGGGGCCGGCTCCGGAGGAGGTCGCGTTGCTGGAGGCGGCCCTGCCGGACCAGCCGTCGCGGGTGGGTGCCGTCCTGTTCGGTGCCCGGGACCTGCCCGGCTGGTGGGGGAGCGGCCGTCCCGCTGGCTGGCAGGACGCGGTCGAGGCGGCCCGCCAGGTGCTGCGGGTCAGCCGGGTGCCGTTCCGGGTCGAGCAGGACCAGCACGAGCCCTGGCACCCCGGCCGGTGCGCCGCACTGTATGTGGTGGCCGAGGACGGGACACGGCGGCTCGCCGGGCATGCGGGTGAGCTGCACCCGCGGGTCATCGAGGCGTTCCGGGTGCCGCCCCGGACGTGCGCGATGGAACTGGACCTGTCGGTCATCGGGGCCATCGCGGAGCGGCTCGGGCCGGTGGCGGCGCCTGCGGTGTCGCCCTACCCGGTGGCCACGCAGGACGTGGCGCTGGTTGTCGACGCGACGGTGGCCGCCGCGGACGTCCAGGCGGCGCTGGCTGCCGGGGCAGCCGACGCGGTGGACGGCGGCCTGCTGGAGGAGGTCCGGCTGTTCGACGTCTACACCGGGGAGCAGGTCGGCGAGGGACGCAAGTCACTGGCTTACACGCTGCGGTTCCGTGCCCCGGACCGGACACTCACCGACGAGGAGACCACCGCCGTCCGTGACGCCGCCGTGGCCGAAGCAGCCCGCCGGGTGGGCGCGGTCCTGCGCGGGCCCGCCTGAGCCGACCCCCTTCCGGAGGAGTTGCGCGGCCGTGAGACCAGCGCGGGCTGGACCTTGACCGGGGACGGATGAGCGACCTGGAACGTGTCGTTGCCAGCGTGCCTGCTGTTTCTCCTGGCTGCTGCTTTGGCGTTCGCCACCGGCAATTCGGCGCATCACGGGCACACTGGTGAGCCATTTCCCACATTGACGGCCGGCTGTCTTGCATGCATATCGGTCCGCGCGTAGCGTCACCGCTAGGTGACAAATCCATATGAAGAGGGCGAGCATGGGTAACTTCAACGAACAGGTTGCGACCGGGGCCGCTGTGGTGGCCCTGCTCTTCCTGGGACTTGCCGCCTACAACAGTGCGAGCGCGGGCTCGCGCCCAGCGGTCCAGCCGCAGGTCAGGGTCAACCAGGTGGGGTACACGCCGGACAGCCCCAAGGTCGCCTTCGCCATGCTCACCAAGCCCGCGGCCAGCGTGGCCTTCACGGTGTCCAGCCGATCCGGCCCGGTCTACCGGGGCCGCTCACGTACCAATGTGGGTCCGTGGAATTCGCGGTACCCGGCAGTGTTCAAGTTAGACTTCACCTCCCTGGCCCGTACCGGCCAGTACCACATCGCCATTCGCACCGCTGGCGCCACAGTAGTATCACCGCCATTCAGGATCGCGAGCGCCAGGAGCCTTTACCACCCGCTGGTGCGCAACGCCGTCCAGTGGTTCACCTCCGAGCGCGACGGCCCTGACGTGGTGCGTTCCGTCATGCACCGTAGGCCAGCCAACCTGACCGACGAACACGCCTACGTCTATGCGACACCGAAGTTCCTGACGTCGGGCCGCTACTCCGATGACCTGGTCCCTCCGCTGCGGCGGATCGGCGGCCCGGTGGACGTCGCTGGCAGCTGGTTCGACGCGGGCGGCGGGTATGAGCGGTTCGCCTACACCGCCAGCTACGCGGACGCGCTCATGATGATCGCGGACCGCGACGCTCCGGGGGTGTACCCGACGCTGGCGAGCGAGGCCAGGTTCGGGCTGAGCTCCCTGGAGAAGATGTGGGACCCGGTGCACAAGGTTCTCTACATCCAGGTCGGGATCGGCAACGGCAGCCGTCCCACCAAGAAGTACCCGGCCGGGTTAGTCCAGGGCGACTACAACTTCTGGTTCCTGCCGCAGGCCGAGGACCGGATGAATGTCACCCCCAGTGGGCACCTGCCCTACGGGCCCACGGCCTACTACGTCAAGTACCGCCCGGTCTTCGAGGCCGCGCCGCCGGGCCAGCGCATCGACCCGGACTTCGCTGGCCGGTTCGCCGCTGACTTCGCGCTCGGCGCCCAGCTCGACGCGGCCCACCAGCATGTCGCGGCCCAGCGGCTGCTCGCACTGGCCCGCGGTGTCTATGCGATGGCCAAGACCAGCAACGTCGGCCAGATCATCACCACCTACCC
>DASYYE010000471.1:0-4206 GCA_035946955.1 Streptosporangiaceae bacterium | reverse complement strand
CAGACCCAGCCAGGCCAGACCCAGCCAGGCCAGACCCAGCCAGGCCAGACCCAGCCAGGCCAGACCCAGCCAGGCCAGACCCAGCCAGGCCAGACCCAGCCAGGCCAGACCCGGTCACGTCGGATGGTGGTCCGACGCCGTCGTCGGTGAGGTTGACGCTGGCCGCGGTGTCCGTGACATCGACCCTGATCTCGGCGTGGCGTGCCTTGGAGTGCCGCACGATGTTGGTGGTGCCCTCCCGTACCGTCCAGGCCAGCAGCGCATCCGCGGCGGCGGGCAGCGCTGATGTGTCCGGGGCCTCGACCAGGCACTCGATATGGGCCGATGCCAGCATCTGCTCGGCAGCGGCCAGTTCACTGGCCAGGCTCGGCTGCCGGTACCCGGCCACCGCCTGGCGTACCTCCCCCAGGGACTGCCTGGCCACGGCCTGCAGTTCGGAGACCTCGCGCGCCGCACGCCCCGGGTCGGCGTCGATCAGCCGCCCCGCGAGCTCAGCCTTCAGTGCGATCAGCGACAGGCTGTGGCCCAGCAGGTCGTGCAAGTCCCGGGCGATCCGCAACCGCTCCTGTGCGACGGCCATCCGGGCCAGCTCAGCACGGGTCTGGTGCAAGGTGACGACAAGGGCGTTGCGCCGCGCGGACGTAAAGGACAGCAGACCGCCCAGTGCCGGGACGGCCGCCGCGATCGTGGTCGCGCCAGGCCCAAAACCCTCGGCAAGGCCCACGGCGGCGCCAAACACGCAGCAGAACCCAATGCAGACGGCGGCCAGCCGGGTGTTGGTCAGCAGGGCGCCAAGTCCGGCGGCCACGACAGCCAGGGGGGTCAGCCAGTTAGCCCCGCCGACCGCGTAGATAAGGGCGCCGAGCGGGACGACCAGGCCCAGCCACGCCGCGCGTCTGCGAGGGCTGACCCGGATTACGTCATTTATGGTGATTACCCGGACGGTGGCGGCCACGAAGACCACGGTGCCAACCCCGAGAAACAGTGACTTGAAACTGTCGCCGTGGTCGGCTACGTAGGCGATGGCCGGAGCGAGCACAAACGCGGCCAGCAGGCCCCCGAGGATCAGCCGCCGGATGCGGCGGCTGGTGGAGAGTTCCTGCTCCAGTTCGCAGTCGAGCCGCTCTTGTGCCAGCGCCACCTCGTGGTGCGCGGGCTCGCTCGTGTCAGGCGCCCATCGTGCCCAAGGCTGGGCCGTGGCCTGCGGGAACGTGGGGGTTTGGTGTAGGGCATGACTGTCAGCAGCCGCATCGCTGGCAGCAGACCGGTGACGCAAGACCCGCATGCTCACATCATGCCTGCTGTGATCCGGGTTTGCGGATGACAGATGTCACGGTGCTGCAGTGCACAATGCGGCATGATGGTCGTGGAGCGGGCCAGAACGGGCCATGGGTGGGGAATACCGACTTGCCTCGTACGACCTCATAAGGGGGAGACCTTGCTGATTATTTGGGGCCTTCGCGTGTTCTACCGCACCATTGGCGAGGGCACATTCCACTGTCGCCGCTGTGGTGGTGACCGTGCGTACCGGCTGCGCATGGGGCGGCGTTTCTTTACCCTGTTCTTCATTCCGCTGGTCCCGCTGAACAAGGTGGGGGAGCACGCCCAGTGCGCTGCCTGCCGCACCCGCTACCACGCTGACGTGCTGAACCTGCCCACCGTGGCCCAGATGCAAGCCGCACTGCCAGCAGGGATGCGGGCGGCAGCGTGCATCATGCTCACCGCTGGTGACCGTGGCAGCGAACTGGCGCGCCAGCGCGCGATCGAGGTGATCACCAAGGCTGGCGCGGACGGCTACAACGAGGCCGCCCTCGAAGCTGACCTGGCGGCCGCGCCTGGGCCCGGTGCTGCGGCGCTAAGCCAGGTCGGTGCGCAGCTCGCCATCCAGGCACGCGAATGGGTACTGGCTGATGTGGTCCGCATCGGCATGGCCGACGGGCCACTGACCGATGCCGAACGCGATGCGGCCCACGTGGTCGGGGCGGGTTTGGGCATGACCCAGGCGCAGACACTCGGTGTGATCGCCATTACGGAGCAGGCTGACGCCTCAGGCTGACGTCCCGGGTCGGCCAGGGTGCCTGCAGTGTTCATCCCGATCGGGACTGACCCGCCACAAGGCCAGGTGAAGCGGCTCACTCTGGTCCCATTCCTGTCGGACGGACGGTGTGTGCTCGTCGAACGGCCTGACGGTCCGCGCCTCCCAGCCGGGGACGTGCTGCCGGGCGAGGACTACCTGCTCGACACGGTCCTGCGGGTGCCACTGGAGTCCGCAGGCTTCCGGTACCAGCGCTTCCGGTCGTTCGGCCTAGACGGCGGCCACCTCTACGCGTGGGTCGAGGGCGGTCCCTACACCGGCTACCGGCCGCATACCCGGGAGCGGCTGTGCATCTGCTCAGCCGAAGAGGCCGCTGACCGGCTGGATGCCTGCGGGCAGCCCGTGCCCGCCGCCGCTGTGAGGGCTGCGGCTACCTCGTACCGCACCCTGGACGATGAGACCTTCTACGCCGGCAACGCGGGCAGGCTCGAGCGCGCCTACCTGCGTGGCAGGACACCCCAGGAAGGCTCGGGGTTCGGCGGCGACGAACAGGCGTGGTGGCAGGGCCGCCATCACATCACTGAGGCGGTCACTGCGGGTGGCACGTTCCTGGACGTCGGGTGTGCGAACGGCCTGCTCATGGAGTCTGTCGTCCGCTGGTGCGCAGAACGCGACATGACCGTGGAGCCCTTCGGCATAGACCTGGCACCCGGCCTGGTGGAACTGGCCCGTCAGCGGCTGCCCCAGTGGGCGGACCGCATCTGGCACGGCAACGCCATCGACTGGGTTGCCCTGGACGGCCAGCGCTTCGACTACGTGCACATCCTGGTCGACTGCGTACCGGCCCAGCGTCGGCCTGACCTGATCCGCCACCATCTGGCCCGCACGGTCCGGTCCGGCACTGGCCGCCTCCTGGTCAGTGACTACGGTCCCGATCCATCCGCTGGCCACCCCGTCTTGGCCGATGCGCTGCGGTCCTGGGGTTTTGCTTATGCGGGCCAGACCAGCGGTGGGTCTCTTCCCGGTCGCCCCCCAGCTCCCACTGCCTGGCTCCTGGCTCTCTGACCTGCGGCATCGGTTTTGTCAGTGGCTCACGGTATTCTTCAAACTAGATTTCGATACCGAACATCCCAGGCAGCGGGCTCACCGCGCTTGGCGTGGACGGGTGTTGCGTGAGTCAGTGAGGAGGTGGTGCCCGGTGGGTGAGGCGCAGCAGGTGGCCAGCCCTGGCCAGGCAGTGGACATGCTCACGGCCGCGCTGGGTTACCTGGCCTCCGTTGACGCCGCCTCGCTGGCTACCGCCACCCAGGCCGAGGTGCTCAAGGCCTTGGAACAGGCGGAGTCACGGCAGACTGTAGCCCGTTCGCGGGTGCTGGCTGCCTTCTCCGCGCAGCGCGGGCACGAAGACGACGGTTTAGGCAGCGTGCGGATGTGGCTGACCTTCCACACCCGCACCACCCGCCACGCCGCCGCCGGGTCGGTGGGCTGGATGCGGCGGCTCGCGGCACACCCGGTCATTGAGGGTGCACTGGCCGCCGGGGAACTGTCGGTGTCGTGGGCACGGCAGTTCTGCGACTGGTCTGACCGGCTGCCTGCCGACCGGCAGGAAGACGCGGACCGGATCCTCTGCGGTGCCGCGGCCCGCGGTGCGGACCTGCGGGACATCGCGGGCTTGGCCGAGGAAATGTATGTGCGCACCCGCACGCCCGATGTGGATGGTGACGACGGGTTCAGTGACCGGTGGTTCCGGCTGGACGTCACGTTCCGGGGTGCGGGCCGCGCCGACGGTGACTTGTCGCCGGGCTGTGCGGCGGCGCTGGGGGCGGTGCTGGACGCACTGGGCAAGCGGGCCGGTCCGGAGGACATGCGCACGGTCGCGCAACGTCATCACGATGCTTTGGAGGACGCGTGCCGACGGCTGGTCGCCAGCGGAATGCTGCCGGACCGTGCGGGGCAGCCCACCCAGGTCCAGGTCCACATGTCCCTGCAGGAGCTGCTGGGCACACCTGATGGCCCCGGTGAGTCCGCCGCGGAGCAAGCGTGGCGGCAGACCAGCGGCCTGGCCTGGCTGACAGGCCCCGAGGCCGCCGCCGCAGCGTGTGACGCGACCCTGGTGCCGATGGCGACCGGACACGTGGACTGGGTCGCGCTGGACCAGCTCACCGAGGTGT
>DASYYE010000470.1:0-27631 GCA_035946955.1 Streptosporangiaceae bacterium | reverse complement strand
GACACCACCTGTATCGGGTTCCTGAGCTGGTGGTCACGGATCAGCTCGCGCGGGATCGCACCGAAGTGGTCGTAGAACGCGGCCATCTGGCAGCTCACCAGGCCACGCGAGGCCGCGGCATGGGGCAGTGTCCCCGGGCTCAGCAGGAGCACCACCAGGTTGGCCACGACCAGTGCATAGGTGACCCACGGCGTCCGCCGCAGCGGGTTGATGTCGTGGACGGGGATGACCATGAGCCCAGCCTGCCACCTCGAGACGTCGTGCCGCACATGCCGCGGGAGTCCTGCCGTACCAGACCCCCGGGGCCTGTTGCTGTTATCAGCGCATCAACCCGCACCCGCGCTACCCGGTCGCCTCGGTGTTGACGGCCCGCAGCGCGTCGGTGAGGATCTCCAGGCCCTCCTTGGCCTCGGCCTCGCTGAGGGTCATCGGCGGGGCCATCCGCAGCGCCTGGCCGTAGAGCCCGCCCTTGCCGACGAGCAGGCCGCGTTCCCTGGTGGCCTCCAGCATCCGCGTGGCCAGTGCCGGGCTGGGCGCGCCGGTAGCCGGGTCGAGCAGGTCAATGGCAAGGAACAGTCCCTTGCCCCGGACATCCCCGGCCACCGCCAGCGGCCCGGCCGCCTCCCGCAGCCCATCGATGAGCAGCGGGCCGAGCGTGGCCGCGTTGCGCTGCAGGTCGTGGTCGAGCACGTAGTCCAGGGTGGCGTTGGCGGCGGCCATGGCCAGCGGGTTGCCGCCGAATGTGGAGATGCCCGAGCCGGGCAGGCCATCCATGAGGCTGGCCCGGGCGACCACGCCGCCGACCGCGAAGCCGTTGCCCAGCCCCTTGGCGAAGGTGATCGCGTCGGGCACGGCACCGTGGGCCTCGAACCCCCAGAAGTGCTCGCCGGTCCTGCCCCACGCGGTCTGCACCTCGTCGGAGATGAACAGGATGCCGTAGGAGCGCATGACTTCCTGGTAGGCGCCGAGCAGGCCGTCGGGCGGCACCATGAACCCGCCGACGCCCTGGATCGGCTCGGCGATCAGGCAGGCGACATCCCGGCCAGCGCCGGCCGTGAGCAGGTGGCGCAGGTCCTCGGCGCAGGCCGCGATGTACTCGGCGTCGCCCATGCCAGCGAAGGCAGGCAGGTTGCGGTTGGTGCCGTGCAGGTAGTGGACACTGAACGGCGCCAGCGGCGAGCTCTTCCAGCCACGGTTGCCGGTGATGGCGACCGCGCCAAAAGAACGGCCGTGGTAGCTGTTGCGCAGCGCGAGGACCTCGTTCGACCCCCGGGCGACAGTGGCCAGCATGAGCGCGGTCTCGTTGGCTTCGGTGCCCGAGTTCGTGAAGAACACCTTCGCGTCACCGATCCCGGACAGCCTGGCCAGCTTCTCGGCCAGCTCGACCTGGCCGCGGATCAGGTAGACGGTCGAGGTGTGGACGATGCCGCTCGCGAGCTGGCGGGCCACGGCCTCCTGAACCTCGGGCACGTTGTAGCCGAGCATGTTCGTGAGGATGCCGCAGAAGAAGTCGAGGTAGGTGTGGCCCTGCGCATCGGTGACCCGGCTGCCGCTGCCACTGACGAGTTCCAGGGGCTGGTCGTAGTACAGCGCCATCCAGTCAGGGAGGACGGACCGGTGGCGGTCATGCAGTTCTGCCATGTCTGACATGCTGTCAGTGTCTCAGGCTGCGGGCGGGCGCTGCCGGCCGGTTATCCCCCACCGGGCCAGGATCGCTGCGACCTGGGCACGGGTGCCCTCGGTCACCGTGTGGGCTGGTGGCCGCACGTCCGGGCGGCACACCCCGAGCTGGCCCAGGGCCTCCTTGACCACGCTGACGTTGTCGGCAGACAAGTCCGCCGCGCGCAACTCCTCAAACGGCCGGCACAGGTCCCAGACGTCCATCGCCCCGGAGATGTCACCGCGGCGCAGGCACTCGAGCATGGACAGGGCCAGCCGGGGCGCGACATTGGCCAGGCCGGAGGCGAACCCCCGCGCCCCCGCGGTCCAGCAGGCCGGGACGCTGAGCTCAGCGAGCCCAGCCAGCCAGGTGAACCTGTCAGGTCCGACGTCGCGCACGAGCGCGGCGAACCTGACCGGGTCACCGATGGCACAGTTGACCCCGACCACGTTCGGGCACAGGTCAGCGAGCAGCCGCAGGTGGCGGGCGCCCACGCGGGGGTCACGGGCGCCGACCACGACGCCGACCTCCGCCAGCGCGGCGGCGATGATGCGGTGGTACTCCAGCCAGCCTGCCGCGGAGACATAAGGGCCCGGTGGCTCGTGCACCGCGACCAGGTGTGCCCCGGCGTCGCGGGCATGGCGCCCGGCCTCGATCGCGCTGGCCAGGTTGTGCCCGATCCCCACCATGACCTCGGCGCGCCGGCCCGGCCCGGAACCACCGGCGGCGGCCAGTGCGGACTCGGCCAGCCGCCGCGCCTCCCCTGCGGTCAGCGCGGTGAACTCACCGGTCGTGCCATTGGTCACGACCAGCGTGATGCCGGCGTCGACCATCCGCCGCACCAGCCGCCCGTGGGCGTCCCAGTCCACCTGGCCGTCGCCAGCGAACGGGGTCACACTGACCGCCGCAACCGTCGAGAGCGCGCTGCGGTACCGCTGCACGGTCGAGGGGTCCAGGGCCATCGGCGCCCTCCTCGTGCCGAGGATACTCGCGACAGTTCCCCACAATCTCACAGTTTGTAGTCGCACGAACACTCTGAGCGATACCCTCCTGGTGTCGGCCCTTCGGGGGCGCACGCTTTCCCCGAAACCCAGTACGACCAGAGGAAACCGCTATGCACTCGGCGCCGCGTCCGCCAGCGCCCGGTAACCGTGTCTGGCTCATCGGTGGTGTCCTCGGTGGCGCCGCCGCACTCAGCACCGCCTTTGTCCTGTTCCCCACCGCGCACGGCTGCCCGCGGCCGGCCGCGGGCAGGCGAGCCGCGACCGGCCAGCTCACCGCCACCCGGGCAGGAAATGCCACACCAACCCCTGGTCCCACACCAGCCGCCAGCCGCGCCACCGCGGTGTCCTACGACCCTGGCGACGGAGCAGGCAGCTGCACCCTAGGGCCGCTGCCTGCCAGTGGGTCGTATGTGAGCCTGCCGCCACGCCGTTTCGCACGCGGCGCCGCGTGCGGCAGCTACCTCGAAGTCCGGGGTCCACTCGGGCAGGTACGGGCAGAGGTGGTGCAGGAGTGCAACCGCTGTGAGGCGACCACGATCAGCCTGAGCCGCGCCGCGTTCCAGCGGGTCGCCAGCCTGGCCGATGGGCCAATGATCGTCACCTTCTGGCCAGTCACCGACCCGCCACTGCCCGGGCCCGTCGAACTGCGGGTGAGGCTCACCCCGTCAGGGCGGCGCGCCGTGGCGGTCGTCAACCACGGAAACCGGCTGGCATCGGTGGCCGTGGGGTCACACGCGGGTGCCGGGCCGTGGCAGGCGCTGGCACTGGGCGCCCACGGGCTCTGGGTGTCCACCCACAACCTGGGCCGAGGCCCCTTCACCGTGGCGGTCACCGATGGCCTCGGTCACCGAGCGGTCCTCACCGGGGTCCGCATGTTCCCCGGCACCCTGGTCAGGTCCAGCATCTGGATGTACCGCCCGGTGCACCAGGAGGCCAGAAAGACCAGTAGGGCGCCCCAGCTGGCTGGCGGGCAGGGGCGCCCTACTGGCTGCTCATGATCTTGCCATCGGCCATCCGGGACACGACCGCGGGGCCCACAGCAGCTTGCCCGCGGCCCAGGAGCGGGCCGCGGGCAAGCTCAGTGCTGAGGTGCTGCTAGCAGGCGGTGGTCAGGGTCGGGTTGGCCATGACCTTGCTGATAGCCGTGCCGCCGAACCAGGTGAGGTCAGGCGAGCCGTACTGCTTGTCCTTGCTGAAGTCGTGCAAGGTGATAGCGGTGATGTCCTGACCGAAGTTCCAGATGCAGGTGCCCACCGGCGCGCCCGTGAAGGTCTGCTTGTTGTTGAGCGACCAGAAGGGGTAGAACTTCGCGCCCGTGGGCGGGACCACGCACCCGATACCGGTGCTGACGTTGCAGAGCTGCTCTGACCCAGGCCCGTCAGTCTCGAACTGGATCTGAGCATAGGTATGGCCATTTGATCTCGGGCTGGTGTACTCGACCGGCTGCGGGAAGTTCGCGCTGCCGTTCGGCCAGTCCTTCCGGTAGCTGTTGCCGTCGTAGTCCAGGTCGCCGTTCTGGAACTGGTTCTGGTAACACACCGCGACCCGTGCGGACTCCGTGGTTGTCACACCGTTGATCGTGACGCTGCGGTTCCCCTTCGGCAGGCAGAACCCGTCGGCGAACTCACAGTGGTCCGTGCTGGTCGCGAAGTTGGGGTTCGGGCAGGCCACCGGCCCAGCAGGACCCTGGGTGGTGGCGTTCGTGCAGACCCCGGTTGTGGTGTTGCACGGTCCCTCAC
This sequence comes from Streptosporangiaceae bacterium, assembly GCA_035946955.1. GTDB lineage: Bacteria > Actinomycetota > Actinomycetes > Streptosporangiales > Streptosporangiaceae > DASYYE01. The sequence continues at coordinate 23,228 of DASYYE010000470.1, read as the reverse complement.
CGGTAGCGGCCGAGCCTTCGGCGCCGCCCACACAGGTCTCCGCGATCTTGGGGTCGGAGTAGGTGCCACCACCGAGGGTCGCGCTGAACCCGTCGGTGTTGCTGACCGAGTTGCAGGACTCGCCGTGCCCGATCTCCTGCTGCATCAGCACGCCGCCCTCGAGCGCGGCCCAGGGCACCCGGTTGTTCACCTTGGCGGTGCTGTACTCGGCGTGGAAGGTGAACGGGGAGCCGGAGCAGTTGGACATGTTGGTGTCTGCGAAGCCGTTGGTGGCGCTCGCTTGCATGAACCCGGTTTTACCCGTTGTCAGGTCCTTCACTGTTGCTGTCAACCCACTGCTGGGGTCGGTGAGCGACACAGTCAGGCTGTCACCCGGGTTCATCTTCAGTGTGTTGGCATTGCCGAACTCGGTCGCCAGGCTGGGCGCCTGCGGGTTGGGCGGGCCGGCGGGAACGCCATTGCTCTGCAGGAAGGCGAAGTTCACCGGCTCGATGCAGTTGCCGTTGCACGAGGTGAAGTTGAAGCTGCACTCCAGGCTGTCAATGGTGAGCGCCGCACACCATTGTGTCTTGCTGCAGCTCGTGGAATCGATGAATGGGGTGAACCCTGGCGGGTAGAACTGCAGCTCCATGAATGCGGAACCAGCGGCGGTCGAAGTGTTCAGCCCGGTGTTGGTGTCGCTGTCCGGGGTGCACGCATTCATCGGGTAGGACTTGGGGTCACAGATCGGCAGGCCGAACCATGGCGCGACGCTGAGCTCGCCGTAGTCGGTCACGCTGCCCGAGGCGGTCGGGGCAGCGGCCGGGTCCATGGGGATCCGCATGCCATAGGACATGGTGTTGCCCGAGCCCGCGGTGGAGGAGATGAACTTGACGCTCGGCTCGTCGTGGCCGACGTAGTGCTTGTTGTCGTAGAACCTGGACGTCTGGCCGTTCCAGATCTGATAGGGGTCCGCGCAGAGCTTACGGAAGCCTGGGTTCACGGACTTGTACGTCTTGCTCCACCCGTTGCAGTCAAGGTTGTTGACCTTGGCTGGCGCGATGGTGGCTGCTGTGCGGTTGCCGGTCGTGACGGAGGCTGATGATGTGGCTGTCAGTGCCAGCTGGCCCGCAGCGGCGAGGGCCACAATCGGGACACCGAGTTTCCATGCCCATCCTCGGGCTCTTGTAAAACTACGTCGCACGCGCATCTCCTCACAAGTTTGGCCGACCAAGATCACTCGGCCATTGCGCACATGTGTCCGGACACATCTCGCATTTGAGAATGCTCCGGTTTGCGAACATAGCAACCTCGTTTATCAGCGGTCAAGGTTTCACCTTGCGTGTTCTCGCCAGCGCTCTGCGCACCCACAGCACACGAACACATGGTGTTAGCAAAACGCGATGCTGGCTTCGGCGTGACACCTTCCTTACTCGGTGTACCGAAAGTGAATATGTTTGTGGTGAAACCGCCCAGTCACGGACGTGCACATGGTCGCGGAGCGTGCCGTCACCGGCTGACGCGGCTGTCCGGAACCTGCCATCACATGAAGGTGCCGGCAGCGGCGTGAGCCGCCACCGGCACCAGCACTCCGGCACTAGCTGAGGTCAGGGAACTGCCTCCGGAGTCACCGTCGAGGGGAACTTCTTGGCGAACGCGGCGATCGAGTCGTGCCGGATCGCCTGCCACAGATGCTGGGCCACGAACCCGTGGACGTTGGCCGGGGCCGTCACGAACGTGCGCCCACTGCTGTCGAGGGTCTTCACGTTGGCAGCGGCCGAGGCCAGCTCGGCGTTCGTGAAGTTGCTGTCCACCGTCAGCATGGCCGTCAGCGCACCGAGCATGTGGACGGCGGTCAACGGGTCTCCCAGGAGGTTGTCGTCGGCGATCTTCGCCACCACGGCCCGGATGAGGCTCTGCTGGCGCAGCGTCCGGCCTTCCTGTGTCAGTGAGGGCTGCCGCGCGTATTTGTCCGCGTTGACCCCGTTGAGGTGGTTGACGCCGGCGTGGAAGGTGTGACCGAAGCTGGTCGTGGCCGCCGGCAGGGTCACGTCCACCCCGCCCATGGCGTTGACCACATTGGCCACGTGTGTGAAATCGATCCGCGCATAGTGCTGGAGCTGCACGTGGGTCAGGTGTTCCACGGTGGTCACGAGCATTGTCGGACCGCCGATCCCTATCACGTCGCCGATCCTGACCATGCCGTGGCCTGGGACGCGGACCAGATCGTCCGCCGGGATCGACACGACGCCACCCGCCTGCTGGTCCGCGTTGCAGTGCAGCAGCATGATGAGCCCGGTGCCTGCCCCGCTGCCGGCGGGGCCCGGCGCAACGGGGTCATCGGACGTGGGGCCGAACGCATTACTGGTGATCAGGACCGTCATGGCCTGGCCACTGGGACCGCCGAGCGGGTGGCCCGCCGCGTCGAGCTTGGCGAAGGAGACCGGAACCCGCTTGATGCTGCCCGCCAGATGGTTGAGCAGGAGCACCCCACCCACGGCCACGGCGCACACGAGAGCCAATGCGCTGCTGAGCGAGATGAGGGCGATGCGCCAGGCCCGGCGCCCGCGGCTGACGGGACGCCTGCGGCGGCGGCGACTCACCACGTCAGGCGGTGAGGTCTCCGGAAGCGCGGGGTCATTCCCCGTGGGCGTTTCGGACATTGATTTCCCCCTTGCCTGAGCCGTCGCACAGGCCAGTGCCTATGGCGTTACTGCCCGCAGGCGGCCCGGTATGAGTCCGTTCGGCCAGACAATCCCTTTCCATGGTGCGAGCGCCGCGTGAGTGCTTATCGCGGCGTATTCCCCCTTCCCCTGCGGTAGGCGAGGTTTCCCTTCTTACGTCCCCTCGCCCGGAAACAGGATTTCACTCTGTGTCGTCATGAGTGACGGAAGGTAATCTACCCACCGCTACGATTTAAAAGCACCGAGCGCCAAGTACCCAAAACGCGAGGCGGCACAGGCGTTTCAGGGGCCAGGCAGACCAGAGACGGGGGGCTTTCGTGGGTGGGGGGAACGTTGTGTGGGCTCACGGCGGAGCTGTGACGCGGCTGCCCAAGATGGGCGCCGAGGTCGTATTCGACGCCGCGGCGTGGCTCACGGGGCTGGCCTGCGCCGCTCGGGTGACCCGCGACCTGCCCGCCACCACGGTGAACGCAGCCGACCTGGCCCGGGTGGCCGGGGCCGTGTTCGTGCTCGTGCCGGCCTGCGGGGCACTGGCCGGCCTGTACCGCAGCCGCTTCCACCGAGGCAGCCTCGATGAGGTGTCCGGTGTCGTGATGGCGAGCATGGCCATCACACTGTGCCTGGCTGTGACCCTGCCCGTCCTGGTCAGCGGGCAGCGCCAGCCGTCGGGGGTGGTGGTGCTGCCCGCCGCTGTGCTGGCTGGGTCGGTGATGCTCGGGGGCCGGTACATGGTGTTCGCGGCGAGACTGCGAGCACGGCGCGCCGCCGAGACGGCCACGAAGATCATCGTCTTCGGCGCGGGGGACGCAGGGGAGCAGCTCATCAGGCGGCTGGTCACCCAGCCTGGTGCCGCCTACCGCCCGGTGGCCGTCCTGGACGACGACCCTGCCAAGCGGCAGTTGCGGATCCACGGCGTCCCGGTCCTGGGCGACCGGACTGCCATGGCCGAGGTCGCGGCCCGGACCGGGGCCCGGGTGCTGGTGATCGCACTGGCAGGAGCCACCGGACCGGTGATCCGTGCGGTTACGGCGGCCGCGGAGGAATGCGGGCTCACCCCCAAGGTGATCCCCTCCGTCCGGGAGTTGCTGACCGGTGGCGCACGGATCGAGGGCGTACGTGACCCCCGCATCAGCGACCTGCTGGGGCGGTGCCCGGTGCAGACCGACGGGGCGGCGGTGCGTGCCTACATCAGGGGCAAGCGGGTGCTGGTGACCGGGGCGGGCGGCTCGGTCGGCTCGGAGCTCTGCCGCCAGCTGCACCGCCTTGGCCCGGCCGAACTGGTCATGCTGGACCAGGACGAGTCGGCACTGCACGCCGTCCAGCTCCAGATCCACGGGCGGGCCATGCTGGACTCCGACGAGACCGTGCTCGCCGACATCCGCGACCACCGCCGCGTACACGAGGTGTTCGCGCGGTTCCGGCCGCAGGTGGTGTTCCACGCCGCCGCCCTCAAGCACCTGCCGCTGCTGGAGCGCTACCCGGCGGAGGCGCTCAAGAGCAACGTCTGGGGGACGCAGACCGTGCTGGCAGCGGCAGCCGCCTGCAGCACCGAGTCATTCGTGAACATATCCACGGACAAGGCGGCCGACCCGGTCAGCGTGCTCGGCTATTCCAAGCGGATCGCGGAGCGCCTCACCGCGCACATGGCCACCCAGGCCCACGGCTCGTACCTGAGCGTGCGGTTCGGCAACGTGCTCGGCAGCCGGGGTTCAGTACTGACCACCCTGTCAGCCCAGGTCGCCTTGGGCGGCCCGGTCACAGTCACCCACCCCGAGGTGGACCGCTACTTCATGACCGCCGACGAGGCAGTGCAACTGGTCCTGCAGGCAGCCGTGATCGGCCGCGACGGCGAAGTGCTCGTGCTGGACATGGGTGCGCCGGTCCGGATCGCTGACATCGCCCGCAGGCTCGCGGCCAGCACGGACCGCCCGGTTGACCTGGTCTTCACCGGGCTGCGGCCGGGCGAGAAACTCCAGGAGACCCTGCTGGGACGCGGCGAGGCAGACCGCCGTCCCAGCCACCCGCTGATCAGCCAGACACCAGCGCCGCCGCTGGACCCCGAACTCACGCGTGACCTGGACCCCAGTACCGCCCCGCAGTCCCTGCGCGCCGCCCTGGCCGCGTGCGCGCAGGCCCCCGCGCTATGCCACCCGTGCCCAGCCCAGGTCAGCCGTGCAGGCCATGAGCTGGTCCAGGAGTTCGGCCGCCTCGGCATAGGACTGGAACGGGCCGCCGGCCGGGTCGGCCACGTCGTCGGCGGGACTGTCGCCGAGCATGCGGGCGCGGTCCCGGCCCTCGTGGACCCTGGCCAGCCACGACGGCAGTGACTCGCCGGCAGGCCGGGGCCCTACCCGCCCGGCACGGCGGGCGAACTCCTTGACCGTGTATGCCCGCGGCCAGACCTGCGGGAGGCTGACCACGGCGTAGGGATCATCCGGTGCTCCCATTGCGGCGGCAGCCAGGGGCAGCCTTGACCAAGCGTTCTTGCTCCACTCCGTTGCACGTAGTAGAACGAAACGGTGGGGAAACAGGCAGCCGTCGTGCTCTACGTGCTCGCGCTGGTAGTCGTCGTGGTCGGCGTGGACGTCCTGTTCTTCAGGCACCACTTCTGGGAGCGGCTGATAGTGAACATCGGGATTGTCCTGGTGTTCGGGACGTTCTACTGGAGGTTCCTGAAGCGTCCGTGACGCGCAGCCGCCGGGGCCGTCGCCCATAAGCCGGGGCCGTCGCCCATAAGCCGTCCTGGCCCCCCGGCCTGTGACTGAGTTCCGCCTGGTCTCCACCGTAAGCGAGCTGGCGCTGGCCAGCGGCACCCTTGGCCACGCCGACCAGCATCCCGATGTTTTCCAGAGCCAGATCGTAAGCAGCGTTGACGAAAGGAACTCTCACCCCGTACCGGGCGGCGAGTCCCCCGGCGACTGCGGCCATGACCGCCCCGACCTGCACCACGAGAATGCCCTGCGCGGCAGGATAGCTGTCCACGGCAAGCGGGACAGCCGTCGCGAGAACAGCCAGAAAGAGGAAAGGTGTGACCCACCTCAGCAGTTTGTGGGATACCACCGCGACGAAAAGCCCCGGGCGCTGCCACGGACTGTAGACACGCCTGCGGGCCAGCGTGCCGGTGAAGCCGCGCAGCGTCATCCGGGCGCGCGCCCGCAGCGCCGAGCCATCGCCTTCCCATGACTCTTCCAGCGCGACAAGCGACGGCTCGTAGATCACCGAGAATCCCTGCGCGATGACGTCGAACGGTATCGCCACGTCGTCCCCGAAGCACGGGTCGATCGGGCGGAAGAGGTGACGCCTCACCGCCAGGCATGGCCCACTCCCCCAGGCCAGAATGCCCAGCCGGGTCTCACGCCGCCAAAGGGCGTGCTCGTACCGCCAGTACAGGTTCTCCGAGTGCGCCCTGCCGGAACCCTCCTTGGACTGCCACATGACCCGCCCGGTCAGGCATCCGGCGCTGGGCCGACGGAAGCCCGCCGCAACGATGTGCAGCGCGTCCCGGCCAAGCACGGTGTCCACATCGGTGAACAGCAACACCTCTCCAGACGCGGCAGCCGCCGCCGCGTTCTGTATGGAGCTCTTGCCGCACCGCGCAGCGGAGGAGACCAGGCGCACATTGCTGTGCCTGGCCGCGAAATCTTGCGCTATCGCTACCGTGCCGTCCTGTGAGCCGTCAGATGCAACGAGGACTTCCAGCTCAGTAGCGGGGTAGTCCAGCTCAAGACAGTTCTGCAGCTTCGCTGGCAGCGCGCGTTCCTCGTCGTGGACCGCCACGACCACTGAGATCGACGGGCATCCTCCCGCCCCATCCCGGTCCGGGTGATCCTGCGGCCCGTGCTTCACCGTGGCAGCTGCCAGGCCAGCCAGCAGCGGGTATCCGGCCCACGCCCATGCCATGGCGGCGAGGCCGCCCCAGAAGACGGCCAGCGCCAGCACGTCATGCGCCTCCCATTCCCGGCGCAGCCCCGGTGAGAGCGGGGCGGTACAGCTCACCCACCATGGAGGGAGCATATAAAATGGCCGGGTTCACCGGCCCCAAAGAAATTGGCGCCGAAGGTGGAGCTGACTCCGGCAAGAGCGGTCACTGGGGTAGTTTGCCGAAAAATGACGAACAGCCGCTCGCGACGAAAGCCGGGGCCGTGAAGACGGCCCACCATGGCTGCTTACCGGGTGACACCCCGGCCGGTCAGCACTATAAGAACCGTCCGCGCCAAGATCCGCAGGTCCATGGCAATGCTGCGGCTGGTGACGTACTCCATTTCCAGTTCGAGCTTGTCCGGGATCGAGAGTTCGTCTCTGCCGTGGACCTGCGCCCAGCCGGTCAGACCGGGCTGGACGCTCAGCACTCCCCTGTGCCGGACCGGGTAGGTTGCCACGATCGGCAGCACTTCCGGGCGCGGGCCGACCAGGCTCATCTGGCCGGCCAGCACGTTCACCAGTTGGGGCAGCTCGTCCACACTCCACCGGCGCAGCAGCGAGCCCACTGTGGTGATCCTGGGGTCTCTAAGCTGTGTCAGCACAGGTCCCAGGCGGTCGGCCTTGGCCACCATCGTCCGCAGTTTGATAATCCGGAACGGCCGTCCGCCAACGCTCGCCCGCCATTGCAGGAAGAACGGAGAGCCGGGAGTCTCGAAGACAACGGCGGCGGCCGCGACCGCGATCACTGGCAGCGAGGCTGCGAGCATCACCGAGCCGAGCACGATGTCCATCCCGCGCTTCACGGCCCGGTAAGCAACGCCTCCCGCCGTGGCCGCCTCGTGGTCATGCTGAGCCGGCCTGCTGGTTACGGGATCAGCGCGCATAGTTCTGGAGTAGTTCGCACACCGCCGCGGCCACCCGGTCCGCGTCGGTGTCGGTCATATCCGGATACAGCGGAAGCGACAGAACGCGCGATGACGCGTCCTCGGCGGCAGGGAACTCACCCCCGGCAAAGCCGTACCACTGCCGGGAGTGGGACGTCAGATGGAGCGGGGTGAAGTGCACGCTCGTTCCGATGCCGCGGTGACCGAGGTCGCTGATGAGCCGGTCTCGGTAATCACGGATGTCCCCGGCGAGCCGCAGCGGGTAGAGATGCCAGGCTGACCGCACGCCGTCCGCCACGACGGGCAGCTCCACCAGGTCCCCGAGCGTGGTGAATGCCTGGCTGTAGCGCTGCGCCAGTCCGGTACGGCGCGCTCGCAGGGCTGGCTCCCGGCGCAGCTGGCTCAGCCCGAGTGCCGCCTGGAAGTCGGTGAGATTCGCTTTGAACCCTGCCTCCGTGACTTCATAGCTCCAACTGCTGTCCTGCCGGTACCGCAGCCACGCGTCCCGCTGGATGCCGTGCAGCCGCAGCCGCTCGACCCGGTCCGCGAGCTGGCTGTCCCCGGTGGTGAGCATCCCGCCTTCACCGGTGGTGATGTTTTTGGTGGCATAGAACGAAAAGGCGGTGAGATCCGCGATCGAGCCAACCCGCTGTTCTCCCACGGACGCGCCCAGCGAATGAGCGGCGTCCTCGATGACGGCCACCCCGCGCGACCGGGCCATTTTCGTGATCTCTTCGATCTGGCACGGATGCCCGCCGTAGTCCACGGCGATGATCGCCTTGGTCCGCGGGCCCGTGACCCTCTCCACCTCGGCCGGGTCGATCTGCATGGTGACCGGGTCGATGTCGGCGTACACAGGCCGGGCCCCGGCGTGCTCGATCACATGTGCGCAGGCGCAGAACGTCAGCGGCGTGGTGATGACCTCGTCGCCTCTGCCCACTCCCAGCGCCACCAGGGCGAGGTGCAGCGCTGCGGTGCCGGACGAGAGGGAGACCGCCCGGGCGGCCCCGACATGACGGGCGAAGGCGGCCTCGAACTCACGGCAGACCGGGCCGTGAGTCAGCCAGCCCGACTCCAGCGCTTCGCAGACGGCATGGAGGTCACCGGCGGTGACAGAAGGCCGGTGGAACGGTATTCCGGCAAGCATGGACACAAACTGTTCCCTCCCCCGTATTGCACGACCCGCCCGAACTCCGCCCGATAGGAGCGCCAGGGGATCTTCCTGAACAGATCCTGCAGAGAGCAGCATGCGCTGAAAATTACAGCGCCTTTCATGCCCAGCCTGCTGTAAGAATTAAACACGACCGGCCGGGCCCGGATGCCCGGCACGGCGAATTAATGCCTTAAAGGACAGAATCGCCGGTTCGCGATAAACGTGTGACAGAAAATCCCGTCAGCGCCGGTTCGGACCCGAATACACCACTTCCCACTCGGCGCCACCTGCCCGCGGGGAGTGCCCCCAGACCACCGCCCGCACTCGTGTCCCATACAAACAGCCCTGCAGGCGAGCCTGGTTCTTTTCCTACGCCACACTGTATGAGCCTGGTAATTTCGCCCGCACGGACCGCACCGCTGCGAGAGCGGAGTACAGCCGTGCGCGCCGCTTCCAGCTTCCATCAGGAGATCCTGATCCTCCGGGCCCACGAATGCATCCGTTCCCTGATTGCCAATGCGTCCTCGCGGCTCATGCCGTATGGCTGGAACAGGCTGTCTGGCAGGCGGTCGATCGCGTTGAGCGCTTCCGCGAAACGCGACTGATCGAACCCAGGATCATGGTCTGCAGCTAGAACAAGCAACTCGTCCTCTGTATACCGGCCGCTGGCCAGAATCGCATCCACGTCGACGTAGTCCCTTACCTCTGCCCGTCCGAACAGGGCGCAGACTTTGTTGGCCACGGCGTCATCAGCGTGCAGTACAGGCCCTAGCGCGACACGAGCGAGTCGCTCGTGAAAAGGATCCATCCGAGATCGGTCCGTACCTACACAGCCAGCCTCAGGTCTGGGAAACGATCTTCCCAGCTTCGGCGAACTCGCGCCGGCAGGAAGAGCCGCTTCCATATCTGCCGCAGAACTTCTTCATTGAGGTACGAGCGCAAGTCATCGACTCTCGTCGCTTCCCTGATCACCCGCTCGTACATAATGTTCCGCTCCGCCGGACCGTCCAGGTGAAACCCGGCTCGTTCGGACCAGTCCAGGCGCAGTGGCAATCGGATAACACCAGCCACCGGCCCGCCCAACTCCCCAAGGGTCTCAGGCAACAGGTACGGGCGGTTCTCCGCATACGTCCGACCAGCAATAGTCACTAGCGTAGCTCAGACAGCATGGCGTATCCCTGACCATGATGGCCTCCCGCCGCGAGGCGCCTGGCAGCATGGCCGCAGTTCAGTGCGGTCCTGCGCACCGCCAGCCGGGCACTGGTCACCCTCGGACTCAGCCCGGCACGGACAAACAGGCACACCATTAGGGTCCGGGCACACAGCGCTGTGTGTCCTTGCCATTTCCGGCATTACTGCGGTAGGACCGGTGCATGGATGTCGTGGTGGAGCCGCTGAGCGACCACCCGGACGCGGTGCCGACCGTGGCTGAATGGCACTTCACGGAATGGGGGCACACCGACCCGGGCGGTTCGCTCGAGACGTGGACGGCTGGCATGGCCCGTCAAGCCAGCGCAGACCAGGTACCAGGGACGCTGGTCGCGCTCAGGGAGCGTACACCGGTAGCGGTGGTGTGCCTGGTCGCCCAGGACATGCCGGGATACTGGCCCGCCATGGGGCTGACCCCGTGGGTCAAGGGCCTGTACGTCGTCCCGTCAGCACGCCGCCAGGGGGTCGGAGGGCTGCTCATGCGGCGGTGTGAGGCATGGGCGGCTTCCCTCGGCCACACATTCCTCCACCTCTACACCGAGCGCGACTCACCGGCGCAGGCCCTCTATGAGAGCCTCGGCTGGCAGACCATGCACACCGGCCGCTATGACGGCATCGCCGTGACGGTAATGCGGGCTTCCCTGCCTGTACCCGGCCGTTAGACCGGCGATTCCGCCCGGTCAGTGCCCGTGTCCTGGCCCGCCCCCGCGGAGGGCCAGGGCTGCGGTGGCAGCAGGAGGCAACTGTCGCCGAACTCGTGCCAGAGGTAACCCGCCCGCTCTGCCTCGGTGTAGGCGGCCTGGACCAGCCGGGTGCCCGCGACGGCCTGCAGCAGCGCGAGGTGTGAGGCGGCCGGGTCGTGCCAGCCGGTGATGATGCCGGTGACCGTGCGTACCGGGTTGTCCGGCCCCAGGACCAGGGAGGTCCAGCCGCGGCTGGCGTGGACCGTCCCGTCCGGCCCGGTGGCACTCTCCAGGGCGCGGGTGCAGGTGGTGCCGACGGCCACCACACGCCTGCCAGCCGCGCGGGTCAGGTTGACCAGTTCCGCGGTTGGCCCGGGCACGCTGAAACGTTCTTGCAGGGGCGGTTCGCTGGCGTCCAGTGACGCCACACCCGCGTGCAGGGTGACCGGGGCGATGACCACACCCGCGGTGACCAGGGCCGTGACCAGGGCCGTGGTGAACGGCCGGGCTGCGCTGGGCATCTCCGCGCTGCCCGGATCCCGGGCGAAGACGGTCTGGTAGGCCGCCAGCGGCCACGGGTCGGGCACATAGTCGTAGCGGATCGGCCTGCCGTGCCCGGCCAGGAACGCGGCCACGTCCCCAAGGACTGTTGGCGCGGCGGTCCACAGGCGGTTCGCTGCCGGGTCCGGATAGCGAGTGAGCAGCGTGAGCGACTCGCCGCCGGGCAGTGCGATGGTGTCACCGCGCGAGGCGTCGCCCACGCGCCCGCGTCCGGCCGAACCCTCCCGCAGTTCAACAAGCCACCGGCCGTCGTCCAGCGTGGTGGACAGGTGCACGGTGACCGCGCGGCCGTCGGGGCGCTGCCCGTCGAGGGCCGCGGCGACGGTGGCCGAGGTGTTGACCACCAGGAGGTCTCCTTCGTGCAGGTAGTGGGGCAGGTCGGCGAAGCGGGCGTGGGCGAGCCCGTCGGGAGTGGCGACGAGCAGGCAGACCCCGTCGCGGGTGAGCCCCCGCTCCTCCGGCGGTGCGCTGGCGGAGCGCCTCATGAGGTCACCGCCGCGACAGCAAGGTCGCTGGCACGGTAGCGACCGCTGGGGGGCCGTTCGTCGACCAGGCGCAGCAGGGCGGGCACGACGCTCTCGGGCTCGGGCCGGTCGGAGATGTCCTCGCCGGGGAATGCCTGCTGGTGCATGTCCGTGCGCATGTCACCTGGGTCGAACGCATACCAGCGCAGCCCCGGCTCTTCAGCGGCGAGCACGGCGGACACGTGGTCGAGGGCGGCCTTGGCCGAGCCGTAACCACCCCAGCCCACATAGTGCTCCACGGCCGCGTCAGAGCTGATGTTGATGACCATCCCGCCAGCCGCGGCCAGCGGCCCGGCCAGCAACTGGGTGAGCACGAGCGGGGCGACCACATTGGTCTCATACACGTGGCGGAGTTCGTCTGCCGGATAGGCGAGCAGCGGGGGCTGCGGGCTCGGGCCCAGGCGGCTGGCGTTGTTGACCAGGAGGTCGAGCCTGCCGTCCTGGGTAGCCGCGGCCGCGAGGCGGGCGCGGTGGGCCGGGTCCGTCACGTCACCGGCTATGGCGACGGCCTGGGGCAGCCCGTCCAGGGCGATGGCGAGGTCCTGCTCGCCGCGTGCGTCGGCCACGACTGACCAGCCGCGTGCCGCGAGCGCGTGGGCGACGGCGCGGCCGAGCCCGCGGGATGCGCCAGTGATCAAGGCGGTGGGCATGGTTCCTGCCTTCCTTCTCCTTCGCGGACCACCCAGCGGTCCCGCCGGGTGCGTTCCATGCCATACTGATAGTTGAAGTCAACTTGAAGTCAAGTCGGAAGGGCCGGGCCCGTCCAGCCAGGGAGTCCGATGGGGATGCACAGCAGCGACCTGCTGACGGTCGGTGAGGTCGCCCGCAGGAGCGGGTTCGCTGAGTCCGCGATCCGCTACTACGAGGGCCTCGGCCTGCTCGACGCGACCCGGACGGCAGGCGGCCAGCGCCGGTTCGAGCGGGCCACGCTGCGGCGGCTGGCATTCATCCGCGCAGCGACCAACGTGGGGCTGAGCCTGAACGAGACAGCCGCGTGCCTCGCGGAACTGCCCGCGGGACGCACCCCCACCCGCGCTGACTGGTCACGCCTGTCCCGCCGATGGCGGCAGCGGCTGGACGACCAGATCGCCGCGCTCACCGCCCTGCGGGACGGCCTCGACAGCTGCATCGGCTGCGGCTGCCTGTCCCTGCAGCGGTGCACCATCTCCAACCCTGGCGACGTCGCCCGCAGCGGCGGCCCCGGCGCGAACTACCTGCCCGCCTGGCTGCGCCGCACAGAGGGGCGGGTACCGACGGCTCAGTGACCCTTACTGCGCTCCCGTGGCCCCCCCCACCTGTAGCGTCTGTCACGCGAGCCGCGACTAGTCACTCACGGAGGCCAGGCTGTCCGCTGAGCCCGATGCCGAGTACCTCCCGGGAGGGGGGCTGGTCCGTGCCAGCCACCAGCGCTGGGTACGCGGCCGCCACTACCTGAACCAGCACCGCTACGAACTGACCCAGGCCATCCAGGGCCTGTACCCGCCGTTGTGGCGGGTCGGGGGCACGACGTTCCTTGCGGCGCCCGGGTGGGTGCCACCACGACCGGTCCCGCTGGACCAGGTCACCTTGTCATGGCGGCCAGACCCCGGCACCGGGGCGATCGACGGCTGCGAGCCTGCCTCGCAGGACGTGCGCCCGCTGCGCGCGGACGGGAGCCGGTTCCGTTCCTATGCCGACGCACTCGGCACACTCAGCAGGCCAGCCCTGTTCGAGAACCGCTTCTGCTACCGGCTGCTGGACACTGCCGCCACGGCGGCCGGGGTCCATCTCACCTTCGGGCCCGGCCAGTACTTCGACATCATCAACCTGGGAGAGTCCGTCGCCCACGAGTACGCAGCGGCGACACTGGCGGGCCAGGGACTGGGCGGCCCACCGGCCATGAGCGACCTCCCGCTGCGGTCGTTCATCGGCGACCCCACCAGCCTGGTACGCCGGCCCGTGATGACGGCTGTCGATGCGCTGATGCTGCGCCTGGACCCCGTGACCGGCGACACGCGGATGTTCCTGCACTGGCGTGACCCGGCCAAGGTCGCTACCGGGGGTGGACTGTACCAGGTCGCGCCCGTCGGCATGTTCCAGCCCTCTCATGACGCCGTCTGGAACCACGCGAACGACTTTGGCCTGTGGCGGTCCCTGGTGCGTGAACTGTCCGAGGAGCTGCTCGGCACCAGCGAGGACTACGGCAGCGGCACCGCGCCCATCGACTATGAGCACTGGCCGCTGTACACGGAACTCAGCGCCGCCCGGCAGGCCGGGACGCTGCGGGCCTGGTGGCTTGCGCTCGGCATGGACCCGCTCACCCTGGTGGTCGACATGCTCACGGTGGTCGTCCTCGACGCCCCACTGTTCGACCAGGTCTTCGCAGGCGTGGCGGGCAGCAACGACGAAGGCCACATCCTCGGCCACAACGGGCAGGACGGTTATTCCGCTGGCATCGCGTTCACCGCGGACAGCGTCGGGCACTTCACGTCCGGCATGGCCATGCAGTCGGCTGGGGCGGCACTGCTGCGGCTCGCCTGGCAGCACCGCACGACCCTCCTCGCCAGGCCATGACAGCACAGCCTCCAGCGGCGACCAGCCAAGACGGCCCGCGGCCATCGCTGCTCACCGTGGTCCGGGAGTGGGGCCGCATCGGCTGCATCGGCTTTGGCGGCCCGCCCGCCCACATCAAGCTGCTCCGCGAGACCTGCGTCGAGCGCAGGCAGTGGCTGAGCGCGACCGAGTTCACTGACGCCCTCGCCGTGTGCAACCTGCTGCCCGGCCCCTCCTCGACCCAGTTGGCGATCTTCTGCGCCTGGCGTGTCCGCGGCCGGCTGGGCGCGCTCGTGGGCGGTGCCTCGTTCATCCTGCCCGGCCTCGTGGTGATCCTCGCCCTGGCTGCGCTGTTCCTGAGTGGTGCTCCCCCGGCAGCAGTACTCGGGGCGGGTGCGGGTGCGGGTGCCGCCGTCCCGGTGGTCGCGGTGCAGGCGGGCACCTCCCTGCTGGGCGCCAGCTGGCAGCGCCGCAAGCGGACGCTGCGCTGGCTGGCCTACCTGATGGCCGGTGCCGTCGCGGCCGCCACCGTGGGCGTGTGGCTGGTACTGGTCCTGCTCGGCTGCGGCGTGGTGGAGTTCGCCGCACAGCGCGCCGGCAGCCCTGACCCGCAGGTGCGAGGGGCGGTGGCGGTCCCGCTGCTGGTGGCCGGGGCGCTCACCAGCGGTGTGCTGCTGTCCGTCGCGTGGGTGGCGTTCAAGGTCGGGGCACTGTCCTTCGGGGGCGGTTTTGTCATCGTCCCGCTGATGCAGGCCGACGCTGTGAGCCACTACCACTGGATGACCGGCGGGCAGTTCCTCAATGCGGTGGCACTGGGCCAGGTCACCCCCGGCCCGGTGGTGCAGACGGTCGCCGTGGTCGGCTACGCCGCGGCCGGGCTGGTGGGCGGGCTGCTCGCGTCGGTTGTGGCGTTCACGCCGTCGTTCGTGTTCGTGCTGGGCGGGGCCCCTCACTTCGACCGCATCCGTGGTGACCAGCGGGCCAGGGCGTTCCTCGATGGTGCTGGCCCAGCGGCGATCGGTGCCATCCTCGGCTCTGCCCTCGTGCTGGCCCGCGACCTCAGCCAGCCCTGGCAGTACGCCGTCCTCGCCGCCGCCGCCGTCCTGGTGTTCGCTGCCCGCCGCGGCGTGGTTTCCACCCTCCTCGCCGCAGGCACCGCCGGGGCATTGCTGGTCGTGAGCGGCGCGGTCTCAGCCGTGGGCCACTGACCGGGCGTGCCTGCGGGCATGCCGCCTCAGGGCATGCCCTTGACGGTGATGCCGTACACGCTGGCCTGGTAGGTGCCGGAGGAGTCGGCTGGCAGCCGGGTGAACCACAGGAGCACATAACGCCCGGTCACCGGGTGTGTGGCGGTGAGGCGGACCTGCGCGCCCGTGCTGGTCGCGCGCGCGACGGGCGCCAGGCCCGCCAAGGTCGGCACGGAGCCCACGCGCATCTCCAGGCCGGCGCCTGGCCCGCTGGCCAGCCAGACCCGCGTGCTGCCGACCGTGACCCGGTGGCCCATATCCAGGAGCAGCCCGGTACCTGAGTACAGGTTGCCGAAACGCGGCGTGTTGTACCAGTCGGTGTGCCAGCTGTTTCCCGGCTTACCGCTGGTCGCCAGCGAGGCCAGCTGAGGGTTGTCCCCCTGGCCGCCGCCACTTTGCCCAAACGCCACCACATGGACTGGTGTCAGCGTCTGGGACGGGGCGGCCGCTGAGGCTGGCGGCGCCGGCGAGTGGCTGGCCGAGGTTGATGGCCTGGAACTGGACGGCCGCGGATGGTGGTGGGTGGTTCCGCCGGCCACCGGCACGTTCTTGCTACCACCGAACAGGGACGAGACCAGGAACCCGACCAGGGCCAGGGCACCCACGACCGCTGCCGCGGCCCAGACCTGCTTGCGCCGGCGGCGGCGCTGGTCCAGTTGTCTGTGCCATTCGCCTAGTTGCCTGCGCTGCAGGTCTGGCCGGGTCTCCTCGTCGGAGCGCCCGTGCCCGTCACCGAACTGCCGGGTCCCCGCATCGGACGGCCGGTACCCCTCACCGGGCCGACGTCCCATGCGCAGCAGCCCATGCCCAGCGTCCGCCGGCCGGCGCCCCTCCTCCGGCCGGCGGCCCGGCACCTGCGGCCCGGCGGCTGGCCGGCTTGACACAACCGGCCCACGGTCAGTCAGGTCCGGTCCACGCTCAGCCGATCCAGGGCCGCTGCCACCTGACCCCGGCTCATCGGGTGCGTGGAGGAGGTCGGTGACGAAGGTCGGGGGATGGTAGTCGTGGACGTCGTCGTACTCCTCGATCAGTGGGACAGGGTCGGTGTGTACGGCCTTGGCGATGCTGCGGATGTGGCCGCGCGCATAGAAGTCCCCACCACAGGATGAGTAGTCGTCGCGCTCGATGTCAGCGATGATCGCTTCTCTGATGCGAGTGCGGTCCGTGACCTGGCTGAGGCTCAGGCCGGCACTGCGGCGCGCATTTGCCAAGGTCTCGCCGACGGTCACAGCCCGCCTCCACGGCTGGACCGTGCTGGATCCCGGCGGGACGATGTAGGGCAGCCCGTCATACATCCATCATCACCCCCTATCGATGCCTTCATACAGCGGGTTGCTACAAGAGGGCCTGGGCAGCCAGCAGCGGATAGTGCGCTGGCGCGAAGGCCTCCTGTGCCCACTGGGCCGCCCGCGTGCCCATACCCGCCAGCCGCTGGGGGTCCGCGAGCAGGCCAGCCAGCACCTCGGTGAGTGCCTGTGCGCTCTCGTCGCGGGGTGCGGCACCGGTCACCCCCGGCAGGTAGGTCTCGTGTGAGCCGCCGTGGGCAGGCGCCACCACCGGCGTGCCTGCGACCTGCGCCTCCAGCAGCGCCACACCAAAACCCTCACCGTGGGCACCGCGGCCCACCCGGGTCCGCGTGGCCAGCACGAACAGGTCGGCCCGGGCCAGCTCGCCAGCGAGTTCGGAGTCGGCCAGCCCCGCCCGCAGCGTGCACCATTGGTACCGGCCGGCCAGCGCGCGCAGCCCAGCGGGCGGGTCGCCGTGGCCGCACACCATGAGCCGCAGGTCCGAGGGCCCCTGGGCCCGCAGTGCGGCCACCGCCTCGATGAGCTGTGGGAGTCCCTTGCCCCGCCAGTCCGCCAGCGGGAACAGCGTCACCAGGTGCACCGGCCGGGGACTGCCATCAGCTGCCCGGACGACCCGCTCACGCGCTGCGGCAGCAGCAAGGACCTCGAACCACCCGGGGTGCAGCGCTGGCGGCAGCACCCTCGCCGGGCAGTCACGCGCCAGTACCCCCGCGGTGAAGCCGCTCACGGCCACTGCCCGCACCCTGCGGCGCCGCAGCAGGTGCTGCTTCAGCCAGCGCCGGGGCCGCCACCGCGCGTCCCACACCTCGCTGCCGTGGCAGAGCACGCTCACCCCGGATACCGCTCTCCCCAGGCCAGCCAGCAACGCCACCGGAAGCAGGTTGCGGTGGCCCGCGACCACGCGGGCGGGTGGGCCGTCCCGGCGCAGCAGGGCCCGTGCCTTTGCGAGCAGCCGCAGGTGCCCCAGCACACCAGGCCGCTCCAGGCCCAGCCGGTAGCACTGCATGCCGTGGGCGTCCAGGGCCCAATCGATGGTCTCCAGGTACCGCTCGACCCCGCTCCCCTGTCCCGTCGAGGGTGTCAGCAGGATCACGCGCTGCGCTTGGCGAGAAGGCGCCGGCCGGATGGCTGCCTGAGGTCGCCCGGACATGGACGGGGCGCTCTGCCCGTTCGCTGAGACCGGCCCAGTGAAAGTGTTATGTGTCATGGCCTGTAGGTGATGGGAGTGTGGTGAGCCAGGTATTGAGGACAGCGACCGACCAGGACGGTGCCCAGCGGGCCTGGGGACGCAGTGGCGTCAGCCCGGCCTGCTCAGCCACCGAACGGTCCAGCACTGACCACACCGGTGCGGTTGGCTCGCTTGCCGCCGCGAGCACCGGCGCGAGCGGGCCTGCCAGGTACTTCGGCATCGGCATGCGGAACCTGCGTTTGCGCTGCTCCGCCAGCCACCGCAGGTAGGTGTCCCCCAGGGCCCTGCCAACCGCCGACTTGCCAGGTGGCTTGGCCGCCTGCGCCGCCACACCCAGTGCGGCACCGATCACGCCCGTGTCCACGAACGGCACACGCAGCTCGACCGAGCACGCCATGGAGAACGTGTCAGCGTCAGCGAGCAGTATGGGCTGCAGGTAGAGAGCGACCTCCGCGGCGGCCCTGGCACCCCACGATGCCCAGCCCGGCCCAGCCATCGTGGCCGGCGGCGCGGCGCCGGTCAGTGCGGCGGCCAGGCCTGCGGGCATGACCTCCCGCTGGAGGTGGTCCGGCCGCAGCGCGGGGAGCAGCCTGAGGTGCTGGAGGTGCGAGTACCCGCCCACCACCTCGTCCCCGCCCAGCCCGGACAGTGCGACCTTGAACCCCGCGTCGCGCACTGCCCGGGAGATCAAATAGGTGTTGAGGCCGTCGATGCTCGGCCGCTGCATCGCGGTGAAGAACCCAGCGGCGTCCGCCTCACCCAATGCGACCGGGACCATCTGGAGACGGTGGCCGTAGCGGCGGGCGGTGCGTTCCGCACCGATTCTCTCGTCCCCCGCCCCCTCAGCGGCCACGGTCAGGCACTCCAGGTCGCGGCCCATCCAGCGGCTGACCGCGCAGATGGCCGCCGAGTCTGCGCCGCTGGACAGCAGCGTCGCGGTCGGCACGTCAGCGCCCAGGTGCAGCCGCACCGAGTCGGTCAGCGCCTCCCCCAGCGGCATCGGCGCGCCAGGCGGCGCGCTGGGCAGGACGGGCCCGAGGTCCAGCGGGCCGTCCGTCGTGAAGGTGGCCAGCGTGTTCGGCGGCAGCGCGTTGACCTCAAAAAACGGCGACTGCCCCGACCCCATCGCGCCCAGGTGCAGGAAACGTGCCAGCGCAGCGGGGCTGACCCGGGGGGACGGGCCGGCACCGGCCAGCGGCCGGACCTCCGAGGCGAACACCAGTGCGCCGCTGGGGAGTTCGCGCCAGTACAGCGGCTTGGTCCCGAATGCGTCGCGGGCGAGGTACAGGCGGTCGGTGAGCGAGTCCCACAGGGCGATGGCGAACATGCCGCGCAGTTCCGCCACGGCCGCGGGCCCGAGTTTGGCCCAGAGATGGGGGATGACCTCCCCGTCGCAGCGGGTGCGCACGGCCAGGCTGTAGCGGTCCACGAGCTGGCGGTGGTTGTAGACCTCGCCATTGAATACGCAGGTGAAACGGCCGTCTGTGGAGGTGAAGGGCTGGTTCCCCGCGGGTGTGGGGTCCTGGACGGCCAGTCTGGTGTTGCCGAGGGTGACCGCGCCCACGCGGGCGACGACGTGGTGGTCGGGACCACGGTGGCGCTGTGCCTGGTTGAGCCGGCGGACGAGGGTCTCGGCAGGGCCGGGCCGCAGGCCCAGTACACCAGCGATGCCGCACACTCTTCTGCCGCCCCTGGCCCTAGGCCCTGGCCTGGGCTGGCCTGGTGGCTGCGGATGTGGGGTGCTGGGCCACGCGCTCCCGCATCGCCCGCCGGCTCCCGGCCACCTCATCAGCCACGCGGTGTTATTACCCACATACAGAAAGTAATCACAGGGGATTTCTGCTGGGCACAGACCGGCTGACCGCCCCCTCCCGCGCAGCACGGTCAGCCAGGTGCGCCAGGGCCAGGCCGAGTTCACCCATGCTGATCAGCGGGATCGCGGTTGCTTTTACTGCTATGTGCAGTAAGGAGCACCGCGATCGTGAACTGAGGGTTGGAGCAGCTGCGATTCTTGCTGTTATCAGCCCCCTGGCTGAGCAGGGGGAGCGCGGGCCGGCCCGCAGCCGAACCGGTCAGGTCATTGACCGGGCAGGACGACGGCTGCGGGCCGGGCTTATCGCTGGTGGCCTGCCCGGGCAGGGTTCCGGGCAGGCCACCAGGCATCAGGGCAACTGGGCCAGGTGCGGGGCGACCGTGTTGGCGAACTGGTAGCCATTGGAGGCATCCCAGTTGATGGACCAGTCCATGGCACCCCTGATGCCCGGCCAGGTGGACGACGGCTTGAAGCTGCCACAGTTGGTCCCCGAGGCCAGGCAGTCCAGCGCGTTGTTGACCGTGGACGGGCTGACGTACCCACCGCTGGGGGCCGCGGGGGACGACGCGGGCAGGCCAAGGGCGACCTGCGACGGGCTCAGGCCACCCTGCAGCTGGATGCAGGCCAGCGCGGTCAGGAAGTTCTCCGTCGACTCTCCGTAGACCTGCTGGTCACAGCCGAGCATGGTGCCCGAGTTGTAGTACTGCATGTTCACGATCGTGAGGATGTCCTTGATGTCCAGTGCGAGCTGGAAGTAGTCACCGCCGGTGGACTGCATGTCGATGGTCTGCGGCGCGAGCGTGATGATCAGGTTCGGGCCTGCCATGGACGACAGCTGTTCCAGTGCGGACGCCATGAACTGCGGGTTCACGCCGTTCTCCAGGTCGATGTCCACACCGTCGAACCCGTAGGTCTGCATGATCGAGTCGACGCTGGTGGCGAAGTTCGATGCGCTCGTGGCGTCGCTCACCGAGATCGCCCCGTCCTGCCCGCCCACCGAGAGGATCACCTTCTGGCCACGGGAGTGCAAGGTGGCTATGTCGGCCTTGAACTGCGCGGCGGTGTACCCGCCGAGCGCTGACGACAGGCCTGGGTCGATGCTGAAGGACACCTGCCCGGGGGTGCCCGTCGCATTGCCGAATGCGACAGCGACGAGGTTGTACGACGTTGGCACCTGGGCCAGGGTGAGCGGCATGGCGTTGTTGGTGAAGTCCTGCCAGTAGCCGGTGAGGACGTGGGCGGGCAGCCCGCCACCACCGCCACCGCCCCCGCTGCCCGTCGTGGCCTTGACCGCCGTGGACTTGGGTGAATGGCCAGCGGAGTTCACCGCGTTGACGGCGAACGTGTAGGTGGTCGAGGCAGCCAGGCCGGTCACGGTGTCCGAGGTCGTGGTGACCGTCGCGGTCCGTATGCCGTTCTTGAAGACGTTGTACCTGGTGACCGGGCCGGACGGCGCCGTCCAGGACAGCGACACCGACGACGAGGTGGTGGCGGTCACCGTGAGGTGGGTGGGTGCGGCGGGCGGCACGGTGCCGCCGCCAGTGCCCGACCCGCCGCCGGACCCGCTCGGGCCGGTGAGGGACAGGTCGTCCGCGTAGAAGGTGGGCTGGCCATACCAGCCGTGCACATAGATGGTCACCGACTTGGTGGCGCTGCCCGTGGTGAAGGAGGTCGCCAGCTGCACCCAACTCGTGGCCGCGGGGGTCCAGGCGTAGTTGTCCGTTGTGCCGGTCCCGCTGTCGCCGAGGAAGACATAACCGCCCTCGACCCAGCCGGTCAGCGTGTACGCCGAACTTGGCTGGACCGACACCGACTGCGAGCACTGGGCGTAGTCCTGCCCGGCTGGCGTGCCCTGGGCGGCGTAGGCGCCCGAGTGCACCGGGCTGGTGGTGACGCTGTCCGTAGCCGAGCACGTCCAGCCGGACAGCGTGCCGGTCTCAAAGCCCGGGTTGGTGAGCAGGTTCGCTGCGGCCGTTGCGGGCAGGGCCGGGAAGATGGCGGCCGCGGCCATTCCGGCTGCGGCCAGCATGGCGGCTGCGCCGACGGGGATAAGGCGAGAGGGGAACCTCATGGGATCCTCCAGGGCCGGGAGGAGTGAGCCAGGGGAACGGCAATAAACTATTAGGAAAGTTTCTTAATAGTTTAATTGAATCGTAGTCCCGGCATTTGCTCGCGTCAATGGGGGCGGTTTGTCCGGAGTCTGCCACCTGGCCCTCTGCCGGACGTTCCCTGGTCACGTGCTACATATCCTGAGCCGGTGCCTATTGCCTGGGGCGCACTACGGGCCACTGTCGCACGGCGGCCGGCCTGGCAGCCGCTGCGGCGTTGCTGACCTGCGCTTCGGCTGGCTGTGGGAGCCCGGGGAGGTCACCTGACGCGGCCTTGCAGAGCACAGCCAGCAGGCCCGCCACCACGTCCTCGGCGAGGGCTGCCACCCATGCCAGCCCCACGCCGAGCGGAGTCCGCAAGATCCTCGCGATCATGGAGGAGAACCACAGCGCCAGCGAGGTGGCAGGCAGCCCAGGCCCCGAACGTGGCCCCGGTCTTCGGCTTCCGCTGAGGCAGCCAGCCCGCGGCTCGGCCTGATTGGGGACGATCCGGCCACTGCCTGCCCACCTCCGGGGAACGGGCGGGCCGCAGCCCCGGATGGCTCAGGGGCGGGCGCAGAGCCAGCCGGGACCGCGGCTGGCTCGTCAACCGTGCCTACCATCTTGCCTCACTGGCAGCGGCTAAGCAGCCCCAGGCACACAGGTGCTGCTAGAAGGTGTCCCCTAATCGCCCGCGACCAGCCGCGGGCAGCCGGGCAAACACACGGGGCCGGTTATGGGCCTCATTAAGCGTCAGGATGACAACTGGAACCTTGGCCAGCACCCATTAGAAGACACCTGAACCGTCACACCCTCATTAACTGACGACCGAGCGGAGGGCAGCTCCATCCTGGGGGGCTCGGGGCACCGGAAAGGGTGGTGAGGTCCGTTACCGTCTTGTTATCTAGATAGCCGCGGGCTTACACAGAACGTGACGGCTGCAGCCCCGGGACTACGCTGCGTACTTGCGGAGGATCCGGCGCAGCCAGTGGTCCAGCGTCCAGCGGGAGCAGGTGCAGAGTCCGCAGTCACTGCCAGGCCGGAAATGGCGGTGGGCGTCGCGGTCGTGGCCGCAGGCACACAGCACAGGGCGGCGCACACTCCTTGGCATGGCTCCCCACCTCGCCTCCGTATGGCCGGGCGAGCACTCACGAAGATGAGACAACGCCCTGCCCAACGGAGGACAACGCTATATATGACTACGCCGACCAGCACACGCAAAGGGTGCCCAGCCACCCAGCCCGCTGCCGGATCGGGCGCAACGTCTGACGCCCAATCTTAAGCCCGGGGACGCCCGGCGGCCTCCCCAGCCCGTACCCACGCTACTGCCGGTAGCCGAAAGCACCGCCACGGGGCCCGGTCCGTGCCGTGCGTCTCAGTCAGTACTGCCGCGGTAGATACGCTCCACCAACCGGCGGGGTCGGCAGGCAGTACCAATGCCCGGCTCGGCCCGAA
>DASYYE010000469.1:0-24043 GCA_035946955.1 Streptosporangiaceae bacterium | reverse complement strand
GGCCACGTCCGTGGGCTTCTCCTGCGCTGTCAGCGTCATCGTCATCTCTCCGGTCAGTCCGCCGCGTTCATCAGGACATAGAGCACGGCCGTGGCCACGCCGCAGGCCGCCACGAAGCCAAGGGTCACCATCCGCAGGCCGGCCGTCCCCCGGCTCACCGGTACCAGCTCGCGGTTGGTGATTCGCCAGGTCGCCCACAGCGCGCCCAGCGTGCCCAGCGCGATCACACCAACTTGGACGGCGATGATGCGCGGGTCGGGGAGGATCGGCCGCGTAAAGACCGGGGAACCGGTGGTCGTGGACCCGAACATCCGCTGGACGGACGGGATGACCATGGGCGCGTGCTGGAAGAACTTCGGTAGCTGGCGGGCGAAGTAGTCCGCGCCGACCACCGGGATCAGCCCGTAGGCCATGGGCAGGAAGTAGGCACGGAACCGCGAAGTCTTGTCCTGGAACCCGCCGCCGCTGCCGAACTCCCGGCCGGGCTGGGCGAACGTCGTCGCGGTCAGCCATGCCACGCCCGCGACCACCAAGCCGAACACCACGATGAGACCCAGGTAGGCGACGGGGTTGGGGTAGTGCGGGAAGTGCAGCCAGGAGTCCAGCCGGCCTTCGAGGCTCGCGTACGGGCCGAGGGCGTTGAACTGCTGGTAGAGGACCAGGCCGAAGAGCAGAGCGATGCCCCAGGCCACGTCGGCGCGGCGGCGCTTGGGAGCGGTCACCGAGGTGAGCGGCTTCTGCAGGAACAGGCCGATGTTGCCTTCCGGGCAGCCCTTGTAGCACTCCGAGCACAGCCCGCAGTACAGGTTGGAGTCGGCACTGCCCGGCCAAGTGTACCAGGGGCAGCCGAACCCGTTCTCGCCGCCCCTCATGCAGTCCTTGGTCTTGCAGGTGAGGCAGATGTCGCGGTCCCTGGTACGGAACCCGGCGGCCGTCCCCATGGACCCGACGGTCCCGATGAGCGTGGTCAGCGGGCAGATGTAGCGGCAGAACGTCCGCCGCTCGAAGACCAGGAAGAAGGCCAGTGCGGACCCGACGATGCCGACGACCATCCAGCTCGTGTCGGCCGGGTTGCCCGGGCCCGCGATGTTGAAGAACTCTTCGATCCAGGTGAGCAGGAGGAACGTGGCCACGGGCAGCACGAAGCCGTAGCGCGCCAGCGGCTCGGGGAACTTCCGGCCGAGCCCCAGCGCCTTCTGCGTGCGGCGCCAGAACGTACGGCGCTGTACCCACTCGGCGAAGCCGCCGAAGGGGCACATGGCGCACCATGCCCGTCCGGCCACCACCATCATCACGAAGACCAGGCAGAACCACACGTACCAGGTGATGGCGGCACCGAAGTTGAGCGAGGGAATGGCGGTGCCCAGTATCCCGACGAAGATCACGGTCCAGAAGACGACCTGGTTCGGCACGATGAGCAGGAACTGGAAACGCCGGTCAGCCACGAGACGGGCGATCCGCGGGTGGCGGGTCACGTCCCATCCGCGGGGCGGGTCCGAGGGTCCGAATCGCTCGTCGGCACCGTCGCGGCACGGCTGCCGGAGCCGGAGCGCGATCGGCACGGGGTCGCGCGTCGGGGGCGGGCTGACCAGACCGGCGGTCTCGGTCAGGCCCGTGCGGGCAGGAGCGTCTGGGACTGTCATGACGCGACCATCGCCCAAGCGCCGACGGCGTGCCAGGGACCTAAGTCCGTAATCGCACGGGCCGTTTTTCCCGTAATTTCAACGGGTCTTGGGTGCGTAATTCCACGGGGATGGGCCAGCGGTGGCCGCTGTCTTCCTGCGCCAGCACCTCCTCCAGCGCTTCGTCGATGTCAGCCAGTTCGCCCACCGGGCACCAGCGCGCCAGCTCTCTCAGATCGTCCCGCGCACGTTTGGCCCGGCGCCGCGAGCGTGCCACTGTCGCGACGGCCACCCCTGTAGCGAAGCCCGCGAACAACACGAGGACCACGAGCGATGCCACCACAGCACTGGCCCAAACCTCGAGCAGCATTTTCCCGGCTCCCACGAGACCAGTGTGGGCGTGTGTGCCGGGGGCGCGGAACGGCGAGACCACGTGCCCGGGCCCCGCGATTCCCGCGGAGCCGGCACAGGTGAAAACACGCCCCCAAGCCGGTACATCCGCTTGCCAGGCCAGGGGCAGCACCCCCGCTGGGCACTAGCCTTTGTGACATGGTGAGTGAGGACCGCTCCCCTGCCGCAGCGCCCGGACAGCGGCCACTGCGGGTCGCGGTGGTGGAAGACCACGGCCTGGTCCGGGAAGGCACCGCGGAGCTGCTCGGCCGCGACCCCGGCCTCACGGTGGTCGGCCAGGCAGGGTCGGCGGAAGAGGCCCTGGACCTCTTGCGGGGCCTGCGTCCCGATGTCGCGCTCGTGGACGTGGAGCTGCCAGGCATGAACGGGATCTCGCTGGCGCGGGTCGTGGCAGAGGAGATCCCGCACACGCGCGTCCTCATTCTCAGCGCCTATGACGACTACGCCTACGTGATCAGCGCACTTGAGGCCGGAGTCGCTGGCTACCTGCTCAAGACTTCGAGCGCCAGGGAGCTGTGCGACGCCGTCCGCACTGCCGCGGGCGGCGCCCTGGTCCTCGACGCGGCGGTCTCCCAGCGGCTGACCAGGCGGTGGCGGCCAGGCCCCGCCTCGGCGGCACCGGCCCTGACCGCACGTGAGACCGATGTCCTGCGCCTGGTGGCCCAGGGCTTGCCGAACAAGCAGATCGCCAGCGAGCTGGGGCTCGGCCTGCGCACCGTCGAGGGCCATGTCTCCAGCGTGCTTGGCAAGCTCGGCCTGTCCTCGCGGACCGAGGTGGCCTTGTACGCGATAAGCCACCACCTCGCCGGCCCAGCCGTTCGCAGACGGCCGGAATGAGTGCCAGGGCCGGCCGGTGGGCAGCCGTGGCACACGCGGTGCTCCGGCCGCCGCTGCGAGAGGCCCCGTTCTGGGCGGTGCAGGCCGTGGTCGTGGGGCTTGCCGCCGCGCACCTGGTCGTGGACTGGGCCTCACCACCCCTCACGGTCCCGGCCGGGATCCCGGTCGCGTTGCTGCTCGCGCCCGTCAGCTATGCCGCGCTGCGCTACGGGCTGGCGGGCTCGGTCGCGACTGCCGCGTGGGGTGCCCTGCTGTGGCTGCCGGACCTGCTGCTGCCGCATGACCGGGGCCACGTGGCCAATGACCTGATCGAGCTGGCACTCGTCATGGCGGTGGCCGTCTTCGTGGGCTACCACATCGACTCCGAGGGCCGGGAGCGCGCCCGTGCGCGCCGTTTCGCCGGACTCCTGCTCCAAGCCCAGGAGGACGAGCGGAAACGGATAGCGCGGGGACTGCACGATGAGCCGCTCCAGCTCCTGGTCGCACTCGCCCGCTCCCTGGAGCGCCTGGAGGGCACGCCGGGGGCAGGCGCCGCCCTGGTGGGCGGGCTCGGTGGGGCGCGTCAGCAGACTCTGGACGTCGCGGCCCGGCTTCGTGCTGTCGTGGCGGGCCTGCGGCCACCCGCGCTCGAACAGCTTGGGCTCGTCGCCGCGTTGCGAGGGCTGCTCGCCAGTATCGGGGAATCGGATGAGGTGGACGCAGAGCTGCACGTCACCGGGACCGAGGTGCGGCTGCCGCCAGACACCGAACTCGCCGCTTTCCGGATCGCCCAGGAGGCTGTCACCAACGTGGTCCGCCACGCGGGCACCAGCCGCCTGGAGCTGAGGCTCACCTTCGCCAATGGCGCGATGAGCCTGTGCGTAGCCGACCACGGGCGCGGCTTTGACCTTGCCGGCCTTGACCAGCGGCCAGGCGGCGGGCACCTGGGCCTGCTTGGCATGCGCGAACGAGCGGCGCTGCGAGGCGGCCGGCTGACGGTGAGGACCGCACCGGGCCAGGGGACGGCAGTCGAGGTCACTTTCAGCGCGGATGGCGCGCAGGAGCACACGCCGTGACAGCGCAGCCCCAGGCCACTGCTGTTGCTCCGCCGAGCCCGCTGAGGAACGCCAGGTGCGCCTGTGACCGGTCCTGTTCCCACCACTGGGCGAGCTGGCGCCGGCCGTAGGAGCGCAGGGCCGGGACCGCGAACGCGTGCTGCAGCCGTACCCACTCCGCCCGTGGCAGCGTACTCTCCAGGCCCTGCCACAGCTCATGCCAGCGGCGGCGGAGCGCTCGGCAGTG
Organism: Streptosporangiaceae bacterium; assembly: GCA_035946955.1. GTDB lineage: Bacteria > Actinomycetota > Actinomycetes > Streptosporangiales > Streptosporangiaceae > DASYYE01. The sequence continues at coordinate 19,892 of DASYYE010000469.1, read as the reverse complement.
TCCGCGACAAGCCGCTGAGCGAGATCTACCGGGACGACCCCCTGCTCCAGGCGATCCGCGCCGCACGGTTCACCGGCCGCTGCGGCCGATGCGAGTACGCCGACCTCTGTGGCGGGTCACGCGCCCGCGCGTTCGCCGCCAGCGGTGACCCACTCGGCGAAGACCCCGCCTGCACGTACCCGTCGGTGACGGTCCCTACCTTCGGATGGTCTTGATCAGGACCTTCGTCACTTCGTGCGGACGTGCGTCTCGTCCATGCTGCCCGGGTAGCCACTACATGTGGGGAGGGTCACATGGCTTCCATAGTTGAGCACCAAGAGCTCAGAGTGACTTTCGCCCACGGGACAGGCGACCGACCACCATCCGGTCATCCGTGACACCAGCCTGGCTTGTCCTCGGCCACTGGCGTGCGGACGGTTGCCCGGCTGCGGCGCCCGCCGAGGGCTGCGGCGGCACCTGCCCCGTGTTCCCCGGGTAACCGCTGTGAGGACTGGCACCGTCGTGGCAAGCCTAGAGGCCTAAAGTCGCTTGCGATACAGTGTAGTGACTGTATACATAGGATTATGTATATATCCTGACCTCGGCGTGCCCGTGGGGGGGGTGGCTGCACGTGCCCGCTGGCACGCACTCACAGAGGAGTTGACCATTGCCATGGAAGGCTCAGCGCCGGGCAACGGAGCCCGCGCCGCCCTGCTGACACTGCACGAGATTCAGTGGCAGTTCCCGCAGTTCGCGATCTGGCGGGAGACGACCGCAGGGCGCATTCGCTACGTCGCCCGCCGGGCCCGCCCTGGAACCCACCCCCACACCGTGGTCACCGGCGACCTCACCGAGATGCAGGACATGCTGACCCAGTCCACCGGCCTGCCTTGGCCTGAGCCCGGCGGCAGGCCAGCGCCGGGCATGCCGAGTGTGGCGCGGATATATGACTACTGGTGCGGCGGCAAGGACCACATGGCCGCCGACCGGCGGGCCGCCGGCCCGGTCATGGCCGAGTTCCCCGAGGTAGCGGGCATCGCCCGGGCCAACAGGGCGTTCGTGGCCCACGCGGTGACCTATGCCGCCGCCCGCGGCGTCGCCCAGTTCCTGGACATCGGCTCGGGCCTGCCCGCCTGGCCGGCAGTGCACCAGCTAGCCCAGGGGGTCGTCCCCGCGGCCCGCACGGTCTACCTCGACCACGACCCGATAGTGCTGGCACACTCCCGAGCCTTGCTCGCCGACGGCCGCAGCACCGCCGTCGCCGGTGGCGACCTGCGCAACCCAAAAGCCATCCTCACCGACCCCACTGTCCGGGCCGTCATCCGCTTCGAGGAACCGGTCTGCCTGCTGCTGGCCGCGGTGCTGGACTTCCTCGAACCCGAAGAAGCCGGCCGCGCCGTGGCTACGCTCACCGCCCCCCTGGCCCCTGGCAGTTACCTGGTCATTTCCGCAGGCACGGCCACCGGCACCGACCCTGCCCTGCTGACACGGTTGCGGTTCGCCTACGCCGGGACCACGACCGTCACCAGCTACCCCGAACAGGCGATCAGAGAATGGTTCACCGGCTTCGGCCTGGTGCCTCCCGGCCTGGTGGACGTGCGGGACTGGCAGGCCACCTCCCCAATCCCAGGCCTGCCCCGCCGCAGGGCCGTCCGCTTCCTCGCTGCCATCGGGCACAAGCACCCGCCCACGATTTGAGCAGCAACCTCGGCCTAGGTCTTGCAGATACAACGTATCGAGTGTATACAGAAAATCTAAGCTATACTGTGGACACTCTCGGAGGCATTCATGCACAGCCGTCGCCGTCTTCACCTACTCGCGAGCTCGCTCGCTGCGGCCGGGCTGGTCGCCGCGGGTTGCGCATCCAGTGGCAACGCGAGCGCGGTCAGCTCAGGTGGCACCATCACCGTGGGCACGCTGTACGCGGGCACGGGCAACTTCGCCCAGGTCTCGGTCCCCGAGTACCAGGGGCTGCAGTTTTGGGCCAAGAACGTCAACGCGACCGGCGGGGTCTATGTCGCGCCTCTCAAGCGCAAGGAGCAGGTCAAGATCGTCGCGTACAACGACCAGAGCGACCCCACGACCGCGGCGACCCTCTACAACCAGCTCATCACGCAGAACCATGCGGATGTGCTGGTGGCCGACTTCGGCTCGGTGCTCACCGCACCAGCGGTCACCATCGCCGGTGAGCAGCACCACCTCCTCTTCGACGTGACCGGGTCCGGGACGTCGTTCTTCAGCAGCGGGCCGAACCCGTACGTGGTGCTCACCTCCCTGCCGGTCTCGGCCGTGTGGCCCAAGCCGCTGGGTGCGCTCCTGCTGCACCTCAAGGCCAAGCGGGTCGCGATCCTCTACGGCCAGAACGACTTCGACGCCGCCCAGGCCGCCGCGGTCAAGGGGTTCCTCGCCGCTGGCGGGGTGACGCCGGTCTACTACCAGGGCGTGCCCACCACGCAGAGCGACTACAGCAGCCTGCTCGCGTCGATCAAGGCCAAGAACCCCGACGCGGTGCTCGAGTTCGGCTACCCCAACAACGACATCGCGTTCCTGAACGAGGTCAAGGCGCTCGGGATGCACTTCCCGTTCCTGCTGACAGTGTTCCCCGGTCAGGGCCCCGCACCGTTTGAGGCCAGCCCCGGCGCATCCACCATGACCTACACCTACACCTACGCGGCCCCCCCGATCCTGGCGGTCAACAAGGTGAACTCGGGCCTCGGCCTCGACGCGTTCCTGAAGGCGTTCGCACCCGGCAAGCCAGCCTCGTCGGTCAGCTTCCTCAGCATCGCTGGCTACAACGCCGGCCTGGCGATCCAGGCCGCATTCGCGCACGCCACGTCCATGAGCCAGCTGGGCATCCGGGCCGGCGTCACCGCGGTCAACGGGAAGCTGCAGACGCTGGAAGGGACGTTCCAGGTCAACGACACCGGTGCGCAGGTCGGCGAGCTGTTGCCGGTCGCACAGGCGTTCCCCACGGGCAGCGGCTTCACCTTCAAGATCGTCTACCCGGCTTCGCCGTCCCAGACGGCCCAGTCCTCCCCTGCCTACCCAGCTCCTGCCGGCCACTGAGAGGTCCCGGTGCTGTACGAATACGCGCTCACCAGCGGGGTCCTGTACGGCTTGTTCTACGGGTTCGTCGGCATCGGGCTCAACCTGCTCTTCGGGGTGATGCGCCTGGTGAACCTGGCACACGGAGACCTGGTCGTCTTCGGTGGCTACCTGGCATACGTGCTGGCCACCTACGCCCACCTCAACCCACTCTGGGCCATCCCAGCGTCAGTCCCCCTGGCGCTGGGAGCCGGGTGGGTGCTCTACCACCTCACCGTGCCCCGGCTCCGGCGCTCCGCCGACACCGAGACGGCATCGCTGATCCTGTTCTTCGGGGTCGCACAGGTGCTGGAGGCGGTGGCCTCGATGGTCTTCGGCAACAACCCAAAGACGCTGTCGCCGTCCACCTTTGGTGGCCCGGTGCACCTGTTCGGGCAAGCGTACGCGTCGAGCGCCGTGGTCTCGGCACTCGTGTCCATCCCGGCGCTCGGCGTGCTGTTCGCCTACCTGTACCGGACCCGGCTCGGGCTGGCGACCCGTGCCGTGATGGCAGACGAGACAGAGGCGGCGACCTCCGGAGTCCGCGTCCGGCTGGTCGCCGCCTCGGCTTTCGCCATCGGGGTCGCCTTCGCGGTCGCCGCGGGCGCACTCGCGGTCTTCATGCTCGGCGGGGTCGCTCCCACCACCGGGAGCGCCCTGACCATCACGGCCTTCACTGTCATCATCATCGGCTCGCTGGGCAACCCGCTCGGCACCGCTGTCGGCGGCCTGCTCTACGGCCTGGCCCTGAGCTTCACGGAGACCTTTGCCAGCCAGTGGTCCGGCCTCGTGCCGTTCGCCCTGCTGCTGGTGGTCGTGCTGGTCAGGCCAAGTGGGCTGCTGGGGAAGAGAGTACGTCATGCCTGAGGCGGCTGCCGGGGCAGGCATGGGTCAGCCGGTGCAGCCGCGGCCTGACCCCAGTGCCGCGGTCCGGCCGGACACTTCCACGGAGGTACGGGCGGCTGGTGGCGGTACGCTGCGGCCAGCCGCTGGCCAGCGGCCCACCATGGTGTGGGCCCGCTGGGCGAGACGAGCCGCTCCGGTCATCGTGATCCCGGTCCTGCTGGCCTTCGCACCGGCCTTCTACAACAACCAGTTGTTCCTCACGGACCTGGTGATCTTCGGCGTCCTGGCCCAGGGCGTCAACCTCATCTACGGCTACACGGGCTACCTGCCCTTCGGGTACGTGGGTTTCTTCGGGGCCGGGGCCTACGGCAGCTACCTCGCCGTCCACTTCCTGCACTCGCCGGGTGCCGTGGCGGTGGCGGCAGGGGGTGTCACGGCGGCCGCCCTCGGGCTGGTGCTGGCGCCGCTGCTGCGGCTCTCCGGCGCCTACTTCGCCCTGGCGAGCCTCGCGGCCTCACAGGCCCTGTACTACATCGTGTCCAGCGGGTCGCTGACGTCACTGACCAACGGGCCGTTCGGGGTGAACCTGGCCGCCATCTTCAACGATGCGCAGGCCTACTACACCGGGCTCGTCGTGCTCGGTGTGGCACTCGCCATCCTCGTCTGGACCGGGCACTCCCGCTTCGGGCTGTCGCTGCGGGCGATCAGGTCCGATCCTGTGAGTGCCTCGATGGCCGGGGTGCACGTGGTCAGGACCCGCACGATCGCCTGGCTCATCGGCGCGACACTGGCCGGGCTGGGCGGCGCCGTCTTCGCCTGGACGACCTCGGTCTTCTACCCAGAGACGGTGTTCAGTCTCAACATCAGCCTGTTCGCGATCGTGTTCGCCCTGTTCGGCGGGGTGGGGACGCTGCTCGGCCCGGTCGTGGGCACCCTCGTCCTCTACTCGCTGTACCAGTACATCGGGCTGACCGACCCGCAGTACTTCCAGCTCATCTTCGGTCTGCTGATCGTCCTGCTGGTGCTTTTCCTCCCGGGCGGGCTGAGCTCGCTGGCCGAGCGGGTGGCGTCGCGGGGCTGGCTGACCGTCCGTCACCATCCCGAGCGAGGTGCCAGTGATGCGCGGTAGACGTAACCGGTCCGCGGGCGCGGGGAGCGCCACGGCTTCCCCCGGCTCACCGCCGCCGCTCCTGCAGGTGAGCGGACTGTCCAAGGCATTCGGCGGGAACAAGGCCGTGGGCGGAGTCAGCCTCGGCATCCGGCCCGGCCAGGCTCTCGGCCTCGTCGGGCCGAACGGTTCCGGCAAGACCACGCTCATCAACCTGGTGTCCGGCGTCTACCGGCCAGATGGCGGCAGCGTCATGCTCAATGGGCACCCGGTCACCGGCTTCGCCTCGCACCGCCTGTGCAAGCTGGGGCTGAACCGGACATTCCAGATCCCCCGCCCGCTGGGGGACCTGCGGGTCGCGGACAACCTGGCCGTCGTCCGGCGGCACCATCAGCCCCTGTTCGAAGCCGACCCGCTGGAGTTCGTCGGCCTGTCACACGCGGCTGGGCGGCGGGCGTCGTCGCTCACGAGCGGCGAGCAGAAACTGCTTGACCTCGCCCGTGCGCTCGCGGCCGGGCCGCGGGTACTGCTCGTCGACGAGCTCGGGGCCGGCCTCGGCCAGGCCGACCTCGACTTCGCGGCGGGCCTGCTGCGGCGGTTGAAAGAGGCTGGCCTCGCGTTGCTGGTCGTCGAGCACCTCATGGGTTTCCTGGAACAGGTCGTGGACTCGGTGGTTGTGCTCAACGCCGGGCTGCCGATCTTCGGCGGCACCCTCCGTGCCGCCATCGCCGACCAGCGTGTCATCGACGTCTTCCTGGGGGACTGAGCGGTGTCTGACGAACTGTGCCTGCGAGTCCACGACGTCAGCAGCGGGTACGGCCGGCTGAAGGTCTTGTGGGGCATCGACCTCGACGTGCCAGTGGGCTCGGCGGTCGTGCTGCTCGGCCCGAACGGCGCGGGCAAGACCACACTGCTGCGCACGATCATTGGCCTGCTCCCGGTATGGGACGGCGAAGTGCGGTTCTTCGGTCAGCCGATCAACCGTCTCGGGCCGGACAAGCGGGTAGCGGCCTCGATTGCCTACGCCAGCGAGACCGGCGTCTTCGGGCCGCTGTCCGTGGCGGACAACCTCCGCGTCGGGGCCTATGGCCTGCCCCGCAGGCAGGCCCGGGCGGCGCTGGCGCGGACCTGGGAGGAGTTCCCCATGCTCGCGCAGCGGCGCCACTCCCATGCCGCCAGCCTGTCGGGCGGCCAGCGCAAACAGCTCGCGCTCGCGAAGGCCCTGATGCGCCGGCCGCGCCTGCTGGTGATGGACGAGCCGTCGTCCGGGCTGTCACCCAAGCTCGTCGATGCGATGGTGAGCACCCTGACCTCGGTACGCCAGACACACAACGTCACGCTGCTCCTGGCGGAACAGAATGCGAAGTTCCTCGACCTCGCGGACCGGGTGTGCATCATCAACGGTGGCCGGACGGGGTTCCACGGCCCACTCGCGGAGTTCCGCGCCCACACCGACATCGCTGCCCAGTTCTTCGGCCTGCCGGATGACACAAGCGAAGAGTCTGGGCCACCTGAGGCCGGCGAGGCGGAAACGGCCCCGTGACGTCCCCGCCCGCCCCGTGACGTCCCCGCCCGCCCCGGGCCGGCCGTGCCTGGCAGTCAGGCGCTGTTGAGGTAGTGGTCGTGGATGTAAGGGTCCGCGAGCAGCCGCCCGGAGTATCCCGACGCCACCACCACACCGGTTTCCAGCACATAGCCGCGCTCCGCGACGCTCAGCGCGATTCCCGCGTCCTGGTCGACGATCAGCAGGGAGGTGCCGGAGGCCGCGATGCCGGGCAACTGGACCAGGATCTCGCGGGCTGTCACCGGGGCCAGGCCAAGGGAGAGCTCATCGATCAGCATCAGGGCCGGGCCGGCCATGAGGCCCCTGGCAATGGCGCACACCTGCTGCTCGCCACCGGACAGGGCGCCTGCCGGGCGGTCCAGCCGGCCCGCCAGCAACGGGAAGAGTTCCAGCACCCGGCCGAGGTCACGCTGTTTGGCCCGCCAGCCCCCGAGCTGGAGGTTCTCGCGCACGGTCAATCCCGCGAACAGGCGGCGCCGCTCGGGCACCAGGACCATGCCCATGGCGACCAGGTCTTCGGCGGCCCTGCCGGTGACGTCACGGCCGTACAGACGGACAGTGCCGCGGGTGATGGGCACCAGCCCGACCAGGGCACGCAGGAGTGTGCTCTTGCCGGAGGACCCGTGGCCGACCACCGCCACGATCTCGGACTGGCCGACCTCGAGGTCGACGCCGGCCAAGGCCGGGACGCCACGGTACCCGGCGTGCAGGCCACGGACCTCGAGCACGTTCAAGGCATGTCTCCGGGCGGCCCGCCCAGGTAGGCCCGGACCACCTTCGGGTCGGTGAGGACAGAGCCGGGCGGCCCCTTCCTCACCACGGTGCCCCGCGCCAGCACGAGCACCTCGTCGCACAGAACCTTCACCGCCGCCATACGGTGCTCGACGACCACCATGGTCATCGCGCTGTCCTTCAGGCGCAGCAGGATCTCCAGTCCCACTGCCAGTTCCCCATGCGACATCCCCGCCAGGATCTCGTCGAGGATGAGCACACGCGGCCCAGCGGCCAGTGCCCGCGCCAGCTCAAGGCGCCGGGCACCGGCCACCGTGAGCCGCGCGGCCGGCAGGGTGGCGGAGTCGGCGAGGCCGACGGTCTCGAGCAGCCGGCCAGCCACTCCCATGGCTGCCCGCTTAGGCATGCGCTGGGCGTACATGGCGCTCAGGGCGACGTTCTCGCAGGTGGTGAGATCCTCGAAAGGGCCGCATGACCTGGAAAGTGCGCACCACCCCCGCCCGGGCCAGCTTCCAGGGCGGAGCGCCCGTGAGGTCGCGGCCGTCGACAAGAACCCGTCCAGCGCTGGGTGCCAGGTGGCCGCAGACCACGTTGACGAGGGTGCTCTTCCCAGCTCCGTTCGGGCCGATCACACCCAGGACCGCACCGTGTGGGACGGCGACGGTGATGTCGTCAAGGGCGCGCACCCCGCCGAAGTCCTTGGTGAGGCCCCGCACCTCCAGCGCTTCGGTCACAAGCGGTACCTCCGGATCGTGCCCGACGCGGGAGACCGCGTTTCGGGGTGGCCTCGTGCTATCCCAGCGACACCGTCTGGCGCCACGGTCACTGCGGCGATGATAAGCACTGGCAGGAGCAGTGGGTACAGCTTGTCGGCGACCAGCGGCAACGCGGCCCGCACGGTGCCGAAGACCACCGCTCCCACCACCGGGCCGAAGACGGTGCCCCGCCCGCCTACGACCGCCATGACGACGATGAGCGTGGTGGTGGTGATATCGAACAGCGAGTCTGGGAACACCACCACCTGCTGGAACGCAAGGAGGGCCCCGGCTGCCCCGGCCAGGCCCGCGGACAGGACGAGCGCCGCCACCTTGGTCCTGGTGGTCGCCACCCCGGAGGCGGCGGCGGCGGTCTCGTCCGTGCGGATGGCCCGCAGGGCGAGCCCGAAGCGACTGGCGGCCAGCCATGCCACCAGCCCGACCGCCCCTGCTGCCAGGGCCAGGAAGGCCAGGTAGAACACGAGCGGGCCGGGGTAGGTGGTGTGCGGTCCAGGGCCGTTGGTGGGGATCGTCAGTCCTGCGCCGCCGCCGGTCGCGGCGAGGCTCGCGGCCAGTTGCTGGGTGCCCGCGGCCAGGCCGAGGGTCGCGACCGCGAACGCGTTGTGGCGCAGCCGCAGCAGCGGCGCGCCGAGCACGGCCGCGACCCCGGCGGCGAAGACTGCGCTGACAGGCAGCGCCGCCCAGAACCACATCCCGGCCCGCGCCGTCAGCACAGCGGCGCAGTAGCCGCCGACCCCCGAGAACGTCACATGACCAAACGAGGGGTAGCCGGTGTAACCGCCGATGATGTTCCAGGACTGGGCCAGGGTCACGAAGAACAGGACAGTGGTGGCGATGGTCAGCGGTTCCGGGCGCAGCAGCGCCCCCAGGACGGCCAGCACCGCCACGGTCGCGGCCCCGGCTAGCCACGGCCGCCAGCCGGGCACGGGAAGACGCCTCACGTGTCGATCCGCTCGGACAGGCGCGCCCGCCCCACCAGCCCCTGTGGCCGGAAGACCAGCACCAGCACCAGCAGCACGAACGCGATGAGGCTCGGCGAATACGTGCCAGGCAGGTAGACGGCGCCGACCTCCTGCAGCACGCCCAGCAAGAGCCCACCGGCCAGGGCACCCCGCGTGCTGCCCACCCCGCCGATCACCGCGATGATGAAGCTCTCCACGGTGTAGGTGCCGGCGCTGGCCGGGCTGAACGTCGTGACAACGGCCGCCAGGGAGCCGGCGACCGCCGCCAGGGACGCCCCGATGCCAAACGCCACCGCGCACACGTGGCGCACGCGGATACCCATGAGCCTGGCCGCGCCGCGGTCCATGCCAACCGCCCGGATGGCCGTGCCGTAACGGGTGCGCCCAAGCCACAACGCGACGCCCACGGTGAGGGCCAAGGCGACCACCAGCGACCCGAGACTGAGGACGGGCACGTACAGTCCGCCGGCCTTCACGGACTCCCGGGAGTACGCGGTGCCCAGCGTCCGGTAGTCGGAGGAGAATACCGCCACTATGGCGTCACTGAGGAGCAGGCCTGTGCCGAAGGTGACCAGCAGGGGGATCAGGACGGGCGCCCGCGCCAGTGGGTCGAGCAGCCACCGCTGGAGCGTGTAACCGAAACCGAACAAGACGGCGGTCGCCACCGCTGCCGCCAGCACTGGATTGAGCCCCACGGCCGTGGACAACTCCCATGTCAGGTAGGCGCCAAGCACCACAGTGGCGCCGTGGGCCAGGTTGACCACATTGAGTACCCCCCACACCAGGGTGAAGCCGACCGCGGTCAGCGCCAGCAGGCCGCCTTGGAGGAGGCCGCTGACCAGCGCCTGGAGGAAGTAGGTCACGGCGCCGCAGTGGCCGGCCACACCAGGGGAGCCTGGGCCAGGTTGGGGGGCCAGACGGTCACTGGGTGCCCATGCTGGACCTGGATGACGGCCATGCGGCGGTTGGTGTCCTGGCCGTCCTTGGCGAAGAGGATCTGGCCGAAGAACGAGTTGACACTGAGGCGGCGCAGTGCGGCGGCCACCGCGGCAGGATCGGTGGAGCCGGCGTGCTCGATGGCAAGCACCAGCGCGAGGCACGCTGCCGAGGCCTCGGCCACGTGGTAGTCCGGGACGAAGCCGAACTTGGCCTGGAACCCCCCTGCGTACTGGACGGCCGTGCCGAAGTACCTGTCCTGGCCGAGCCAGGTGGAAACCCACTGGGTGGAGCCGATGACGCCATTGGCCAGCCGGCCGAGGGATCCGACGAACGCCGGGTCGGTCGGGGCCACGGTCTCCCCGATACCTTCCGTACGCAGTCCCAGCTGCGCCGCCTGCAGCACCAGGGCCGCGCCCTCCACGAAGTGGCCCGATTCGAGGACGAGGTCGGGGTGCTCGGCCCGCAACTGGGTCACCACCGAGCTGAGGTCGGTCGCGCCCGCCGGGAAGGTGACCAGGGGGAACACCCGCAGACCGCGGCGTTGCACGTCCCGGATCGCGGAGCGCGCCACGGCTTGGGAGAAGGTGTCGTCAGCGGACACGACCGTGACCGTCTTGGGCCCCGGGCGGGCGTCTTGGACCACCGCGTCGATGATCGATGTGCCGTACTTGGACGCGGGTGACTCCACCCCAAAGACACGCGTGTAGCCATGGCGGAAGATCCCGTCGTCCGCTCCGGCTGCGTCGATCATGACCTGTCCGTTGATCTGGGCCATGGCCGCGACCGTGGCATTGGCCTCTGACCCGTACGGGCCCAGGATGAGTCTGATGCCCTGATCGTTGAACTGCTGGACTATCTGGGCCGATGCCGTTGGGGACGACTGGTCATCCTGGTATGAGATCGCCAGCATCAGGTGGCGGCGGCCTACCAGCACGCCTCCATGCGTGTTGATCACGTCTTGGCAGTACTGGTAGCCCTGCTGGGTCAGCCTTCCCTCGGTGGCCAGTGCGCCAGTCATGGCCAAGGCCGAACCGACGCGCAGCGGCCCGTCGGCCGAGGCTCCGGGTGTGCCACAGGCGCTCGTAGCACACGCCATGACCAGTCCCGCCAGCGCCACCCGTGTGCGGCGGCGCCTCTGGCTAATGACCGCGTGCACCTTATCCTCGGTGTCATTCCTGACCCGCCGGGCCCACCCTGCCAGGCTGCGGTCTGCCGCTACGTCTGCTGCTCGGCGGCGCCGAACAGCGCCGCCAGGTCATCGTGCTGGTCGTCGCCAGCCATCGAAGCCACGAGTTGCTTGCGGACGACCTCCAGTCCTTGGGTCATCCGTGCTGCCAGCCCTTGGGCATCGCCCGCCCGCATCGCGTCGATGATCTCCTGGTGCTCGGCTACGGAGTGCTTCTCCGGCCCGACCAGGTGCACATACAGGCGGGAGTAGGGCTCCACGAGGTTCAGCACCTGGGTCACCAGCCGCAGCGAGTGCCGCCTGCTGGACAGCTCGACCATCCGCCGGTGGAACAGGTAGTGCTGGTTGGCCCACCCATCCAGGTCACCTGGCTCCGATGCGGACATCCGGGCCAGGATGCCTTCCAGTTCCGTGACGTCCTGGGCCCGCTGGCGCGCGACGATCCACTCAGCCAGCGGCGGTTCCAGTTGCATCCGCAGCCCGTAGAGTTCGTTGACCTCGTCGGCGTTGAGTTCCGTCACGACCGCGCCGATCCCCGGCCGCATGATCACCAGGCCCTCGCCGGCCAGGGTCCGCAGTGCTTCACGCAGCGGGATACGGCTGACCCCGAACCGCTGGGCCAGTTCGTCCTGATTGAGTGGCTGACCCGGGAGCAGGATCCGGGTGCGGACCGCCCGCCGCAGCAGTTCAGCGATCTCGTCGGGTCGCATACGGGAAGAACGATTCACAGTATCAGTGTATAGACACTGTATACAGCGTCGCCACGTACGCCACCCGCTTCTCGGCCACTCTGACGGCACAGCCTAGGCCCGTGTCATGGCGGACACGTTGTGCCCGGTGCCAGTGCACGCAGCGGCCCCATTAGTCACGCTGTGGGCGTAAGCCGACGAGGTCGGCGGGCCATTCAGCACCAGACAGCGGGACCAAGGGCCCTTCGGCCCGCGCTCGCGCTGGGTCAGGCTTCCACTGTGGGGAGTGACGAATGACCGCGCTCCCTCTGCTCACCACCGGGGAGCAGCAGCGGCCGTGCACGCCCAGCGCGAGGAGACCAAAGGACTCATGATGACCTACGAACCGCGGTACCTGAGGTTCTGCCGAGCCCGCTTCGACCGGCTGTAGGTGTGGGCGGTGGACTTCGCGCAGCGCCCCATGCTCGTTTTCTGGGAGACCACGCGCGCGTGCGCGCTCGCCTGCCGGCACTGCCGTGCCTCAGCCACCGCCACCACGCTGCCGGGTGAACTCAGCGAGCCAGAGGGCCGCAGGCTGATCGACCAGGTCGCGGCGTTCGGCAGGCCGTTCCCGGTCCTCGTGCTGACCGGGGGTGACTGCCTGCTCCGGCCGGACCTGTTCGGCCTCGTCGGTCACGCCGTGGCATTGGGGGTGCCGGTGTGCCTGTCACCGTCGGTCACTCCCCTGCTCACACCCGCCATGGCCCGCCGGATCGCGGACAGCGGGGTCAAGGCCGTGTCGGTCAGCCTGGATGGCGCCGACGCCGCCACCCACGACGGTGTGCGGGGCATCGCCCGCCACTTCGAAGCGACGCTCCAGGCGATACACGACCTCGTGGCCACCGGGTTGACCGTCCAGGTCAACACCACGGTGATGCGGGCCAACGTGACCGAGCTGGCCGACATCGCTGCCCTCGTCACCCGCACCGGGGCGCACGTATGGGAAGTGTTCTTCCTGGTCCATGTCGGCCGCGGCGTGGCGGCCGGCGCCGTCTCCCAGGCCGACCATGAGGATGTCTGTCACTTCCTCTATGAGGCCTCGCGTTACGGCCTGGTGGTGCGGACCGTGGAGGCGCCGTTCTTCCGGCGCGTCGTCAGGTCACGCCGGGCAGGCGCGCTGCCTCCAGACAGCCTGCTGTACCGGCAGCTGTCCTGGCGCCTGCGCCAACTGATCGGCCCGCCAATGGCTGTCCCCAAGGCGCACACCACCGCCACACGCGACGGCAAGGGCATCGTGTTCGTCGCCTATGACGGCGAGGTATACCCGGCGGGCTTCCTCCCGCTGGCACTCGGCAGCATCCGCGACAAGCCGCTGAGCGAGATCTACCGGGACGACCCGCTGCTCAGGGCGATCCGTGCGGCACAGTTCACCGGCCGCTGCGGCCACTGCGAGTACGCCGACCTCTGTGGCGGGTCACGCGCCCGCGCGTTCGCCGCCAGCGGCGACCCACTCAGCGAAGACCCCGCGTGCACCTACCCGCAGGTGGCGGCCCCTACTTTCGTAGGGCCTTGATCAGGACCTTCGTCACTTCGTGACAGCACGCTCCTCGTTCATGCTGCCTGGACAGTCACTTTTGTGGGGAGGGTCACATGGCTTCCATCGTCGAGCACTCCGAGCTCAAACCGCAGACCCCCGGGGCGCCGGCTCCCGCCGGTGCCGTCTGGGGCAATTCCGCGCCGCTGGCCCTGGCGGCCTTCGCGGTCACCACTTTCATGCTGAGCATGGTCAACACCGGTGTCGTGAACGCGGGCGTCACACCCGCGGTCTTTGGTGTGGCATTCATGTTCGGTGGGCTGACCCAGCTCATCGCCGGGATCATCCAGTTCCGGACCGGGAATACCTTCGGCGGCGTGCTGTTCAGCACGTTCGGCGCGTTCTGGCTGTCGCTGTTCGCCATCGCGCAGTACTTCCTGAAGACCATCCCGGCCACCCAGACCGGTCACGCGCTGGGCCTGTTCCTCTACGCGTTCGGCATCTTCACGGTGTGGATCTGGGTCGCGTCGTTCCGCACTAACGCTGTGGTGGTCGTAGCGCTGGCCGCGCTGGCCGTCACGTTCTTCCTGCTGGGTGCCGGCAACTACGGTGCGAGCACCGGGCTGGTGCACGCCGGGGGCTGGCTGGGCGTGGCCGTGGCCGCACTGGCCGCCTACCTGTCCTGCGCGGAGCTGTGCGAGGCCTCGTACAAGCGCACCGTGCTGCCCGTGTTCCCGCTGGCCAAGCACTGAGCCCGGGAACCTGGGAACGGAGCGCCGCAATGGGCCGATACTCCGAGACATTCCACGCGAGCCTCGCGGACCCCGAGGGCTTCTGGGGTGAGGCCGCCAAGGCCATCGACTGGTACCGGGAACCAACGGTGGTCCTGGACCCCGCCGGGGCACCGTTGCACCACTGGTTCACTGACGGAGTCCTCAACACCTGCTTCAACGCGGTGGACCGGCATGTGCGCGACGGGCGCGGTGACCAGGCGGCGGTGGTATACGACAGCCCGGTGACCGGCACCCGCCGTACGCTTACCTACTTCGACCTGATGGACCAGGTCTCGCGGTTCGCTGGCGTGCTCCGCGGCCTGGGGGTGGACCGCGGCGACCGCGTCGTCATCTACCTGCCGATGATCCCCGAGGCCGTCGTGGCCATGCTGGGGTGCGCGCGAATCGGCGCGGTGCACTCGGTGGTGTTCGGCGGCTTCGCCGCGCACGAACTCGCGGTCCGGATCGAGGACGCGGAGCCCAAGGTGGTCGTTTCGGCCTCCTGCGGCATCGAGGCGAGCCGCGTCGTCGCCTACAAGCCGATGCTGGACCGCGCCATCGAACTGTCGGCCCACAAGCCGCAGCACTGCGTGATCGTGGCCCGCCCGCACGCCAGCGCGGACCTCGTCGCTGGCCGTGACCTGGATTGGGGGCAGGCGATGGCCACGGCCGAACCTACCGGGCCCGTGCCGGTCGCGGCCACCGACCCGCTGTACATCCTGTACACCTCCGGCACCACGGCGAAGCCCAAGGGAGTGGTCCGTGACAACGGCGGCCACGCCGTGGCGCTGCGCTGGAGCATGGAGCACATCTACGACACCGGCCCCGGGGAGGTGTACTGGGCCGCGTCCGACGTGGGCTGGGTGGTAGGGCACTCCTACATCGTCTATGCCCCGCTGCTGACGGGGTGCACCACGGTGCTGTATGAGGGCAAGCCGGTAGGCACCCCGGACGCGGGCGCCTTCTGGCGGGTGGTCAGCGAGCACCGTGTCAAGACACTGTTCACCGCGCCGACCGCGTTCCGCGCGATCAAGAAGGAAGACCCCGGCGGCGAACTGGCCCGCGGCTACGACCTCTCCAGCCTGCAATACCTGTTCCTGGCCGGGGAACGGCTGGACCCGGAGACCTACCGGTGGGCGGGCAGCCTGCTCGGCATCCCCGTTGTCGACCACTGGTGGCAGACCGAGACCGGCTGGCCGATCGCGGCCGACCTGATGGGCCTGGAGGCGCTGCCGGTCAAACCCGGCTCACCCACGGTGCCGGTGCCCGGCTACGACGTGCACGTCGTCGACGGCAATGGCAACGACACCGCCCCCGGGGTCACCGGGGAGATCGTGGTGCGGCTGCCGCTGCCGCCTGGGTGCCTGCCCACCCTGTGGCGGGACGACCAGCGCTTCGCCGACTCCTACCTGGCGCGGTACCCGGGTGCCTATGTCACCGGCGACGGCGGCTACCGCGACAGCGACGGCTACCTGTACGTCATGGGCCGCATCGACGATGTGATCAACGTAGCCGGGCACCGGCTGTCCACCGGAGAGATGGAAAAGGTGCTCGCGGGTCATCCCGCCGTGGCGGAATGCGCGGTGATCGGGGTGGACGACGAACTCAAGGGCCAGGTGCCCCGTGGGCTGGTGGTCCTCAAGGCTGGCGTCACCGCTGACCCGCGGACGGTGTCCGCCGAACTGGTCCAGCTTGTCCGTGACGAGATCGGGCCGGTCGCCTCGCTCCGCCGGGTGGATGTCGTACCCGCCCTGCCCAAGACCCGGTCCGGCAAGATCCTCCGCAAGACCATGCGCGGCATCGCCAACGGTGCGGACGAGCCCATCCCCGCCACGATCGACGACGCAGCGGTGCTCGACGCGCTACGCCCGGTCCTGGCCGGCAGCGACTGAGGCGGGCAGCCATGGGGTCTCCGGCAGGACTCATCACCAGTGCGGTGGGGTGGGCACGGACCGCACCGGAGATCCTGGCTGCCTCCGCCCAGGTGAGCAGGCTGATCCTAGGTGCTGACAGCACGTTCGTGGCGGTCGCGGACGTGACCGGGGCTTACCCGATGTCCATCACCGACGGCATCCGTGACCCGCGTTTCACCGAGATCGTCGTCCGGCCGGGCGCCGGGCTGGGTGGGCAGGTGCTCCTGCGCGGACGGCCCTGCGGCGTGGCCGACTACGCCCACGACCCCACGATCAGCCGCGACTTCGTCCACGTGGTCTGCGAGGTGGAAGGGCTGAGCGGGATGGCATGCGTGCCAGTGCACGGGCCGGACCGCATCGAGGCACTGCTGTATACGAGCACGCGGGCCACGGGCCTGCCCGGGGACCAGGCGCTGCGGACGCTGGGACTCGTTGCCGCCTATGCCGAGCTTGCCCTGCACCAGGCCGCGGCGCGCAAGCAGGAGACGGAGCTTGCGCTGCTCCGGGACCGGCAGCGTCTCGCGACCCAGTTGCACGATTCCGTGGCTCAGATGCTGTTCGCGATCGGTGTGGCGGCCCATTACTCACGTCGGCAGGACGACCCGGCCGCCCTGGCCGCCGCGCTGGCAGAGATCGAGGCAACCGCGGCGCAGGCCCGCAGTGAACTGCGGGCCACCCTGCACCGGCTGAGCGAGCCAGCCGAGGGCCTGGCCTTTGGTGCCCGGCTGGCCGGCGAGCTCAGCCTGTTCGAGCGGCGGACGGGATGCCAGGTCAAGACGACGGAGCGCGGCGAACGCCGTGAGCTCCCGCTGCCTGTGGAGGAACTGGTCATCGACACGGCTCTGGAGGGACTGCGCAACGCTGTCAAGTACGGGGCTGCCCGCGCGGCCGTCGTGCACCTCGCGTACGAACCCGGCTCGGTCACGCTGGTGGTGGCAGCCGGAAGCGAGGAGGTGCAGCCACTGCACCCCCACGGCTGCACCAGCACCGGGGCGGGGCTCGCCTTGCTACGCCAGCGCGCGGCCCAGCTCCGTGGGTCACTGGAGCTGACCAGCGGGCCGGCCGGGCACACCGTGCTGTGCCTCGGGCTGCCGGCACGACTGACCCTGGAGGTTTCACCGTGAGGGTACTCATCGTCGACGACCACCCGATCGCCCGGCGCGGCCTGCAGATGATCGTGTCGGAGGCGTTCGGCGCCACGGACTGCGCCGAGGCCCCCGACGCGGCCACGGCCCTGGCCGTGGCCGCCCGGTTGTGCCCGGACCTGCTGCTGCTCGACATGCACATGCCGGGTGACATCCCGGCGCCCGTGCTGTGCGGGCGGCTGCGTTCCATGTTGCCCGCGGCGAAGGTCGTGATCGTGACCGCGTTCGAGCGCAGCGACGAGATCCGCGACTGCCTGGTGGCGGGGGCAGATGGCTGCCTGCTGAAGGACACCTCCGAGGCGGACATGGCCGCCTCGCTGCGGGCGGTGGTGACCGGGAGTACGGCGCTGGACTCGCGGATCGCCTTCAGCCTGGCCCGCGACCTGGCCGCTGCCGAGCCCGGACCCGGGCCGACCGGGGCACCAAACCTGTCGAGCCGTGAGCAGGATGTGCTCTGCCTGCTCGCGGAGGGCTGCTCCAACCGGGTGATCGCCCGGCGGCTGGGCCTGTCCGAAGCGACCGTGAAGGGCCACGTCAGCAAGCTGCTGGAGAAGCTGACCGCATCGTCACGGCTGGATGCCGTGGTCCGTGCCTACGGCGCGGGCCTGATCTGATGCACAGACCCCATCCGCTGGCCCGGCCATGGCCGGGCGGGTCCAGGGGACACCCCCTGAAGGTTCGAAGACCCGGGTTGTTCTTTCCATGAGGCCCCCTGTGCCAGGGGGCGCCGGGTCACCGCCAGGCTGGTGCTGCGGCCAGCCTGGCGGTGACCGGCCAGCTGCGGCGCGCCTAGGCCGCGATGTGCTGGCAGAGCCAGGCCAGGGACATCGGGTAGCGGTAGTCGATGCTCCCGTGGGTGCCGTCGAAAAGCTCGAACCGGACCACGTCGTCGGACACTCCGGCACTGGCCAGGGCGTCACGGAACGCCGTCGCGCCGATGTCGAGGTGCCACTCGTCCTTGGTCCCGCCGTCGATCCAGATAGCCCGCAGCGACCGCAGTGCGTCCGCGTAGCGCGGGACCATGCGCACCGGGTCCCAGTCCAGCCACTTCTGCCACACCTCCGGGCGAAGCACCCCGGTCTTCGGGTCGAACGGCAGGTCGACCGTGCCGTCGGGCTGGGCCGAGAAGCACGCGGACACGCCGAGCAGCATGACCAGGTCGCCGTCACATTCCCTGGTGAACGCGACCCGCGACCGGAAGTCGTCCCACCAGCGCCAGATGTCGCCGTCGTAGTCGCGCAGGTGCCGGACACACTTGGCGAAGTCGGGGATGTAGCAGAACTCGTACAGCGAGTCGCCAGCATGGGTGGCGAGCGCACCGAACAGGTCCGGGCGGAGCATCGGCGTGATCATCGCCCCGAACCCGCCGCTGGACTTCCCCATGATGGCGCGGTGGGTGTTCTCCGGCACGGTGCGGTAGTTCTTGTCCACCCACGGCAGCACTTCGTCGCACAGGTAGGTGTGGTAACGGCCCGTCCCCGCGGAGTCCACGAACTGGCTGCCGCCATAGGCCGTCCAGGCGTCCACATAAACGACGATGGCGGGCGGGGCCTCGCCACGCGCGAAGACGCCATCGGCAGTTTCCAGGAACGTCTGCCGGAATGGCCCGCGGTTGCGCCACATCGTCAGGTGGCCGGTGTAGCCCTGGATCACATAGACCGACGCGTACCGGCGGTCGGGGTCGTCGTCGTACCCGGGCGGCAGGTACACCCACAACGGCCGCTCGTGCGGGTCCCTGAGCGGGTTGCCCCGGAGCACCTCGCTGCTGAACACCTGCTCATCGATCCGACCTGCCAGCTCACCCCACCAGGGCAGCATGCGGCCTCCTCCGCTTAGGCGTGCCGTTCTACCGTATGTCCATGAGCGACTCGGCCCGCGACGCGGTGGAACGCAACTTCACCGACACCATTCTGGCGCTGGAAGACGTCACCACCCACGACCCGCTGGCTGAGCCGCAGGCTCCGGCATCCGAGGCGGCGCTGCGCGCACCGGTGCGGCCGGGGTCGTCACTGACCGGGGCCTTGTGCCTCGACCTGTTCGGTGCACAACTGGCCAGCCGGCACCTCGACATCGCGGCCCGCTTCCTTCGCTCCCAGGGGTCAGGCTTCTACACCATAGGCTCTTCCGGGCACGAGGGAAACGCAGGTGTCGCGGCCGCCCTCCGGCCTACCGACCCAGCCCTGCTCCACTACCGCTCCGGCGCGTTCTACCTGGCCCGGGCCGCCATGGCCGACCCGCCAAGAGACGGGGTACGCGACGTCCTGCTCGGCCTGGCCGCGGCCGCGGCCGAGCCGATCGCGGGCGGCCGCCACAAGGTGCTGGGCCACGCCGCCCTGCACGTGGTCCCCCAGACCTCTACGATCGCCTCGCACCTGCCCCGCGCGGTGGGCCTCGCGTTCACTCTGGGGCGGGCAGCCCGCCTCGGCCTGCCCACACCCTGGCCATCCGACGCGGTGGTGCTCGCCAGCTTCGGCGACGCGTCCCTCAACCACTCCACCGCGGCGGGCGCGCTCAACACCGCGGCGCTGTGCGCCTACCAGCGGCTGCCAGTGCCGCTGCTGGCCGTGTGCGAGGACAACGGCTTCGGGATCAGCGTCCGCACCCCACCAGGCTGGGTAGCCGCTGCCGCCGCGCGGCACGGCATCGAGTACTTCCACGCCGACGGCTCGGACCTTGCCGAGGT
>DASYYE010000468.1:0-13739 GCA_035946955.1 Streptosporangiaceae bacterium | reverse complement strand
AGTCTGGTGACTCCCCGGCCCACACGAACTAGTCCCTGGCCCCCCGTCAACACCCAATCGGGTGAGTCTCCCGGACCGGCCCTTCGGACGGCGATACCAGCCGGTACGCTGGGCCCACAATTTGCGAAAGCGGCGGATACTGAGCGCAGGGTTTTGAGAGGTAAATATGGGCCTTCCCACTGGCCAACAGCGCATGCTGGACACCATCGCTGTCAAGCTCGCCGAGTCCGACCCGCGCCTAGCATCACTCTTTGCGATCTTCACGCGCCTTAACCGGGCCGAGTCCATGCCGTGGTTCGAACAGCTCAAGCCCCGTCTCATGATGGACCGGCTAGCTGTTGTCGGCACTCGGCTTGGCCTGATGTCGCGTAAGCCTGCCGCGCGGGTGCGGGCGCTGGTCGTGCTCCCCGCGGCGCTCACCGCCATGGTGTGCGCGCTGACGATCTCGTTCGGCCTCACAGGTGGGCACCGGCCCGCGCCGTGGGCCAAGATGCCAACGGCCCGGACACTGATCGTCAAGCCCCGGCTGTGCGCTATGAACCTTCGCCTGGGCATTTGTTAGGGCGCGGCCTGCCCGGTCAGTCACGGGCCGGTCAGTCCCCCGGTCTCGGCTGAGTCAGGCTCCCACACCCAGATCAGCCGGCGGCCCCGCTCCCCCGGCGCCTCTGGTTCGTGCGCATAGGTCCGGTCCAGCCGGTAACCCAGCTTGCGCGGGACCGCCGCACTGGCGGTGTTGGCCTCGTCGCAGTGGATCTCCACCCGGGTGACGCCGGGCAGCGCCAGCGCCACCGCTGTCAAGGCACGTGCCGCCGCCGTCGCATACCCCTGGCGGGTCTTGTCCGCCGCGATCCAGTAACCGATCTCGATGCCGCCATCGCCCACCCTGCGGTGCAGGCCGATGTTGCCCGCCATGGCCCCGTCGGGCGCGAGGACCGCGTACACGTAGTCGGTCCCCCTCTCCCACATCTCGTCCGCTTCCTCCAGCCGGGCGAGCTGCGCGCGGTGGTCGGCGGCCTCCGCTGTGGCCCACGGCATCCACGGCCGCAGATGAGCCAGGCTGGCGCCTACCGCGGCGGCGACTGCCTGCGCGTCGGCTGGCCGCGTGCGCCGCAGCAGCAGCGCCCCCGCCTGGACCTCCTCGGGCGGGTGGGCGCTGCACAGCTGCCCAGGCCGGCCTGACCTGGGCACCGACCTCTCCGGCAGTTCGGTGGGTGGCACGTCACCTAGTTAAGCAGCCGGGGCATCGTGCCCTTCGGCGGCCCCTGAGCCGGCACCCGGTGGGCCCTGCCGGGTCACCAGCTCACCCGCGGGCTCTGGCGGCTGCACCACACGCGCAGCCCCTGCGACCCCGGGTGGGTCGTCGGCCGCGATGAGGCCGCCGCCCCCGCGCCATGACACGTAGCGCCAGGCCAGGTTGATCAGGGCAGAGAGCCGGTTGCGGTTGCCCAGCAGCATCACCAGGTGCAGGCCCAGCCAGGCCAGCCACGCCAGTGTCCCCCGCATCCGCGGCCCGTGCGCGAGCTCAACGACCGCGCTGCGGCGGCCGATGGTGGCCATGGTCCCCTTGTCGTGGTAGCGGAACGGCTCGGTTGGCAGGCCCGCGGCCAGCCGGGCCACCTGACGGCCCGCATGCCTGCCCGACTGGATGGCGACGGCCGCGAGCTGCGGCAGCGGGTGGTCCTCGATCAGGGAGATGTCACCCACGGCGAAGATGCGGTCCTGGCCGACCGCACGCAGGTCGGGCCCGACCATGATGCGGCCGCCCCGCCCCTGGGTCAGGGACCAGTGCGACACCGCGGTTGGCCCCGCAACGCCAGCGGCCCAGACCGTGACATCGCTTGGCAGGTCTTCTCCGTCCTCCAGCAGCACCCGGCCAGGCAGCACCTCACGGATCTTGGCCGACAGGCGGACGTCCACACCGCGTTCGAGGAGCTGCCGGCGGGTGTAGTCCCGCAGTGGGTGCTCGAAGGGGCCCAGCAGCTCTGGGGCCATCTCGACGAGTCTGGTGTGCACCTTGGCCTTGTCGATGTCGGGGTAGGCGGCGTCCAGTGCGGCGTGGAGTTCCGCAAGGGCACCGGCCAGCTCCACACCGGTCGCACCGCCACCCACGATGACGAAGTTCAGATCCTTGTCCGGGCCGCCGACGCCGAGCCGCTCCAGGCGGCTCATGATCTGGTTGCGCAGCGCGAGGGCGTCTCGCCGGGTGTACAGGCCGATCGTGTTCTCGGCCGCACCCGGGATGTTGTAGAAGGCGGCGGACACGCCCGTGGCCAGGATCAGGTAGTCGTAGTCGAGCTGGCCGCCGTCGGCCAGCGTTATCCGCCGCGCGGTCGTGTCGATGCTGGTCAGCTCCCCGAGCCTGAACCGGGCACCGTGTTTGTGCGCGTAGACGCGCACCGGGAAGGCCACGTCGCCGGGGTTGAGTCCGGCCGTCGCGACCTGGTAAAGCAATGGCTGGAACGTGCTGTAGGAGTTCTGGTCGATCAGTATGACCTGGGCCCCGGCCCGGCCCAGCTCGGCCACGGCCGCCAGTCCGCCGAACCCCGCACCGACCACGACCACCCGGGGTGCCTCGGCCTTCGGCCGGGGAACACGCCGCCATCTCATGTCTTGTCCTCCTTCAGCCGCATCTTCCCCCCTTATGGCCAACCAGCAGCATCACCCCGGCATGCCCGCAGACACCCCCTGGGCAGTGCCCAGTTTCGGTGGTGTCTATGCGGCCAGCGGCGGCTGGGGCTGGATAGCGTAGGCGTGCTGCAGCCAATCCTTGACATACACAGAGGCAGAAATGACTGACCGACCACCGCTTCCCTACGACTTCATGCCGGCCGTCCCCTCCTTCTCGCTGGAGAGCGACGACGTTGCCGATGGGGAGCAGATGTCCGATGCCCAGGTGTTCAACGGGTTCGGCATGTCCGGGCAGAACATCTCACCGGAGTTGCGCTGGCACGGTTTCCCAGCCGAAACCAAGAGCTTCGCGGTCACCTGTTACGACCCGGACGCGCCGACCGGCTCAGGGTTCTGGCACCTGGTGCTGCTGGACGTCCCCGCGTCAGTGACGGAACTGCCCACAGGCGCGGCCAGTGCTGGCGGGTCCCTGCCGGAGGGTGCGTTCATGGTGCGCAACGACTACGGTTCCAAGGACTTCGGCGGTGCCGCCCCACCCCAGGGTGACCCGCCCCACCGCTATGTGTTCGCCGTGCACGCACTGGACGTGGACTCGCTGGCGAGCCAGGGGGTGGACTCCGATGTCTCACCCGCCGTGGCCGGGTTCAACCTGCGCTTTCACACGATCGCCCGCGCGCTCACCATCCCGCTCTACGGCCACTGACACCGCACACGCCATTCCCCAGCCCATGATCATGAAGACTTTTCAGTCATAGTGACTGAAAAGTCTTCATGATCATGGTTGGGTGGCGCAGACATAAGCAGACATAAGAGGAGGAAGTTGATGGCATTGGATGAGGATGTCGTGCGCCTGGCCAGGGGGAAGAATCTGGCCACCACCGTGACCCTGATGCCAGACGGTCAGCCGCAGGCCCTGCTGACCTGGGTCGACACTGACGGCGAGCACATTCTGATCAATACCGAACCACAGCGCCAGCGGGCGAAGAACCTCCGCCACGACCCACGGATCACGGTGCTCATCCACTCCGCTGACAACCCATACGACTGGGCCGAGGTCCGCGGGAAGGTGGTCGAGACGGTCGGCGGCGACGAAGCCCGGGCGCACATCGACGAACTGTCACGCAAGTACGTCGGCACCGAGTACCGCAACCCGGTCGGCCCGCACGGCAGGGTCATCCTGAAGGTCGCCCCCACCAGGATCAACACTCCCACCAAGACCATCCCCCCCAAGCGGCCCAACTGAGCGCTGCCCGCTGCTGTGCTGCGTGGCTCATGCAGCGAGCAGCGACGTGGACTGGTGAGAACCCCAGTGGCGGCGAGGTGCGGGGCTGTCGCCTACCAGGCGGCGATGTGCTCGCCGCAGCGATTCACGTCGTAGCCGGGCAGGCTGGCGAGCTGAGTGAGCAGCCACGGGGAGGCCAGCACCTTCCGCAGGGCCTGCACCTCACGGGAGCCAGCCTGCCCAGCCGGGATGACCAGGTCGAAACGTTCGGCCGCGAGCGGGAGGAACGCCAGGCTGTAGGCGAGCGCGGCCGGCTCGCTGGCCACCCCGGCGTCCGCGAGCCCCGCCGCCACGGCCGCGGCGACCTGCAGGTGCCCGCTGGCCCGGCTGGCGTAACCCGCGAGGCTGCGGACGGCGACCCCGAGGCGGGCGGCCTCCCGGTCGAGCACCCGCCGTGCCTCTGACCCTTCCTCCCGGTTCACCAGGCGCAGGCTCTGCCCGGCCACGTCGGCGAGGCTGGTGACCGAGTCGGCCAGGTCCGGCCGCAGCACGAGTCCTTCCCGCCACGATGTGAACCCGACCACCTCGGCGCGCTGGCGCTTGAGCCATTCCCGCGCCGGGCCGGTGTTGTACTCGCCACCCCGGCCGCGCAGGTGCGCGCCGGCGACGTGGACGAGCCCGGCCGCGGCAAGCCGGAGTGCCTCGGCGCTGCCACACGCCCACCATGTGAAGCCGACTGGTGGGTCCAGTCTGGCCAGTGGGGTGGCGAGCAGCGGCAGCGCTGGGTCGCAGCCCGCGACCACCACGGCCGGCCGGGGTGGCCCGGCGGGCTCGACCATCCCGGGGCCCGCCACCAGCCCGCCAGCAGGCGAGAACCCAGCGGACGCCGCCGCGTCGCCGACGAGCGGGTGTGCGACGAACGAGTCGCCCATGAGTGCGAGCGCGACCCGCGCCCCTGGTGGCCCAAGCGGCGCGAGCGGACTGGCTGGCACGGGCGGCCGCGGCGCGGCCGGCCCGAACAGGTCCTCGACGGTGACTCCGAGCGCGTTGGCCAGGGCAAGGGCGACCCGCAGCGACGGGTCGGAATGCCCGGCCTCAACGGCCGAGAGTGCCTGGCGTGAGACACCGGCCATGCCCGCAAGCTGCTGCTGGGAGAGCCCTCGTGCCTGCCGGGCCAGCCGCAACCGCATGCCGGTGGTCTCCGCCAGTCCCGCTCGCTTCCGGGCACCTGACGGCGCCGCCCTGCTAGTCCCGCTCGTCTGAGGGCGCCTGAGGACACCGCCTTCCCTCGTCGCTCCTGCGCTCGCTCCGCTCGCTTCTCGCTCCTCAGTCCAGGCGGCGCCGCGCCCCTCCGGCTCGCTCATGCCCGGCTCCGTGCCGACGGCACGGCTACACCGTCTGGCCCGAAACACGGGGCGTCGACTACGGTCACCGCGGCCTCTCCGGCGAGCGGGTCCATCACCTTGCACCACACGGGCACGTCGTCGACGAGCAACTCCACCTCCCAGCCTGGTCCCGCCGGGCGGCAGGTGCGTACCTGGCCGGTCAGCACCCGTCCACGCTCGGGCTGGGCGCCCTGCACCACGCGTTCCGGGTGGACCGCCACGCTGCCTTCGCCGGGCAGGGGGACGAAACTGCGGTACCCGGCCAGCTCGGCCACACGCCGGGTGGCGGGAGCGCGGACCACCTCACCGGATGGGCCGTCCTGGAGCACCCGGCCCTGGTCCAGCACGGTGATCCGGTCGGCGAATGCCTGGGCCTCGGCCAGGTCGTGGGTGACCAGGACGGTGGGGACGGCCCGCTGCGAAACCAGGGTCGCGACCAGGTCAGCCAGGGTGCGGCGGAGGCCCGCGTCGAGGCCGGTGTAGGGCTCGTCGAGGAGCAGGGCCTCACAGCGTGCCAGCAGCAGCCGCCCAAGCGCGACCCGGTGCGCCTGCCCGCCGGACAGGTGGGAGGGTGGTTCGCCGAGGAGCCCGCCGATGCCGAGTTCGGCGGCCAGGCTCATGGTCTGCTCCGCGCTCGCGTGACGGCCCGCGCCGTAGGCCAGGTTGCGGTGGACGGACAGGTGCGGGAAGAGCGCGGGATCCTGCCGCAGCAGCCCGACCCGTCGCTGCCACGGCGGCACCGCCTGCCTGGGCGGGGAGGTCTGGGAGAGCACACGGCCCGCCAGAGCGACGCGCCCATGGCGAAGTGGCACCAGTCCGGCGATGCTCTCCAGCACCGTGGTCTTGCCCGCTCCGGACGGGCCGAACAGCGCCAGCCGCTCCCCCGGTGCCACGGCCAGCGCCACCTTGACGTTGAAGTCCCTGCGCTGCACCTCAATGTCGGCTTCGAGCACGGGCACTCCACAGGTACGCGGCGATCGGCAGCGGCAGCGCGGCCACGAGCAGGAGGAGCGCGAATGGCAGGGCAGAGGCCAGCCCGGTCTCCTGTAGCGACGTCCAGATCTGCAACGGTAGCCCGTAGGGGTGGTAGGCCACGATGATGACCGCACCGAACGCGCCCATGGCGCGTGCCCACGCGACGGCCAGTGCCATGGCCAGCCCGGGCGCGGCCAACGGCAGTGTCACCCGCTGCGCGACCCGCGCGGGCCGGTCCCCGAGCAGTGCGGCCTGCTGTTCGAGGCGGGGGTCCACGGCGGTGAAGGCGGCCTGCGCACCGAGCACGTAGTACGGCGCCGACTCGTACACCTCAGCGATGACCAGCGCCAGGAACGTGTTGGTGGCCGAGGCGTGCAGCGCGGCCAGTCCCTGGCCGACCGGTGTGGACGGCCCCACCATGAACACCAGCAGCAGGCCCACGACCAGCGGCGGGAGCAGCAGGCTGGCCAGCACCCCGGTCTCCCACAGCCACGGCAGCGGCAGCCGCCCACGCGCCATCAGCCACGCGAGCGGGGTACCCAGGCCCACCAGCACAGCGAGCGTCACCCCGCCCGCCTCCAGCGACACCACCAGCGGGCCGAGCGCACCCGGCGCACCCAGCGCGCTGATCACCGAGCCAGGTGTGACGTGGACGAACAGGGCGATCACGGGGCCGAGCAGGATGACCCAGACAACGCCCGCCCCGGCCACGGACACCACCGACGACACCCAGCGCAGCCCTGCGCCTGAGGCCACGCCCACTCGCTGGCCCTCGACGTGAGCTGGCCTGACCGCCCAGCTCACAACGTCTCCGCACCCGAGCGCCTAGTTAGGCAGCCCGCCCAGCCAGCGGCAACCCTCCGGCCAGCAGCATCACCTAGCCGCCCAGCCATACCGAGCTGACCTCCATGATCGCGGTTGTTCTTACTGCTATTAGCAGTAAAAGTCACCACGATCATGGAGGTAAGAGGGCTCACTGCGAGGGACTAGCCGGTGAGTTCGTGGCGGATGGCGGCGGGGATGGCCCCAGTGTCGCCGAAGGTCGTGGGCTTCAGCAGTGTGTAGCCCCCCTTGGTGTACAAGGCACGTCCCGCTGGCGACAGCACGTAGGCCACGTAGGCCTCGCCGGCACTGCTGGCCTTGCCGATCGTGGTGATGTCGGTGGTCAGCGGGGAACCGTGCTTGGTCTGGTTGCCCGTGATGGTGATCGAGGCATTGTGGTACTGCGTGGCGAGCGCGGCGTCACCCAGGTTGATGTCGGATGGCAGCGTGATGTAGTGCAGGTGCAACTGGACCGCCTGCGACAGGTAGGCACTGGACGCGTCGAGCTGGCCAGCCTGCAAGCGAGCCGGCAGGGCCGCCTCGTCAAAGATCTGCTTGGAGCTGGCTGAGGCTGGCGGCCCGCCGAGGATCTTCGTCACGGTGTCACTGGGCAGGTGGTACTTGGCCTGGGCCAGCTCCAGCATGTAGATGAACGCCCGGCCCTGCGGGTCAAGGTTCGGGTCGGTGCGGCCGAGCTGGAAGCCGGGCTTCTGCACGAGCGTGAACAGGCTGGCCATCGGCTGCTTACCGCTGGCGATGGCCTCGAACTGGCTGGCGTACTTGCTGGCCGGGTTGTAGGCGAGGACGATCGAGGTGGTCGCGTACTGCACGTACCACCTGGTGTACTTCGGGAACAGCGGAGTGATGTTGTCACCGCCGACGGAGATGAACACGTTCGGCGTGATCTCCCCGGAGGCGATCTCGGCCTCCAGCCCGCCGGACGGGCCCGCCCGGCCTGAATACCCGTAACCCTTGGCCTTGGTGAACGCCGGGCCGACGATTTTCTCGTTCAGGTAGGTCAGCGAGGCCGCGTACGCCACATCGGCCGTCCCGGACACATGCGTCCCCGCACTGGATCCGGAACTCCCACACGCCGCAACCGCGCAGGTCAACACAACAGCTATCGCCCCATACACAGCAGTCCGCATACGTCGACAGTAGGCACGTCCTGTTGCGCAAAGCAAGAAAACTTGACACTGGTAACGCCAGCCGGACACTGACTGAACTCTTGGGGCCGCACCCGCGTCGACACTTGTATGAAGAACATGGGGAGGAGTTGGCCGCCGGGACTGGGCCGTTGGCAGTTCCTGCTGAGGATCGCCGGGAGCGGCTTGCTTGTCGTGACCGCCGCGATCCACCTTGACCTGTACCTGACCGGTTACAACACGATCCCCACCATCGGGTGGCTGTTCCTGCTCCAGGTGATCGCCGCGTTCGGGCTGGCCGCGGCCGTGCTCGTGCTGGGCGGCCGGCTGGTGGCCGCGGTGGGGGCACTGTTCGCGCTGTCCACGCTGGGTGGCTACCTGCTGTCGGTCTGGGTGGGGCTGTTCGGGTTCCGTGAGGTCCGCACGACCGCGGGCATTGTCGCTGGCGTGGTCGAGGTGGCCGCGTTCGCGACACTGGCCCTCGCCGCGCTGGCAGTGAACGGGATACCGGTGGAGCACAGGTGGAGCTTTGGCGCCCCGGGCGCGGCGGTCACCAACTGGCTGCGCCAAGGCGCGCCACGGTCCGGCTGGGCGGTCAGCGCCGTGTCAGTGGTGGGCCTGGTGCTGCTGGGAGTGGCGGTGGCCGGGGCGGGCGGGAAGGCGCCAGCGACCGGGTCGTCGTCGGGCCAGGTGCTCGAGACCATGACCATCCAAGGGGTCACGGTGCTCACGGACAGCAAGGGACTCACGCTGTACTGGTTCGCCGCGGACAAGCCCGGCCAGTCCAACTGCAACGGGTCATGCGCGACGTACTGGCCCCCGGTCGCAGGCACCCCGGTGGCCGGGTCCGGTGTCACGGGCAGCCTCGGCACCATTCACCGGGCCGACGGCTCTGTCCAGGCCACCTATAACGGACGCCCCCTGTACACCTACGTCGGCGACAGCGCACCCGGCCAGGCCCGCGGCAACAACCTCAACCTCAACGGCGGCCTGTGGCACGAGGTCACGGTCACTGGCTGACACGCTCAGCGAAACCTGGAAGAAGCCTGAATGCCCGGCCGGCAACCCGGGTCGTGCTTTTCAGGGTCGCGCCATAGCATTGACTCCGGCCAACGGGCAACTAAGCGTTTGAGGGACTGAGGTATGGGCAAGGCGACCAGGCTCAAGCAACAGAGCGCGCGAGAGAAGATCGCGGCCCAGCGGGCCGCCGAGAAACGCGCCGAGCGCCGCAGGATGATGCTCCTGACCGGCGGCAGCACCTTCGGCGTCATCGCCGTCGTGCTCGTCTTTATCCTCATCTACACGCTGAACCAGCCGTCGGGCAGCGCGGGCCCGGCATCGGGCACCGCGTTGCCGGCCAGCGTCGTCAGCGACATCAAGAACGTGCCCGCAAGCACCTTCGGGGCGGTCGGCGGAGGACTGGCGTTCCCTGGCCAGATCCACGCGGTGGCCGGCCAGCAACCGCTGACGAGCGGCGGGAAGCCGGAGATGCTGTACATCGGTGCCGAGTACTGCCCCTACTGCGCGGCCATGCGGTGGTCGATGGCGGTGGCGCTGAGCCGGTTCGGCGAGTTCACGACGCCGCTGAAGGGGATCACTTCGTCAGCCACCGACGTGTACGCGAAGACCTCGACGCTCACGTTCTACAGGACCGGCTACTCGAGCAGGTACCTGGTGTTCACCCCGGTGGAGGCGGAGAACGGCGCGCAGAAGCCGCTGCAGACCCCGACCGCGGCGCAGACGGCCCTGTGGGACAAAGTGGACTCGAGCCCCGGGTCGTTCCCGTTCATCGACATCGGCAACAAGTACTGGCTTGGCGTGATCTACAACCCAGGCATCCTCGGCAGCAGCGCTACCGCTGGTGTGGGCGGGAGCAAGAGCTGGGCGCAGATCGCCGCCGCACTGAAAGACCCGTCCAGCCCGATCGCCCGCGGCGTTGTCGGCACCGCCAACTACCTGACCGCCGCGATCTGCAAGACCACGAACAACCAGCCAGCCAGCGTGTGCACGTCCCCGGCGATCACCGCACTGCAAGGGAAGCTGTGATGAGCGCCCGCAAGCCGGGTACGGCTGCGAGGTCGGGACCGCGGGACAAAGGCACCCGCGGCGGGCGCCCGGAACCGCAGCTCGCAGGCCAGCAGGCCCGCGCCGCCACGCAGAAGCGCGCCAATAGCGCGCAGGCGCGGAGCAGCGTGGGCAGGCAGAGCGGCAACGGCCAGGCGCGTACTGCCACAGCCGCGGCCAAGGCGAAGCAGGCTGAGGTCGTCGCCGGCAACGGTCAGGCAACAGCGGAGGAGCCCGGCGGCCCGCGCGTGCCACTGTGGTTCCGGCTGACCACGCTGGTGCTGTCCCTGCTGGGCCTGGCGGACTCGATATGGGTCACGATCGACCACTACACGCCGGTGCCGCTCGGGTGTTCCGACAAAGGGGCGGTCAACTGCGCCCAGGTGCTCCACAGCCCCCAGTCGGTCATATTCGGCATCCCGCTCCCGATCCTTGGCCTCGCGTTCTTCGTGTTCATGGTCGCGGCCAACTCGCCGTGGGGGTGGCGGGTCCGGTGGCCCGCGATGGGCACGGTCCGGCTTGCGTCGGTCATCGTGGGCATGGTCTTCGTGCTGTACCTGGTCTACACGGAACTGATCACGATCCGTGCGATCTGCCTGTACTGCACCGGAGTGCACATCATCACGTTCCTGCTGTTCGTGCTGACCATGTTCGCGGTGTCCGCCAGATACATCACGGTCATCCTGCCCAAGCGCCGCTGAGCGCGGCGGAACCGGCACAGGGCACCGCGCGTATGGCTAAGGCGACCAGGACCACCAAGGGCCTGACCACCCAGAAGAAGATCGCGGCACAGCGTGAGGCAGCGCGCCGGGCCGAACGGCGCCACAACATGCTGATCACCGGCGGCAGCACGGCCGCGGTGGCCGTCGTTGTGGTGGTGCTGGTCCTCGTCAAGGTGCTCAGCAGTGGCCCATCGGCGCATGGTGCCCCGCCAGCGGGCGCAACGGCCGGCACCCGGCTGCCCGCCAGCGTCATGCATGACTTGACGAACGTGCCCGCGGCCACGCTGGATGCGGTGGGCGCGGGCAACGTTCCGACGATCACCCAGCACCCGGTGCGCGACATCAACGGCACGCCGCTGACCAGCGGCGGCAAGCCGGAGCTGCTCTACATCGGTGCGCAGTGGGAGCCGTACAGTGCCGCGATGCGGTGGGCGATGGCGGTGGCGCTGAGCAGGTTCGGCACGTTCTCACCACTGCGCGGGACCTACTCGTCCAGCAAGGACTACTTCCCGCACACCCCGACGCTGACGTTCGACGGAACCCGGTACTCCAGTCCCTACCTGGTCTTCACCCCGGTCGAGCACCAGTCCCTCACCCGTACGCCGCTGCAGCCGACCACGCCAGCCGAGCAAGCCCTGTGGGACAAGTACGACCCCCACAACTACCCGTTCATCGACATCGGCGGCAGGTACCAGGTGTCGATCATCTACAGTGCCGCCTACCTGGCTCACCAGTCCTGGGCCCAGATCGCGTCGGCCCTGCACGAGCCGTCCACCCCGATCGCCCAGGGCGCCGACGGCGCGGCCAACTTCCTGACCGCGGCCATCTGCAAGACCACGGACAACCAGCCGACGAGTGTGTGCGCGTCAACCGCCATCAAGAGGCTCCAGGCCGGGTTCTGACCCTCGGCCGCGGGACGGCGGCCACCCGGTAGGGCTGGCCTCCCTGCGCACCCGGAGGCCAGCGGGATAGGCGCCGCGCCATGACAGCACTAGGGTCAGGCCATGAAAGCGATTCGCTATCACAGGTACGGCCCGCCCGACGTGCTGGAGTTCACCGACGCTGATATGCCAGCCGTGGGCGACGACGACGTGCTGGTCCGCGTCAAGGCGGCCTCGGTCAACCCGCTGGACTGGCATTTCATGCGGGGGACGCCGTACCTGCTCCGTGGGCAGGCTGGGCTGTCCCGGCCCAAAGACCCCAGGCTGGGCGTGGACATGGCGGGGGTCGTGACCGAAGTGGGCCGCAACGTCACCGGGTTCCGCCCAGGCGACGAGGTGTTCGGCGCTGGGACAGGGGCATTTGCCGAGTACCTGAGCATCCGTCACGACAAGGCGATAGCCCCCAAACCGGCCAGCCTGACGTTCGAGCAGGCAGCTGCCGTGCCCGTGGCCGGGTTCACCGCATTGCAGGCGCTGCGCGACAAGGGCCATGTCCGGCCCGGGAGCAAAGTGCTCATCAACGGCGCGTCAGGCGGCGTGGGGACGTTCGCGGTGCAGGTCGCCAAGGCACTGGGCACCGAGGTGACGGCCGTGTGCAGCGCCCGGAACGTGGCGACGGCCCGCTCGCTGGGCGCCGACCGGGTCATCGACTACACGCAGGAGGACTTCACCCAGGCGGCCCGGAACCAGGACGTGATGCTCGACATAGCCGGAACCCGCACCCTCGCCGAGCGGAGGCGGGTGCTGGCCCGGAAAGGGACGCTGGTGTTCGTTGGCGGACCGGACGGGGGCGCCTGGCTCGGGCCGATGCTTGGCCTGGTCGGGATGCTCATGGCCGGACCGTTCGTGAGCCAGCGGATGGTCGCGTTCCTGGCCCACAACAGCAAGGACGACCTCGTGGTCCTCAGCGGGCTGATCACCGGCGGGAAGGTCACGCCGGTCATCGACCGGGCCTATTCCCTGAGCGAGGTCCCCGCCGCCATTCGCTACCTCGAAGAAGGCCACGCCCAGGGCAAGGTCGTCATCTCCGTGTGATGGGGGCGTAAGTGCGCGACGGGTTGGAGGTCTCCCCCACCCGGTGCAGAAAGACACGGAGACGCAGGAGACCGCCAGGACCTGTCAGCCAGCGGTCCCGCTCTCGATGAGGGCCTCGGCCCCGGGACTGCCAGAGCCGACCGCCACGCACATGACCGCCGATGCGCACGAGACACCAACGAGTGAGTCGCCGGATGCCGGGTTGGGCACGGTCTGTCTGGACCAGGTGGTGCCGTTCCACGACTCCGCGAGGGTGGCGCCTGGGTCACCGACTCGCCCGGTGGCCGTGCAGTTGGCCGCATTGACACACGACACACTGTCGAGCTCCGAGTTCGCCGGCGTGGCGAGGGCCTTCGCGGACCAGGCGGTGCCGTTCCAGGACGCCACCAGCGGCTTGCTGAAGGCCCTTCCCTGGTCGACGCCCACGGCGGCACACGCACTGGCCGCCGTACAGGACACGCTGAGGAAGTCATTAGCGCCGGCCGGGAGAGTGAGGTGGCTGGTGGACCAGGCGGTCCCGTTCCAGGACTCGACCAACGGATGGGGAATGGGCGAATTGGCCGTCCCAGTAGCGACGCAGAAATCCGCCGAGACGGTCGGGACGCAGGACACACCGCTGAACAAGGCGGGGTTCCCCGCGGGTTTCACCACGGACCACTGGGAGCCGTTCCATGTCTCGATGAGGCCGGCCGTGGTTGTGTCGCCCACTGCGGTGCACTTCGATACCGAGATGCAGGACACCCCAAGCAACGCCCCTGCTCGCACCCCGTTGGAGACCACCGTCCAGGTGCTGCCGTTCC
>DASYYE010000467.1:0-18028 GCA_035946955.1 Streptosporangiaceae bacterium | reverse complement strand
CACGCCAATCAGGTTCGAACTTCACGTTGCTTGGACCGCAGGACCACAGAGACATCAAACTCTCGGTCTCACCAGCACTGATCGATGTCCTGCACCTAGCCTGCCAGCTCTGGGACGTCGGACGTCGCCGCGAACTGGAAGAGGTTCTGGGGGCGACTGGGCTGGGGGCGGAGCCTGGCTTTTGGTCGATGGCCCGGGCGCTCGCCGAGGTGCTCCCGGATGGAGATCGGGAGCGGACGATGCTGCTCGGGCTGGCGGGAAACCGGGAAACGCTGGCTGCCGCCAGCGCGCGGGTGACAGCCACCGAACTCACGCTGTTTGAACTCGACCCATCATGACGGCCGCGCTCCAGACGAACGGGAACCGCTGACATGGCTGACTTGAAGCCCTGGCTAGAGGTCGCGGAGCCACGCCGCGATATCGCTGATGGCTCCTTCGACGAGTCGTTGTTTGCTGCCGACCTCGGCCTGGTGGACCGGGGCCGGGGTCCACTTGACTACCGCGATCCAGTCATGTTCTGCGAAAAGACGTACCTGACGGGCAGTCTGCTGGCGTTCCTCAAGGAACTCACGGCCAGGCTATCTGGCGACATGACCGCGGCTGGCGTATACCGGCTCCAGACCGAGTTTGGGGGCGGCAAGACCCACACCCTTCTGACTGCCTACCACCTGTTCAGGGATCCGGCGAAGGTCGCTGCCACAGCATTCGCTCAGGAGCTGGCAGCCAAGCTCGGCCGCTCAGCATTGCCCCAGGCCAAAGTTGTTGTGCTAGAAGGCGCCGCGCTCCGCGCCGGGGATCCTGACCCGGAGATCGAGGACGCGCAGGTGCACACCCTGCTTGGCCAGCTCGCGTACCGGCTGGGCGGAGCAGCCGAGTTCGCGAAGGTCGCTGACCAAGACCGTGAGCTTCGGGGTTCCTCCACTACGCAGATCGTCAAGCTGTTGGAAGCGCATGCCCCATGCCTGATCTTGGTGGACGAACTGCTGCAGTACCTGACGAAGGCGCTGGTGGTCCGCACGCATGACGGCAACCTCGCAGCGACCACCCTTACGTTCGTCAAAGAGCTGTGCACGGCTGTTGCCGCCGTGCCCGAGGTAGCTGTGGTGGCCACCCTCACCAGCTCCAACCTGGAGGACTACTCCAGCGTGACGGGTGAGGATATGCAGCAGCGCCTGTCGAAGGTAGTTGGCCGGACAGAGAACATCATCACCCCGGTCGAGGGTGACGACATTTTTCCGATCCTGCACAGGCGGCTTTTCACCACCATCGGCCCTGAGCAACACCGCCGCGCGGTCGCGGATGCGTATGCCAACTGGTATGAGTCACTGGGCGACGCGGTCCCGGCGAGCTATCGGGAGGCGAGTTACCGGGACCGGTTGGCCACCGCCTTTCCCTTCCACCCGGAACTGGTGGACATTCTCACCAACCGGTGGGGCTCGCTGTCGGGCTTTCAGCGCACTCGCGGGGCGCTCCGCACGCTCGCCCACACGGTAAAGGCTCTCGCGCAACGGCATCAGAAGTCCCTGCTTATCCACCCGGGTGACGTCGTTCTCGCCGACCCCGGTATCCGTGCGGAAGTGATCAGGTTCGCTGGGGAGAGTTACAAAGCGGCCCTCAACGCCGACATCATCCGCCCCGACTCAATCGCCCCATCAGAAGACAGACGTCGTGGTGGCCAGGTGGAGTCCGCTGGACTGGCCACCGGCCTGGCGACCACCGCGTTCCTCGACTCCTTCGGCCCCGACCGAGTTCTCGGCGCATCCGCCGCGCAAATGCTGCTGGGGGTAGGCCGTCCTGGCTTGTCCAGGGGCCTGATCGAAGATGTCCGCGATGCCCTGGAAGCGTCCCTGTGGTACATGCGACTGGAAGGCGGCAGGTACCGCTTCACCACCGAACCCAACCTCAACAAGGTCATCCTGGAGCGCGAGAGCGCCGTCACCGACGACAGGATTGAAACTCTCCTGCGTGAGGCGATTAGCACGGTTGCTCCGTCCGCTGGCGAACTACGTGTCGAGCCCAGGGTGGCCGGTTCAGCCGACCTGCCGGACAACCAGCAGCTGGTGCTGGGTGTCCTCGACTTCGGCCTGCGGGTGGGTGCCGAAGCATCCGAAGCGACCTTGCGCACAGCCCGCGAAATCCTGGAGCGCAGGGGAGGGAGCTGGCGGGCGAACAAGAACGCAGCCATGCTCGTCGCCGCCGACGCACCTGCGATCGCCAAGGCCAGGGCCAGCGCGCGGACCCTGGCGGCGCTGCGTGATCTGACCAACGACCGCCACCGGCTCAACCGGTTCAACGCCGAACAGCGCGAGCAACTCGGCAAACGCCTGTCAGCAGCCGGGGAACGCCTCCCCCAGCAGGTCACCATGGCCTACCGGCACCTGCTTCTGCTCGGCCAAGGCAATGGCGGCGGCGCCAAGCTAGACCACATTGACCTCGGGCCCGCCCGCGCCGACGCCACCATCAGCGGCAGAGTGCTGGAATACCTCCGCACCACCGACCGGCTCATCGACACCACGCTGGCCCCCGCAGCCCTGCTCGCAGCTCGCTTCGGGCTACTGCCCGAAGGCACTGACGCCGTCGAGTTGGACACGCTACTGAGCTACTTCTACCGCCTGCCACGGCTACCGAAGCTCGCCAACCCCCAGGTGCTCCGGCACTCCCTGACCGAAGGTGTCCACCAGGGCCTCTTTGGCCTGGCAAGTGGCTCAGCCTGGGACGCCGACGATTCCGTGCTGCGCTTCGCGGACGTCATAGACCCTTCCGAAATCCAGTTCCAGCCCGGAACCTGGCTGGTGCGGGCCAGCGTCATCAAGACCATGGTCGCCGCACGCCAGCCAGCCGCGCCGCCGGGTCCGCCGGAGGACGGTGTTCCGGAACCGCCACCTCAACCAGGCGGACCGGAACCACAGCCCCCTACCGCCACCGGGGGGACCAGCCCAACACCACCGCCAGCAACGACACTCCCCGCAGTCACGGTCCGCGTCCACGGTGTGCCCGCGAGCAAGGTCCGTGATGTGGTCAAAGTGGCGGTATTGCCACTCAGCGCAGCTAGTGCCGAGGTGACGGTTGACCTGGTCATACACGCCGACGGCGGAATGACAGGCATCCCACGCGAGACCTTGAACCTGGTCGTTTTGGAGGGCCTGCGGCAACTTGGGCTGCTGGACGCCCAGACAGAGTTCCCCGAGCGCCGATAGATAGGTAGGTCGCGAGCCCGACCTGGAGGTGAAGCTGCACCGGGGAGAACGCGCCCATCCGGCATGTCTTACGGGCTCTCGGTGGGTGCAGTAGCTCAGCCGCGGCGCCAACCGCTCGAGGTCATCATCACGCCAGCCGATTTGCGCGCTATTACGATCCTGGTGGCTTATTCGGTGGTCATGCGGCGAGGCTGAGTTCGAGGCGGGCGAGGTGGCTGGTGCGGTGGCGGTCGAGAGGGGTTCGGTTCCAGTAGGCGTGCAGCCGGATGAGGTTGAGGGCGGCGGCCATGAAGGCGTGGTCGAGCCGGGTTTTGGTCAGTCCCCGGTAGCGGGCGCGGCGGGCTCCGTGGCTGGCGGCCTGGTGCATGGTGCCTTCGGCGCCGGCGCGGCGGGCGTAGTCGGCCCGGAACGACCGGGTGGCTTCTCCTGCCCGGGCGGCGGCCTGGGCTTCGGCCAGGTCGCGGGGCTGGAGGGTGAGCTGGCGTTTCCTGCCGCGGGTGCACGGGCCGCGGGCCGGGCAGGGGCCGCAGTCGCCGGGGGAGAACGCGGCCACGATCGTGGTCCTGCCGTTTTGGGTGCACGGTGACCAGGAGGAGGAGGTCTTTCCCTGCGGGCAGGTGACGGTCTGGGTGTCGTAGTCGATGGCGAAGTCGGCGCGGGCGTAGCCGTTGCCGGCCCTGGCCTGGGCGGAGCTGTCGGCGAGCAGCGGGCCGATGAGGGAGATGCCGTGCCGGGCGGCCTCGGACACGGCCAGGGCCGCGGTCGCGTAGCCGGAGTCGAGGTAGTGCCGTCCCGGTGCCAGGGCACTTGCGGCCAGGGCGTCGTTGATGGCGCCGGTCATCGCGTTGTCGGTCACGGCCGCGTCGGTGGTGGCCACGTGCGTGACCAGGTTCGGGAACGCCGGGGTGGCGCAGCCTTTGCGGTGCCCGGTCCCGCCGTCCTGCCCGCAGCCGCAGGGCGGGGCGTCGTCGCAGGTCTCGGTGACGTGCAGCTTGTATCCCAGCCAGAACTCCCCGCGTTTCCCGCCCCAGCGGGCGTCGGTGTCGTAAGGGGAGGCGATCCGGTGTCTGCCGGGCGGGATGCCGTCGCCCCCAGGCGCTTTCTCCCGCCGCTTGACCACCTCCGTCCCGTCCTCGCCGATGACCCGGGTGTAGTTCTGCAGCAGCACCCGGCGCAGCACGTCCACCGCCGGCAGCTCCGCCAGCCAGGCCGGGGACGCCTTGTCATAGACGGCTCCCAGCAGCGCGTACCCGTCCCTGGCGTAGGCGGCGGCGAGCTCGTCCTGCTCCTTCTGCGGCACCGGGGGACGCCAGTCCGTCAGCGGGGCGCCGTAGCGGCGGGCCCAGCCGCGGACGCAGGCGCAGCCCGCGACCCAGCCCGGGTGCGCGGCCGTCAGCGCCTCCAGCGCGGCCCGGACGCTCTCCCCGGCCAGTTCCAGCCGGTTCAGCGCGGCCACCGCCGCGGTCACGTGCGTGGAGTCGGTGCGCTGCTTCCCGCCCGCCCGCACCAGCCCGCCCGCGGCCAGCCGCTCCAGCAGCGCGTCCAGCGCCGCCTGCTCCAGGCCCGCGTCCGCGACCCTGCCCCGGAACTCCGCCAGCACCGTGTGGTCGAACCCGGGATCATCCAGGGCCAGGCCGAGCAGGTACTTCCAGTCCAGCCGGGCGCGGACCTGCTCAGCCGCCATCCGGTCAGTCAGGTTCTCCACCCGCTGCAGCACCGTCACCAGCGCCAGCCGCGACGGCGACCAGCCCGGACGCCCCCGGATCCCGAACGCCGCCGCGAAGTCCCCGTCATGCAGCCACTCGCCCAGCTGGTCACGCACCGCCACCGCCAGCGGCGGCCCTGCCCTCCGGAACCCGTACATCGCCCGGACCGCCGCCGCGACCACCGGATCCGGCTCCGGCCACGGGACAGGCTGCATCGACATGACATCCCTACCCTGCAGCCGGGACGGGGCAACAACAGCGGCCGCAGCCAAGATCATGACCAGCAGCACACCCCGGGTCGACAACACAGCCCGGCGCGGCACATCACGAATAAGCCACCAGGGTCTATTACGTGTTCAAACCTGGGCATGACCGGGAGGTGGCGACCCCTAGAAATGGTGGACCGCGATCTGAGGCACCCGCAAAGATCTGGCTCCCGCTGGATGGCAAGGTCATCGCCAGGTTGCCCTTCGTGCCGGAGACCCGCAGGTGGCTTCAGCAGGCGGTACAGGTGCGCTCGCCCAAATGGGATCCGAAACAGATGGTGTGGGTGCTGCCACGCAACTGCGCCACCCGCCTCTTGCGCGCCGCGATCGACCGCTTCGGAGGAGTTGAGGTCTACCGAGACATGACCAAACTGTCCAGGTGCACGCGTTCATGCCTGGAAGCGGCGGGCGCCGAATGCGACTGCAGTTGCCTCGGAGCCCACCACGGCGCGTCCTCGGCGAACTGGTACGAGATTCCTGGCGGTGGCGAGCCCATGGTCACCGATCTTGGTGTCAGCCAGCGGATCATGGTCACCTACCGATACAAGCAGCCCGATGTCGGCCGTACCCCCCGGCTCTATAACGGGGAACTTTCCGGGCGCACCTACACCATCACCAGCCGAGCGGACTGGCCACGAGCTACCGAATTCATTTGCGCGAGTTGCCTGACCAGCCAGGCTGAGGTCTGGGACCACTGCCACGAGCACCGAGACGTCCGCGCACCCCTATGCGGCAGATGCAACACCCACCGCTGGGCCGGATGGACCCCACAACAAGGACGACCGAGGGCCACGACAAATGTGGACCGAAGCTACTACGGGTGGTGCCGTGGATACCGGCCCGGAGGGACACCCTGCAGCCCTTGAAGGCTCACGAAGCCACCGATCGCAGGGGGTGCCGCGCGGCGGGAAGGTGTTCCCGGGTGGAACCACATGTTCTGCCGCGTACGGAGTGGCCTGAGCGGCCCGAGCCAGGACAGGTGCCCGCCACCCAAGTGAGGTCGATCTCCGCCAGCCGGGTTCGCATCAGTCTGAGGATGAACCGCGCCTGGCCTGGCCGACCGAACTGGGTGTGGCCGGTCCCGGCGTGCAGGCATGCGGTGGCCGGGCGCGCTGTGACGGTGACCGCACAATGTAGCCGTGGGGTCGTTATGTCCAAACGTGGGGGAATGGGATCGATCCCCCTCGGAAACGTCCCCAACGCAAGCGACACGGGAAGGTGCCCGCACACCCCTCCCCCACCCATTCGCGTTAGGGTTGGAGCAACACGTCGAGCAACACGTTCCATCATTGGATGTTGCTCCACGGTTGCTCGTATGCCCCAGCACCACCCGGTAGCACCCGGCACAGACCGGCACTGGATCGAGTCGAGTTGCGGACGATCCGGCACGAACCAGTACAGGGCAACCCGGTCGCTTGGCAGAGCAGCGGACTCTTAATCCGCGGGTTCGGGGTTCAAGTCCCTGGCGGCGCACCCGTCCTGACCTGGTGTTATACCGGTTATGCGCCCACTCGTGCGGCCGGTTTCTGGCCATGCGTCGCTCCAGCCTCGCTCGTCTGTGCAAATCGTGTGCACGAGGAGTCAGGTCGGGCGGCTCAGGGCCGGTGGGTGCCGTGTTCATGATGAAGGCGGCTGGCTCGATTCCCGGGGGTGACGATCAGAGGGATGACCCGCCATGGCCGGCCGGCTTCGGTCGCCCGGGCTGGTGAATACGCGAGCGCCGCCGCGCCGAGAGTGCTGGCGGTAGCCGGCTGGAGCAGCTTCAGTTGTCGATGCGCAGTTCGCGTTCGGTCTGCTCGTATACCCGGTCCTGGGCGTCATGGTCGCGGGACTTCTTGGATGACTTCTTGAGCTTGGCCGAGCTGTAGTAGCCACCGGTGGCGGTGGCGAGGCCGGGATCGGCCAGCAGCCGGACACAGCCCCGCGAACCCTTTTCCGGCGGCCCGAGGAACGGATTGGTCAGCGCCTCAATTATTTTGAACGGGCCGCCGGCCTTGCTGCCGAGAGTGGTTTTGACCGCGCCCGGGCTGACCGCGTTGAACGTCAGGCCCTCGCCCTCATGGCGGCGAGCTTGGGCGTAGGTGTACATCAGGGCCAGCAGTTTGGCATCGGCGTAGGCCTGGATCTGCTTGTACTTACCCGGGTAGCTCCAGTCGGTGATTGGCTCGCCCCGCGACTCGATCAGGGCGGTCATGATGACCACCCGGGAGGGCGCTGCGAAGCCGTCGGCTCCCTTACGCAGAAGGTCGAGCAACCTCTCCGTCAGCGCCGCGGCGGCGATGTGGTTGATCGCGATCGTGCGCTCGTAGCCGTCCGGGGACAGGGCCTTGGCGGCGAACGCCGCGCCCGCGTTGTTGACCAGCCCGTTCAGGCCCTTCGGGCTCGCCTCGCGCACGGCCTCGGCCAATTCACGGACGCCGGCGAGCGAGCCCAGGTCCCCGAACACGGCCAGGTACCGGCCGCTGCCGTTGCCGTTGCCGGCCAGCAGGTCCGCCGCTCGCCTGGCGTCGTCAGCGCGCCGTGCGTGCACCAGCACCGTCGCGCCGCTGTTGCCGGCGCCCTGAGCTGTCTGATGGCCGATACCGCCCTTAGCGCCAGTGACCAGGACGGTCTGGCCGTCGAGCCTCCCGGCGAACTGGGCGTCGAACTTGCTCATACGCTTCTCCCATCAGGTGAGTCCCGCACGCCAAGGGCACTTCGATGGCGTCGTCTCGCGGGCGCACGCACGGCGCTCATCCCGCCGCCGGCCGGGAGGGCCGCTCCGGTGAAGGCCGCCAAGGCACGGCTGGCGTCATGTCGCGATCACGTCCCTGGCTCGTCGCTCGTCGCACCCGACGACCAGTACCAGGGCGCCGCAGGCCACCAGCGCGAGGGCAGTGGCCTTGCCAATCCCGCTCATCGACCCGGTGACAAGCGCGGTCCGGTCCTTTAGATCAGTCATTGGCCGTGTGCCCTCTCCCACAAAATGGGTTGAGAAACCCACTCTGGCACAGCCGGACTGGGTTGTCAAACTCAAAAAGTTGCTAGCATGGGAGTCATGGACAGCGACACCAGCGGCCGGCGGAGGCTTACTCCCAAGGGCGAGCGCACCCGGGCGCGGATAGTGGAGGAGGCGGCCACCCTGATCCATGAGCGCGGGGTGGCGGGCACCTTCTTGGAGGACGTCAAAGCGGCGGCGGAAGTCAGCGGCTCGCAGCTATACCACTACTTCCCCGACAAGGACGAACTCGTCCAGGCGGTCATCGACTACCAAGCCGACGCCATCGTCAAGCGCAACCGGCGCGCACTCAGCAGCGCGAACGGCGTCGAGACGTGGCGGAACATGGTGCTCACCGCGGCGAAGCGCACCAAGGCTAAAGGGGGCTGCGCACTTGGCTCACTCGCTGGTCAACTCGCCGAGACTGACCCCGAGGCCAGAGCGCTCATCGCGGCAGGGTTCGATGAGTGGGCCGCCGCCATCGCCGATGGACTCAGGCCCCTTCATGCCGACGGGAAACTCCCGGACGACATCGACCCCGACGACCTCGCCGTTACTCTGCTCGCCACGCTCGAAGGGGCGCTTCTACTCGCCCAGGTGCACCGGAGCAGCAGCCCGATCGAAACCGCGGTCAATACCCTCCTCGCCCTCGCCATCGGCAAATGAGCTCAAGCCAGATTCATTCCTTGACGCGTTACCCACGGCCCCACTGAGCGCGTATCCCCTGGCAGAATCGCCTGGGTGGCGCGGTCCTGGCTCTCCATCCGCGTAGAACTCGTCGAAGGACGTGGCGAGCGGCTGTGGCCCCGGCCGGGCCGGATCATGGCCGCCGCCCGGCGTCACACATTCCGCGAACTGGCCACCGCGATCGATGACGCGTTCGCCCGGTGGGACCAAGCCCACCTGCATCAGTTCTGGCTCGCGGACGGCACCCGGGTGGCTCTGCCCGACCCCGATGAGGAGCCGGACGAGCAGCCACGTAACAGCAGCCGCTTGACCTTGAGCCGTCTCAAGCCCGGCGAGCGATTCGCCTACGAGTTCGACTTCGGAGACTTGGCTGCACGTGTGCACCGTGGCCAAGCAGCGCATCGACCCTGAAGAGGTACTCGGGATCACCCCGGCCCTCCCCATGGCGTACTGGGGATGGGGCGTCCTACCGACCAATACGGGCGCCGCTGGGACGACGATGACGGCGAGAGCCACCCACCACCCGACACCAAGGACACTGACCTGCCACCCTTCGGCCCTTGGCAATGGCGGCAACCGTAACGCCGACCGACCGAAGTTCACGCGCCGTCCCGCTCCCTCGATGTCCCAGAGCGGGCCTCGGCATCCCTCGGTCCCCCGCATGGACATAACTGATCAGTTATAATCTGGGTATGGCGTGGGAGGTGAGCCTGCATCCCGAGGTTGAGGCCTGGTATCTGGCGCTGTGCAAGAGCAATCCTGAGACCGCGGACCTCATCGAGGACGCGATCGATCAGCTCGCCGCCGAAGGTCCGGCGCTGCGGCGGCCACTGGCTGACCGGGTTAAGGGCAGCCGATACCACAACATGAAGGAACTGCGGCCACCGTCGTCTGGCACCACCGAGATCCGCATGTTGTTCGCGTTCGATCCCAGACGCGAAGCGTTCTTCCTGGTGGCTGGCGACAAGGCAGGGAACTGGGAAGG
The DNA here is from genome assembly GCA_035946955.1 of Streptosporangiaceae bacterium. Classification (GTDB taxonomy): domain Bacteria; phylum Actinomycetota; class Actinomycetes; order Streptosporangiales; family Streptosporangiaceae; genus DASYYE01. Next base: position 8,210 of record DASYYE010000467.1, on the reverse strand, counting down.
CTGGTACCGGGAAGCCATCCCGCTGGCCGATGAGCGGTTCACCCAGCACCTGGCCGAGATCGAAGCAGAGGAGGGAAAGAAGCGATGAGCGGTGGCTACACCAAGTGGAGCGAGGTCAAGGCCAAGGGCCGCGCGGCTGACCCGCGGACTCCCAGCGAGCAGGCCGCCGGGAAGGAAGCCGCCCGGGAACGCCGGGAAGCCTACATCCGGGGGCACCAGCTCGCTGAGATGCGCACAGCAGCCGGGCTGACCCAGGCGGAACTGGCCCACGCGCTGGGGGTGTCCCAGGCCCGTGTTTCCAAGATCGAACACGGCGAAATCTCCGGCATCGACGTGGTCCGCGCCTACGTCGCCGCGATCGGCGGAACCATCGACGTCGTCGCCCGGGTAGGCGACCGGAGCTGGAAGGTCGCCTGAATTTCGCGCACATCCGCCGGCGACCGACAGCCACATGGAGGGTGGAGCAACACGACGAGCAACACAGAATGCACATCGGTGCTGCTCCGTGGTTGCTCGTATGCCCCAGTAGTATCCGACACCAGGCGGCATATAATGGCATCTAGACGAGATTAGTTGCACACAATCCGGCATTAATTGGTACCAGGAAACCCTATTCGAATAAAAACCCGCGGACTCTTAATCCGCGGGTTCGGGGTTCAAGTCCCTGGCGGCGCACCCGTCCTGTTGTCTGTACTCGGCTGATCCTTGACGAATCAGGTTCGGCTGTTGTCTGACAGTGTCCCGGCTGATGGTTGACACCGTCTCGGTTGGTCCTTGACACCTGGTCCCTTCCTGGTCTCGGCTGCTGTGCATGGCCGGGGGGTGGGGCTGGTGCTCAGGGGGCTCAGTGTGGTGGAGCAGCGGTATCAGGCGGTGCTGGCGGTGGTCGAGGGTGGTCTTTCGGTCAGTGAGGCGGCGGCGGGCAGTGGGCTGCTGAAGGCTTTGGCTGGGTCGTAGTGCTGGCTGGTTTGGAGGCAGCGGTGGAGTTGGCCGAGGAGGCGGTTGAACAGGTTGCGCAGTGCGGCGGTGTGGCGGTCGCCGTGGTCGCTACACCAGATGCCGCAGTTAGCGAATCCGCTAGCACCCGGCATGCAGAAGGCCGGTTCCTTGTTTGGAACCGGCCTCTGACCTTGATAGCGACGGCAGTGTCTAGTCGCCTCGTATGGCATCCTGTGGCAGCCGTTGAAAGGCAGTGCCCTTTATAGGCACCTCAGAACCTAGCTGCTTAGTAGAGGGCGGCGACCGGGTACCTGGAGGGAAGCCACGCAAAGCGGCTGAGGGACCGCCCCGCTTCAAGCTCTGCCGTACTCACGGCAAAAGAGCACGGCCCCCATAGTGAGCCTGCCATAGCGATCCTCCCGGTCCAGGTGACCAGCGGTGGTACTGACTGGGAAGCCAACTGCCGCCGCCCCCTGGACCTAGGATCGCCCAGGTGGCGGGGAACCACATGGGGGCTGTCCCCCCATATTCTCCTGCCGCGCCGCGATGCAGGGCCGCCTTTCTCACGCCCCTCCTGGCACCAAGCGCCCGATGCTGGCTGGATAAGTCCAGGCTTTCCAGCTGTGCGGCCTGTCCCGGGCAAGGCACGACCGCCGGACCGGGTCGGGCACGTAGGCGGAGGCTCGATGTAGCGGAATCTAGGGGCTTCTACCTACGTCACCGCAGCGCGGCCGACACGAATTCGCCCAGCGCGATCCTGTCCGGCTGGCCGGTCTTGATGATGAGGCTGGCGACGTGCTTTTCCACAGTGCGTGGCGACAAGTGCAACCGTGCCGCTATCTCGCGGTTGCTGAGGCGTTCCAGGAGGAGTTGCAAGATCTCGTATTCGCGGACGGTGACGTGGGCCGCACGCAATGGCGTAGAGATGTCCTGCACGCCCGTGCGGCGCTGTGTGACTCGCACTCCAGCGCGCCGCAAGATCGCACGGCACGCGCTGGCCACCGCAGGCACCTCGGACATGTGGAAGTGCTCCTCGGCCACCCGCAGCCATTCGGCGGGCGTGCCCCAGCCGTCGGCGACCGCGGCCTCGCTGACCAGCCTGAGCCCGATGTTGCGGCCGGTCGCGTACGGCGCGCCTACACGCACCGCCTCGGCCACCCCCTCGGTGGCCTCCGAAGCCCGGCCCTCGCGGCCGTCGAGCACAGCACGGGCGAGCACCGCGAACTGCCGATCCCACCGCAGGCGACTGGCAGGCATCGAGGTGAGCCGCTCGTACTCCGCACGGCCGGCTGTCCCCTCAAGCACGCGCAGCAGCAGGTCCAGTCCGTACCTGCCGGTGAGCTGGAAGACGGTCGGGCTCTGCTCCTCCGCGGCGAGGGCGAGGGACAATTCCCGCAGCGCCAGTACCCGGTTCTCCTCCAGCAGGGCACACCAGGCTCTGGCCAGGCCAAGGATCCGGGGAGTGTGCTGTGAGTGCTCTCCCTCCCAGCGGCGCAACTCGGCCAGGGCGACGTCCATGTCACGCCGCCGGGCGCAGTGTGCGGCCAGGACCGCCCGCAGGCAGAGCGTGTACTGGGTGGTCTCCAGCAGCCGCAGCCGCATGGTCGAAGCGAGCACCTGGTCGATGAGTGTCTCGGCGCGTGTGAAGTCACCCATCAGGATCGAATACAGGGCGATGCTGGCCTCCGCCTGGTAGCGGGCTGTCACCGCACCCATTCGTGACGCCTGCATGCGGGCCTGCTCCAGCCGGTCGAGGCTGGCCTCACGCAACGCGTCGTCGTTCCCGAGCCTCAGCAGCACGTGGAGTTCTTCGATCGGAAGGTCGTGCTCCGCCGCTATCTGCTGGGCACGTTCCAGGCAGGCCGTTGCCTCGTCCGGGTCCCGGGACCGGCTGACGCCGCCGAGGAGCTGCCATGCCTGGCACGCCACGACCGGCAGCCCTGCTCGCTCGGCCACATCCGCCGCGTGGCGCGCCAGGCGCTCCGCGATCCGTACCTGGTCCGGTCCGGGCAGGTCGAGCACGACATGGGCTTCCACCACGTCCACCGGCGCGAGGGCATGGTCGGGCGCATCGGGCCCGAGCAGCCTGCGGGCGATGGCTATCTGGGCCATCACATCGCTGGACCGTCCCGCGACCAATGCCGCCCAGGCGAGCCTAGTGTGCACCTCCGCCCGTGACGCCCGGCTCAGTGGGCTGGTGACATGCTCAAGTTCTCCCGCTGACATGGCCGCCCGTTCCACCAGGCCCGCTTCGGCCAGCGCGATGAGCAGCGTGGCAAAAGCGTCGGCCCGTTCCTGGGCGTCCTCGTTGCGCGTGAGCAGTTCGAGAGCCCTGTCCAGCAGGGCGACCGCCGAGTTCGCCGCGCCCTGGGCCAGCGCCCGGCGGCCGGCCTCCGCATAGAGGCGCCCGGCTCGGCTCACGTCACCTGACTGCTGGTGCAAGGCGGCTGAGACCTGGCACCATTCGCCCGGCAGACCGGGATAGACGGCCTCGACCGCCGCTACGGCCTGCTGGGTGAGTCGCTGGCGCTCAGCCGGGGTGAGCAGGGTCAGCAGTGCCTCGACGATCATCGGGTGCTGGAAGGCGTACCAGTCCGGGGTCTCATCGTCTGGCGCGACGAGCTGGGTGACGACATCCGCGTGGAGGTGGCTGAGCAATTCCCGGTTGCCCATGCTGGTGGCAGCCTGAAGGACAGCGAGTGGGAAACGGCGGCCCAGTATGGCCGCGACCGACAGCATCTCGGTACCGTGCGGCCCGATACGGTCGAGCTGCCCGGCCACTGTGCGCGTCAGCGTGGCCGACACTCTCGTCCGTATCGTGCCGGTGACCCGCCAGCCCTCGCCTGCGTGCACCAGCAACGCGCTGCTGAGCATTCCGTTCAGCACTTCTTCCACCAGTAGAGGGATGCCTTCGGTCGCGGTCCACAGGTGGTCGACTACTTCGTCCGGGACAGCCTCGGCACTGGTCTCCAGGCAGGAGGCGGCCAGATGGCGCACGTCATGCACGCCCAGCCGGTGCAGTTCGACCAGCACACCGCAGTTTCGCTGGGCCGTGGAGCGGACCAGGTCGAGCGCGGGGCTCGCCTCGGTCCGGACAGTGCCGACCAGCATGGTTGGCTGCTGGCTGAGGTTGCTGGCCAGGTAGTCGACGACTGCCAGTGTCTCAGGGTCAGAGTCCTGGAGGTCGTCGAGGACGAGCAGGCAGCCACGCCGCTGCCCAGCCAGGCCCGCGAAGCGCAGCACAGCCTCGGCAAGGACCACCAGGGACCCGCTGTCATCTCCTGCTGGCGGTGGCCCGAGGTCAGGGACCAGCCTGGCCAGGACCGGAAGGTACGGACCGAGCTCACGGACGTCAACCTGGTTCCCGCCGCGCAGCGCCGAGATCAGTGCTTCGGTCAGTGACCGGAACGGCACTATTGGCCCGATCGAGCTGCCCCGCCCACGGAGCAGGGTCATGTCGGCGGCGAATGCGAGGTCGGCTGCTGCCGCGGCCAGGCGTGACTTGCCAATGCCACCCTCGCCGACGATGAACACCGCGCTGCCGTGCCCTGCGCGGGCAGAATTCAGCGCTTGCCTGACTGCGTGCAACTCATGGTCTCTGCCCACCATGACCGTTGCGCGTGTCCGCATGAACCGTGACACTACCAGGCAAGATGCCCATTCCAATGTGCCGCGTCAGCGGGCAAAAAAAGATCTTGAATCAGTGCTGGGAGGCGTGGGCACTCATGAGACTGGATCGGCTTACAGTGCGGGCCGTCCGAATGGTCACAGGGTTGCATGACCATTCGGACGGTCAGTAGCGGTTCGCTACGTTATTGCCCACCACAGCAGGTGATATTGGGGATGTCCGAGGCTGACAGGGCCAGGGACGCCGTCGTGGGGGCGTGGTGCGCGGCGGCTGCGCCCACCGGGCTTGTCACGACCACAAGACCTGCCAGGGCGGCTGCACGGAGCCCGAATGTTACCGAGGGGTGGAGCCTGGCCGCTCCGGCCGTGGGCTGATGTTCACACTCTGCTTCAGAGCCCTTCATGGGCTCCGAAGCGCTGGCTCTTGCGTATGACATTGTGTCCTCCTCGCCGCGTGAGCGGTGTTTGCCGTGGTAATTGCTGGCTCTCCCAGTCCGGAGCCAGCAGGCCGATCGTGCGGAGCTAGTTGCGGCGCGGGTTCCAGGAGCAGCACCGAGGGCACTCGGTCGGCAAAGCCAAGCCGGAGCAGCCCGTATCCGATACCTGCGAGTCCATTCATGAGCCCTGGTGTGGGAACCCCACCAGGCGTTCCACAGTATGGTACGTGCCGATTGACCGTATCGAGTATGAGACCTGTCCGATGCCGTTGCGACTGGTACGCCACCTTGCCTTTGGAGTGGGTAGCGAGAATGGTGAGGACCTCGGTAATGCCGAGTTCACCATGGCAGAGGCTGAGGTCGGCGAGCACCGGGCGGTCGGCGAGGTGGCCGACACCCACCTGCGGTCCGTCGTCGCCAGCACCACGGGACAGGCAGGTCAGAGCCAGTACCAGGCCGGCGGTCCCTGAGCACCAGCCATAGGATCCCGGGCCGGGAGCCTCCCGGGCCAGTTCCTCCACGCGCCGCACCGCGCGCCGCGCCGCGCCGTGGTACTGGGGCTCTGATGGGCCCGCCGCGAACCGGGCCAATGCCCATCCGATGCCGGCCGGGCCGTCCGCGAACCCCGCTGGCACAGGATCCCCGTCCGGCACACACCATCCATCGGTCTCTTCCACCAGCGTCCTCAGACGGTCGGCGCACGCCCTCGCGAGGGCGGCGGCTGCGCCTGACCCGGTCTCGGCGTACACCGATGCCATCGCGGCCAGACAGCCAGCGCTGCCAGCCGCCCACCCGGGCTGGTCGCAGAGGTCGTGCGCCGTGGCTGCCAGTGCTGCGGCCGCCCCCGCCCAGTGCCCGAGTTCCGCGTCATGGAGGAGGCTGGACATCCGCGCCAGCCCATAGCTGATACCGCCGAGGCCGTCGGCCCCACCGCAGCCGATCGCGGTGAGGATCTCAGGGCGGCCGTCGAGGGAGTCCAGGAGCGCCGGGAGCGCGCTGACCGCGCGCCGTGCCATGTCCTCGTATCGGTTGACTCTGGTCAGCTCGGCGAGCTGGGCCAGGAACAGCGCCACTCCGAGGTAGCCATCTGCCAGGCCCGCCCCCATCGGCAGGACCATCCACTGGAGGTTGTCCACCAGTTGCAGGCCCAGCCAGTTGACCCGGCACTGCCCGTCCCCGCCGGCCATGGCGCGCGCCATGATCTGGTCAGCGATTCCGCAGGCAGCCGCCAGCAGCCGGCCCGGGTCTGCGGTCGTGGCAGTGACCGGGCCAGGCGCAGGGCGGGTGCTGCGGTGCCCGCAGACGGGCCGCCGGGCCGCCAGGCTGGCCGAGATGACCCATTCCTGGTCGCGCCGGTCGACGTCGCCCATGGTCGTGACCTTGTCCAGTGCGCAGGCCAGGCCGGGCCTGTCAAGCAGGCCGGCCAGGCGCAGCCCAGCCGAGGTCCAGATGTCGGTGGACGACGGCCTGCTCGTCAAGAGCGGGACGTCGCCAGCCCACAGGTCGTGGAGTTCGTGCCGGGCGAGGCGGGCCCAGAGGGGCTGGCCGGCCGAGGCGGTCCGCAGCACCTCGAACGCCATCTCCCTGTCGCAGGCGTCGCGCATCAGGTCCGGGTGGGTGGATTCGTCAATCAGCCGCACATAGCCCCGGGTCGGGCGCACGACAGTGCGGACTTCCAAGTCGCCACGCGACTCGATGAGCCTGGCGAACGCCTCGCGCTCGCGCGCGATCGCGTCATATCCGAGCCGGAAGCCTGCCAGGATGGCGGCCTCGTGGTCGGCTGGCTCAAGCGGCTCGCCATCGACGATGGGACGGTTGGCCGCGGCCATCTGTGGGACCGGCCGGTGGATGAGGCGCATACGCTCGTCGGCGGGCGGATCCCAGTCCAGGACGTCCTTGGCAGTGGTGCCACCGCCCATGGCAGAGAAGTCACTCAGGCCGCTCTCACCGGGGATCACTGATGGCAGGAACGCGGCCCGCTGCGCTGAGGCGCTCAGCGCCTGGGCGGCCGGGTCCGCGCCGTTCGTGCGGGGGGTCGGCAAGGTGGGATGGAAGAGCGTCTCGAGGTCGATCAGGACTGGCGCGTCCCCGCAGGCGATGAGGTTCTCGCTGTGCATGTCCGTGGCATGGAGCGCGTACAGGACGGCGAGCAACGCACCTTCGCGCCGGTAGAACCTGGCCGCCGCGCCGGGTCCGGGCAGCGGTTTTGGCTCGATGAATTCCAGCCAGCCATATCCCGGCCTGGACACGGCCGAGACCGTCCGCAGTCCAACCGCTGGTATTCGTTGATTGAGCCACTGCACCACCTCCCCGAACACCACATGGGCCGCAACGGAGCGTGGCTTGTAGACCACCTGACGGCCGTCGGCGAAGGAGACAAGTGCCACGGAGCGGCCCTGGCAGTGCCGGTCCCCGAGACCTGGTTTGACCGCCACGACCGGGCCTGGGTCCACGTTGCCCAGGAGGGTCTCGACCACCGCCGCCCGGTCGGCGGCGAGGCGGGTCAGCAACTCCGTCCCCGCGTCCCCGGCCACCAAGCTCGCCGTACCCAGCAACCGCGCCAGCACAGGGAACTCCTGAAACAGTGCGGCCAGGCCCGGCGGCGTACTCAGCCGGGTGAGGAAACCGGCGAATCGCTGCTGCCCGCTCCCCCCGGTGAGAGTCCCAGCTTTCCGCGCCTTGTCCAGCTCATGGACCATGACCCGGACGGCCGTCCGGGCGAGCTGTTCCCCTAGCACGGCCACATAGCTGTCGGCCACCCGGTCGGCGTCAGCGTGTGTGAGCCACAGACAGCGCTTGGCGCACTCGGTCAGCCGGTCGTGGACCCCGCCCAGGAACGGCGACAGCGGTATGGCGAACGCCTCCTGCCAGGAACCCAGGTGGGGCAGGTGACGTGGTGCACGGGCCCTGGCAACTGCCTGTTCGACGATGTCCACCCAGGCTGGACGGGCCGCTGGGGGCTGGGCCCCCGTTTCCGGATCCTGCAGGATGTGCGCGCGTTCCTCCGCCGTCAGCCCGCATACCCACCAGCCCACAGTGAACTGCCCAGCAACCTGGTGCCCGCACGCAGGCGTTGGCTGCACACTCACGTAGTGAAAGTTGCCATACCTGCGGGCCGGAATGCATGGGTAGGGACTACCCAGCTTTCTGCTGCTGGTTGCGACTGGCGCAAGAGACGCCCGGCGAACAGAGAGGCGGTGCCGTCCT
>DASYYE010000466.1:0-15383 GCA_035946955.1 Streptosporangiaceae bacterium | reverse complement strand
GACGCTGCTGGGCAGCGGAGCGGTCTGGCTCGAGGGTGCGGACCGGACCCAGGCCATCGCCGCGCTGGACGGCGCCGCGCCCGCGTGGATGGGCCGGTTCGCACGCGTCGGCACCCCTGTCGCGGTCAACCTCATGTCGGGGATCATCGGCTCGGCCTTCGTGTTCTTCGTGTTTCTCATCACCAAGGGAAGCCTCGCGCATTTCTTCTCCATCATGATCGCGCTGGTCATCTCCACCACCTCGGTGAGCTACGTGTTCATCTTCCCCGCCCTGGTGGCGCTCCGCCGCAAGCACCCGGACGTCCACCGCCCCTACCGCGTGCCGGGAGGAATGGCCGGCGCCTGGGTCGCGGCCATCATCAGCGAGGCCTTCGTGGTGGTCACCGCCGTCACACTGCTGTGGCCGGGGGCCATCAACTCCTTGTTCGGCCAGTCCTACTCGGTGCAGGCGAGCTGGGGGGTCTCCCGGACCTTCTTCGAGTCGGTCACCCTCGGCGCCCTCGGCGTCATGATCGCTACGGGAATCATCTTCTGGGCAATCGGCGAGCGGAGCAGGCGCCGCGGCCTTGTCGGAACCGTCGTCCCCGGCGAGGAGGGCGAACCCGCGCAGACATGAGCGATCGAGAGTGACGCCGCCCAGGCACTCGCCGGAACGGCCAGGGCCGCGGGCCGGGGCCGGGGTGTGCGATCAGTTGGTGAAGGTCTTCGGCGGAGGCCGCGCTGTCGTATTCGCCCGGCCCGTTGCCCAAGTCGCACTGGCGCCCAGGGCGGTGAGCCGCTCGGTCTCCTCGTCGTGGCGGGGACGGGGCCATCACCTGTCCGGGGGCTGGCCAGTAGAGGACAGGAGCTGGCGCCGCTGCGGGACGGGCCGTGTGATGGGTGCAGGATCCCAGTCCGGCTGGGGCTCTCACGGTGAACCTCCGAGAAAGGCTCCTTCATGAACATCTGGACCACCCGGTTCCGCAAACTGCCACCACCGCGGGTTCCCAGGCGAGGAGCGCACGCCTGGGCCGCGACAGCGGCAGGACTGACAGCCGCGGCGGCCGCGGCGGGCATGCTGACGGTCCTGTTTGCCGTAACACACGCCCGCGCCGCCACCGGCCCGGCCGTCGTGGCGAGCGGCCAGGTTCCTGGCTACCCCAGCTACCAGTGGGAGATCGTCTTCTACCCGGCCCCGTCCAGCTTCACCGGACAGGACTCAACGGTCCTCACTGTGTGGGACACGAACACGCCGAACTGGACGCCCCTCGGCACCGTGCCGCAATGGTCTTCCACCGATGGCGGAGACTGGTACCAGCTCAAGTACACATCAGCCGGCGACGGCATCCAATCCATGACGTACCTCGACACGCCGTCGGCGCTGCCCCCCTTCCTGAACCCGGACACGCCCCCGGCCGAAGAGGGCGGAATCTCACCATACGGGCAGTTCAGCATGGCGGTCGTCACGGCGCTGTCCCCCGTGCCGATGCCTGACTTCCCACCTGCGGAGGCGCCTGCGGTGGTGCTGGCGCCACCCAACCCGCCCGGCGACGACAACCCACCCCCGGGTGGCAACTCAGGCAACACCGGCGGCACTGGCAGCAGCGGCGGCACAGGCAGCAGCGGCGGCACTGGCGACACCGGTGCCAGCCCATCGCCTAGCGCCAGCGCCAGCACCGGTTGAGACGGCGGTGCGAGCAGCGGCGAGGACGGGCAAGACCGCGCTGCCGGTCCACTTGACCTCGCCCGTGGCGGCGTCGCGGCCCTCGAACGTGTTCTCGTCCTGCGACGTGGCTTGCCAGGTCGTCCCCAGGTGACCCGCCGGCATCATTCGCGGATCTTCGGTCGCGCACCTATCGGTCACTGCAGTGCCTGGTGGGTCATGGGGATCCGGCCGTCCTGGCAGGCGGTCGATATGTTGCGCGCTCCAGTGCGGCTGCCGCGAGCCCGGGGGGCATGTCGCCGGGGATGATGAGTCCAAGCCGCCGTGTCGTCCGGGTCAGCGCCACATACAGGTCGGCTTGGCCGCGCGGTGACGCTTGCTCGATCCCGGCCGGGTCGATGACTATCACTGAGTCGAACTCGAGCCCTTTGGCCAGCTCCGGGGTGAGCACCGTCACCGGTGCGTCCAGGTCCGGTCCGGGGTCGAGGCCGAGCGTGGCGGCTGTCTGGGTGGTCTGTGCGGCTGGTGTGATCACGGCAACCCGCCCGGTTCCGGTCAGCTCGGCCTCACGCCGGACCAGCCCGGTGAGATCGCCACTGTGCCGCGCGCACCAGGGTGCCTCGCTGGAGTCGCGGACGGAGACCGGCGGTTCGGCGCCTGGCGGCAGGAGCGTGGCGGCCAGCGCCATCGCGGGCTTGGGGGTGCGGTAGTTCACCGTCAGCCGCGCGGTCCGCCAGCGCCCGGCCGCCACCGGGTCGAGCACCTCCGACCAGGTGCTGGCGCCGCCGGCCGCGCTGGCCTGGTTCAGGTCGCCGACGACGGTCATCGAGTGGGACGGGCAGCGCCGGATCAGCATCCGCCAGGCCATCGCGGACAGCTCCTGCGCCTCGTCCACGACCACGTGCCCATAGGCCCACTGCCGGTCGGCCAGTGCCCGCTCGGCCAGCGAACCGCGCGGCCCGGCACCGGTGTGCCGACCGGCGATCCAGCCCGCGAACGTCTTGGCCTCGTCTGCGGGCACGGCGATGGCGCCGGCCTGGCGGAGACCGTCCACGACCTGCGTCGCGTACTGGATCGCCTCGGCGCGCTCGCCCTGCTGCCCGGCGTCCTGCCGGCTGGCCGTCCGCTTGGCCGCGTCGGTGTCGCCGAGCAGCTCGGCGAGCTCGTCCAGCAGCGGCACGTCGGCGGCGGTCCACGCGGCGGGGGCGGCCGGCCGGGCCAGGGCGGCGCGTTCGTCTTCTGGCAGGTCGAGCCGCCACGGTTCGGTGTACAGCAGGGCGAGCAGCTGTTCGGGCGTGAATCCGGGCCACAGCATGTCCAGCGCGCGGTATATAGCTGGCTCGGCAGCCAGTTCGGCGCGGAGATCCTGTTCATCGCCAGGCGGCAGGATCCGGCGGCCGAACTGCCCGGCAGCCTGCCGGGTCAGCCTGCCGAGCATGAGGGCGGTGAACGTACGGCGCGCCGTGTTGTGTGGCAGCGGCGCGCCCGTGAACGGGTCGCGGGCGCGCCGGGCCTGGGCGCTGGCCTGCTGGCAGGCGCGGGGGGTCAGCCGGTACGTGGTGCCGCTGACCGTGATCTCGACGGTCCTGGCCGGCGCCTGCCTCAGGCCGGCGACGGCCCGCGCGAGGACCCCGGCCATCTTGGCGTCGCCCTTGACCCGCGCGGCCTGCGGCGTCTCCAGGGCGCGCGCATCGACACCGGGGTACAGCGAGCCGATCGTCGCGAGCACGACGTCGTTCTCGCCGAGCGACGGCAGCACCTGGTCGATGTAACGCATGAACGTGCCGTTCGGGCCGATTACCAGGATCCCCCGCCGGGCCAGCTGCTTCCGGTAGGTGTAGAGGAGATAGGCGGCCCGGTGCAGCGCGACGACAGTCTTCCCGGTGCCCGGCCCACCCTCGACAACGAGAATCCCCCTCAGATCCTCGCGGATGATGCGGTCCTGGTCGGCCTGGATGGTGGCGACGATGTCGCCCATCCGGCCGGTCCGGCCACGCCGCAGCGACGCCAGCAGCGCGGCCTCGCCAGCCAGGCGGGTCTCGTCGACGGCGTCCAGGTCGAGCACATCGTCGTCCAGGCCAACGACCCTCCTGCCCACGGTTTGCACGTGCCGGCGGCGGGTGATCCCGTACCGCTGCAGCGGGGTGGCCCGGTAGAACGCCCCCGACGCCGGGGCACGCCAGTCGGTCAGCAGCAGTTCGTGCCCAGCACTGCGCAGGCCCAGCCGACCGACGTACAAGCGTCCGCCGTCGTCGAAGTCCAGCCTGCCGAAGCACAAGTTGCGTTCGGCGGCCTCCAGTTCCGCACCGCGGTCCTGGTACAGCCCGGCGAGCGAATCACGCTCCGACCACGCCTGGTTGTTCTCGGCTGTCGGGTCCAGCCGCACCGCGGCCAGCCGCTGGGCTGTCGCGGCCCGCAGCGCGTCCAGCCGCTCGTACAGCACCGTCACATACGCCTGCTCGTGTGCGAGCTCAGCGGCCTTACTTGACCGCATTTCCGCGACCGTGCTATTCTTATTAGAAGGCAAAGAATAAGACCCTTTCCTGGTGCAGGCAGAGAAACCCGATTGTACCAAGGAAAGGGCTTTTTTATGCACCCATCAGGCTAATTCCCCGACCCTGAGGCGACTTTTCGGGCGCACGCGCCGTGGGGGTCTTCCACGGCTACGGCGCCGAGCAGGGCAGAAGTGAACCTCCTGGGCGATCCGCCGGGGCCTGGTTTGAGAGCGAAGAGCGCCCCGGTCGCACGACGCTCTCTACGCGGCTAGATGAGGATGGTCTTGTGCAGCTACATGGGGCGCCGTAGCATCCGGCAGATGGTGACCGAGGAAGACATCCGCCGCGTCGCTCTGTCTTTGCCCGGGAGTGCCGAGAAGCCTTACAACCGGCTCCCGTCTTTCCGGGTGCGCGGCACTCTGTTCCTCCGCATCCACGAGTTGCCGGATGCGTTCTTCGTGCGCTGCGCTGGCCTCGAAGAACGCAACGGACTGCTTCAGGCCGAGCCAGGCAAGTTCTTCATCACCCCGCATTACTCCGGCTACCCGGCGGTCTTGGTACGGCTCAGCCAGGTCGGCCTCGACGAGATGACCGAGTTCGTGACTGAATCGTGGCGGCTATCCGCTCCCAAGCGACTGCTCGCCGCCTACGACGCCGGGCACCCACCCGCGCCATGACGAGCGCAGTGCACATGTCATCCTGCCCGCACGGGACTACAGATGAGCGTTGCAACGCGCTGGCCGTTCCGCGCCGAACAACGCTCTTGTTAGCTGATCGCGCCCGCCGGAAGCAGCGCATGAACGCCCCAGGACTGGTTCGCCACCTGTGTGACCCTCAGGTCGAGGACCGGGCTGGCCATCGCCAGCGCCATTGCCTTGCCAACTCCGTAGCTGGCCTGCAGCCAGGTCAGCATCGCGTCGAGAGCATCGCCCATTGCCGCATTGAGATCCGGGCTGAAGCCAAAGGTGATCTGACCAGCCGGAGTCTCCGCATGCACTCCCGGAACCGGCCGCTCCGTGACCAGTTCGAGCTGAAGCTCGGTCGTCATGCCGCACTCGATCGCGGTGCCCGCCACCTCTCCGTCACCCTGGGCAGCGTGGCCGTCGCCGATGCTCAGCAGTGCACCAGGCACGGCAACCGGCAGGTACAGGATCGATCCGGCGACCAGCTCCTTGCAGTCGATGTTGCCGCCGCCGACGGTCCTGGGCGGGATGGTGGAGTGCTTGCCTGGCTCGTCCCAGGCGACGCCCGCCACGCCGTGGAACGGGGCTATCCGCACCGTGTGCCCTCGGTCGCTGACAGCTACTCCGGCGTCCGCGTCAATCTGCCAGAGCAGCCAGGCGGCCGGGCCCTCGTGCAGGCCGAGTCTCCTGGTCAGCGGGGTGTCACGGCCCGCGGCGACGGTATAGCCCCAGGGGTCGGGCCGCAGGGAAATGAAGCGCACCGCAAGCACTTCGCCCGGCACCGCACCGCGGAGAGCGATCGGCCCTGTCAGGCAATGGCCGCTGCGCCTCTTGCTGGCCATCGTCGGCACCGTCTCGCCAGGGAACGTCTGCGGCTGCAGGTGCCCGGAGGCATTCAGTGAGCGCAGCACGATCGTGTCACCGGGGTCGACGGTCAGTACCGGCGGCAGGTCACGGCAGAACACGTCTACTGTCGTCGACGGAGACGGGTCGAGCTGGTGGCGAGCCATGCAGCGATCTTCCCCGCTCTGCTCGAGCGCGACAATGCGAGATGGGAAAACGCCTACTCCCCCGTTCTGGGGGTTCCAAGGGGCCGCCGGTTCAAATCCGGCCGTCCCGACGGTTTTTCGAACAGTTTTGGGCCTAACTGGGAACGAAAGGGCCATGATCGTTCCCACCTGGCCCGACAGGCTGAGGAAAGTGCTCGTGCAACGAGGAGTACATCTCCCCGGCAGCTACGACTTGCCAGCGTTCTTTTCCAGAGATTGCGGTCCGGTCGGACGGGCCGGGGCAGGTGGATAGATTGCGCCGTAGCGAGTGCGGATATCCCGCCATTTGTTCCGGAAGAACCAGCCGAAGAGCAGTTCGACAGTCAGTGCGTACGTGGTGAGCCCCACGGTGATCCAGAGAATGTCATGATGGATAGCGGGGGAGGTATTTGCCTGGTGGATCATGACGATCCCGACCAAGCTGCTCGCCCAGCCTGCACCCAGCAACAGCAGGACGGTGGCTAGGTAGGGGTATCCCATGTGGGTACCCGTATGCTGGAGTGATCCTTCCCAGGTCATCACCTCCCGGTCGAGGATATTGTTAATGCGCTCCTCCACGCCCGTGAGCCAGTGGCCTGCTCGCTGGGAACGGTCGTACTCACCCAGCCAGATCAGCAGGCCAGTCTTGGCAACCTGTGGCACGAAGAACAGGCTCACGATGCCGACCGTGGCGTTAGGTTTGGTTCGGGTGACCAGTGCGGCCAGGATCAGGGCGAGGGCGCCGAAGGTGAAGTTTGCGACCATGATGCGGTTGCTGATGCAAGCAAGACTTTCATTGCGCAGACTGTCGTACTCGGCCAGCAGCGCCTGCAGGCGCAGCGCCTGGGCATCTTCCATAGTCCTTCTGACATTGAGCGGCGGTTCTCTGCGCCGGCGCGGCAGTCCCATGTGTCACCCTTCCAGATATTGGCGAACACACTCGAGCAGGCCAGTGCCGGAGTTACCGGCCATGGAGTAAACCGCTGCCTGGAACCCGAGGCCGTGAGCGCGTGTGACATTCAGTGGCTGATCGTCGATGACGAGAGTCCGCCCGGGCGTGACCCGGGCGGCCGCTATCTCGAACAGGCTCGGACTGGTGCCGGCCTTGGACGCACCCTCATTGAACGACAGGAAGTCCAGCTCAGCGCGTCGCCCTCCGAGACCAAGCAAGTTCATCTGCTTGCGGAACCAGAAGGCAGTGTTGTCCGAGATAAACCCCCACCTGGCGCCGCCCTGTCCCACAAGCTGAACGGCCTGCCTTGCAGCCGGGTTGGCATGCAGAGTCTCGAGCTCCGCCTCGCGGACCAGCCCGGCCGGGACTTCCCGGCCGGTCTCCCGCCGGAAGTCAGACCAGTACTGCTGTTCTTCATCGGGCACCAGGGAATAGTGAGCCCACAACTGCTCGCCCACGATCTCGACGGAGGCGTGATCCAAGCCAAGCCGATCGGCTACCCCTAGGCGCGGGGTGAGCAGAATCGCTTGCCATGGATCGCAAGTCAGTACGCCACCCAGGTCAAACAGGACCGTCCGGATCTCTGCCATGACACCATTCCACTCCAGCACGGCAGGCCCACGCCGTAAGACTGGCAGACACAGCCCGCAGCACCCGTCGGCCGAGCGGACCCGCCCAGACACTCACCTTCCAGCCTGGCGTTGTCAGGGTTGATAGCCGTCCTGTACGAGCGCCTCGTAGAGGAGGAGGGCTCCGGCGACCGCGGCATTGAGGGAGTCGCAGGTGCCCAGCATTGGGATGGCGGCGATGCTGTCGGCAGCGGCTAGCCACTCCTGGGCAAGGCCTCGCCGTTCGCTACCGACGACGATGGCCAGCGGGCCGCGATAGTCAACGTCCCGGTAGGAACGGCTGCCAGCAGGATCGGCGGCGAGGATGCGGAAGCCACGCTCCCGCAGCCACCGTCTTGCTGCTGGACGGCCGACGGCGACGACGGGCATGGTCAGCGCGGCACCCATACTTGCCCTGAGGACAAGCGGGTGGCTCAGTCCGAATCCCTGCTCGACAACCAGCACCCCCGAAGCGCCGGCCCCATCGGCGCACCGGATCAGCGTTCCGAGGTTGCCCGGGAGATCCCATCCGTCAGCGATCATCACCCGGGTGCGGCGGCCGACGCGGATATCGCCGAGCGTTCGCCAGCGGGCATGGCCGAGGGCGGTGATGCCGTCCGGGCCGTCCCGGCCGGCCAGGCGGGAGAGAACCCTCTCGCTCACCTCGTACCCTTCGGCTCCCAGGCTCACGGCCTTCCTTGCGAGAGTCAGCCCCTCTGTTTCCTGGAGCAGTGCCGGGCAGACAAAGACGGCCTGGAGCCTCACCCCAGCCACCAGGGCCTGCCGGATCATCCACGTGCCCTCGAGGGTCACCGTGGACGGGAGGCCACAGCCGGCCGGGTGGCGCTTGACGGCCAGGAACTCCCGGACCCTCGGATGTTTGAGACTTGCAGGTGTTAGTACCGGGCGATACGGCTTGGGCATCCCGTGCCTCCTGGCCTGTCAAGGCAGGAGGACTCAGTGCGTGCCGGAACTCACCTCACAGGCGGAGGGAGGGTACGCGCCGTGTCTCCCGCCGCTTCCTCCGACGCATTCAGGAAGCGGCGGACACCAAGGATGGGCGGTGTCGCCTCCGTTCGCAGCCTGCTCACGCAACTGCAGCCGGACATGGGCACCTGCCCAGGCTAGTGAAGAGCGGTGCGGCACGCTCATTATTTTTCGGGTCCCAGGCACATCTGCCCGCACCTCAGCCCGGGTGCAGGCGAGGCAGCGGACGTGCCCGTACATACGCGCACCGGCCGGGACGGCACCTATATCACACAGATCTGGGTATCGAGATCGCGAGAGGTAACGCGGTGCAGCGGCAGGAGCCAGTCATGAGGTCATTCGATGTGGAAACCGCCGGGAAGCCAGCCATGAACTCGTTCGAGTCGGAGATCGGCGAGACCGCGACATGGCTTGCCAGTCCCCGGTTCGAGGGCATCACGCGTTTGTATTCTGCGCGCCAGGTGGCAGAGCAACGCGGCACCATCCCTGCCGACTACACCGTGGCGAGGATGGCGGCCGGGCAGTTCTACGATCGGCTCCGGCAACTGTTCGCCGAGCGCAAGCAGATCACTACCTTCGGCCCCTATTCACCCGGTCAGGCGGTGGCTCTGAAACGGATGGGTATCGAGGGCATCTACCTCGGCGGCTGGGCCACGTCGGCCAGGGGATCGGTGACGGAGGACCCAGGCCCCGACCTGGCCAGCTATCCGCTCTCCCAGGTGCCCGACGAGGCCGCGCCGATCGTGCGCGCCCTGCTCACGGCGGACCGGAACCAGCGCTTCGCCCGCTCCCGCCTGACCGAGGCGCAACGGGCCGCCTCCCCCGAGATCGACTACCGGCCATTCATCATCGCCGACGCCGACACCGGGCACGGCGGCGACGCGCACGTCCGGAATCTGATCCGCCGTTTCGTCGAGGCTGGGGTTCCGGGCTACCACATCGAGGACCAGAAACCCGGCGCCAAGAAGTGCGGGCACCAAGGGGGGAAGGTGCTCGTCGGCGTGGATGAGCAGATCAAACGGCTCAGCGCCGCGCGCTTTCAGCTCGACGTCATGAAGGTCCCCGGTCTCATCGTGGCCCGGACCGACGCCGAAGCGGCCACATTCCTGGAGGGGCGCGGGGACGAGCGCGATCATCCGTTCATCCTGGGCGCCACCAACGTTGACCTGCCGACCTACAAGGTTGGTTACCTCGCCATCTTGAAGAAGCTCCGCGAGCTGGGCGTCGAGGACGCCCGTGGCTACCTGCTGTATCAGATCTCCGCCGCCGAGTATGACGAGGCCAGCGCCTGGCTTGAACGGGCGGGCGTGATGCGGGTGCTCGAAGAGAGCGCGATGGCGTTCCGGCAGGGCGACGAGTCGCCAGTGGACGCACTGCTGGACAGTGTCGGGACGTCATATCTGGAGGCATGGCAGTCCGAGGCAAACCTGACGAGTTATCCCCAGGCGGTGGCGGATGTGATCGAGTTCCGCACCGGCGAGGGCGAGCGTTTCGACATGAGCGCCGGGGAGTGGCTGGCCTTCGCGAACAGGGCGTCCTTCCATGCCGCCCAGGTAAGGGCCAAGTCCATGGGCATCGATATCACCTGGGACTGCGAGGCCCCCAAGACCCCGGAGGGCTATTACCAGATACAGGGGAGAATCGAGTACGCGGTCGCCAGATCGCTGGCTGTCGCCCCGTTCGCGGACTTGCTGTGGATGGAGACCAAGACCGCGAACCTGGCGGACGCCCGGCGCTTCGCCGAAGCCATCCACGCCGAGGTCCCCTCCAAGATGCTCGCCTACAACCTGTCACCATCGTTCAACTGGGACACGACCGGCATGAGCGAGGAAGAAATGAGGCGATTCCCCGAGGAGCTCGGCAAGCTGGGGTTCGTCTTCAACTTCATCACCTACGGCGGGCACCAGATCGACGGCCTGGCGGCGGAGGAGTTCGCCACCGCGCTCAAGCAGGACGGCATGCTCTCCCTGGCCCGCCTTCAGCGAAAGTTCCGCCTGGTCGAATCGCCGTACCGGACGCCACAGACGCTCGTGGGCGGGCCGCGGCTGGACGCGGCGCTCATGGCCTCTTCGGGCGGCACTGCGGCCACCAAGGCAATGGGCAAGGGCTCGACGCAGCACCAGCACCTGGTCCAGACCGAGGTGCCGACCAGGCTGCTCGAAGAATGGCTCGCCATGTGGGCAAAACACCACCAGATCCCGGGCTCGCTGCAGGCCGGACTGCGACCGCACACGGCGGGCTCGGAGTTGCTGGAGCTCACCCTGTCCAACACCAGTGGGGACAAGGTCGCCGACATCATCTTCGGCGTGATCGCCGATCGCCGGGGCCGCAACATCCTCTCGGTCCGGGACCAGAACACCTTCGACGGTGCCTTGCGCCAGAAGCGCCTGATGACGCTGAACCACCTGTTCCTGGTCCACCGCTACAAGATCTGGGCGGTCCACTACGTCAGCCCAACCGACGACAACCGGTACCAGGCCCAGAAGATGAAAACGCATGGCCTCTTCAGCGACGTCCACGACGAGGTCGGTCACATCATCGTCGCCGACGTCAGCGCCGCGGGCGTCAAGGCCCTGCTGGCCCCCGACCGGGACCGCCTGAACGCCCTGATCCAGCGGCAGCACCCGTATGAGCCGGTCGACGTCCCCGAGCAAACACCAGAAAAGACCACGGCGTGACCGGGCCGATGGCCAAGGCAGCGACAAAACGATCCTTCAGCACGTCCTGAGTGGCCTAACTCATGCATTGCGTCGGCAGGTGGTCAGCTGCACGGCCCTGTGCCCTGCTCGGTCAATGGTGCCCGGTGAGCACAGCGGCAACCGCCCACTCGGTGTCAGGCTGACAGCGCAGGAAACAGGGAGCGTCCGGCCGGTGGCTGGACGCTCCCTGTGCTTGGCGAGCGAGGGAGGTGCCTGTGGTCCCCGGGTGTCAGCGGAATAGGTCAGCGGTGGCTGACGGTTGAGCGCCAGGCGTGCCGGTGCCGTCGGCCGAGTGCGCTGGTGTTTCGTGTAGGCCGATGTAGTGGTGCAGGCGCCGCAACGGGGCGGGAGCCCACCAGTTCGCCCGGCCGAGCAGGGTCATGGTTGCGGGCACCAGGATGCAGCGGACCAGGGTGGCGTCGATGGGCGACGGCGACGGCCAGGGCTAGGCCGAACTCTTTGACGCCGAGGCTGTGCCCGGCCGCGAAGCCAAGGAACACGATCAGTACCAGGAACGCGGCGGAGGTGATGATCCAGCCCGATCGTTGCAGGCCGGTGGCGACGGCGTGGTTGGTGTCACGGCCCTCGTCGTGGGCTTCGGTGATCCGGGACAGCAGGAACACCTCGTAGTCCATGGACAGCCCGAACGCGAACACGAACACCACGACCGGCACCCAGGCCTCGATCGTGCCGAAGGGCTGGAAGCCGAGCAGATGCGACAGGTGCCCGTCCTGGAACACCCAGACCAGGGCGCCGAACACTGCGCCGAGCGAGAGTGTGTTCATGACCAGGGCCTTGACGGGGATGAGCACCGACCCGGTCACCAGGAACAGCAGGATGAAGGTGGCCAGCACGATCAACGTGAGCGCGTACGGCAGCCGCTGCGTGATCTGGTTCTTGAAGTCCACCAGGGAGGCCGCGGATCCGGTGACCCAGGTCTGGAAGTGTGGCCTGTGGGCGCGCAACGTGGCGACCAGGTGCTGCGCGGTGGCGCCTTGGGTGATACCAGCCGGGGTCACGTCGATCGCAGCGACGTTGCCGTGCAGGTGCTCAAGGCTGACGGCGGCGGCTCCGGGCTGGTGGGCAAGCTTGGCAGCGTAGGCGGGGATCCGCGGGTCGCTGGCGGGGATGCGGGCGACGATGCTGATGGGGTCGGCCCGCATACCAGGGAAGTCGGCAGCCAAGGCGAGTGCGACGTGCCGGCTTTCGCTGGCTAGGGGCAGGGTGCGCGGGTCGCTGTTGCCGTAGTTGGCGTGCAGGAACGGCAGGGCCACGGCCACCAGCACCGCGCTGACCCCCACGGCGGCCAGCCAGGGCCGGCGCTGGATCCGGCGGGCGAGCCGGAAGAAGAACCTATCCTCGCCCCGCTGGCGTCGTGCGGCCGTGAGCCTGGCACCCCAGGCGGCCAGCAGCGCGGGGATCAGCGTCAGCGCGGTGGCCAGCGCGAACAGCACGGTGGCGATCCCGCTGATGGCCACCGAGGTGAACGTGGGGTCGCCGAAGACGAGCAGCCCGGACAGCGCCGTGGCCACGGTGAGTGCGGAAAAGGCGACGGTCCGCCCGGCGATGGCACCGGTGTGCTCCACGGCCCCGGTGATGTCCGCACCGGCGGCGCGGGTCTCGCGGAACCGGTTGACCATGAGCAGGCCGTAGTCCACAGCCAGGGCCAGCCCGAACAGCAGGACCACGTCCAGCACCAGCTGGCTAAGGCTGGTTAGGTAGCTGATGCCGAGCAGCGCCAGCAGCGCGCCCGTCATGGTGGCGAAGGCGCCGATGACGGGCAGCAGCGCGGCGCGCAGCCCGCCGAAGATGAACAACAGCGCGATCAGCAGGATCGGGAACGAGACCAGGGCCCCCATGAATAGGTCATGTTGGAGGGAACTATTCATGTCCGCCGTCACCGCGGCGTCCCCGCCGACCAGTACCCGCGCGCCGGGCACCGCGCCCCGGGCGTCGGCGCGCATCGCGGCCACGGCGCTGGATTGATCCGTTGTGGACGCGTTCTTGCGGAGCGAAACCACGATCAGGCTGGCCCGGCCGTCCCGGGCTCGCAGCCTCGGATCTGGGCTCGTGTAGGCGTTGACCGTCCCCGTCACCTGCGGCAGCCGATCAACCTTGGCGGTCAGCACGGCCACCCTCGCCCGGGTGGCCGCGGCATCGACCGGCGCGCCCTGCACCAGGATCACGGCGCCAGGACCCACCGGGCTGGCCCGGTCCAGAATGCTCGCGCCCCGGGCCGACTCCGACGACCCCCCGGCAGCGTTCGTCAGGTGCTTGCTCAGGGGCAGCGAGGCGGCGTCCCCCATCAGGATCAGCAGAATCCAGGCCGCCAGCACCCCCCGGCGGTGGCCGACGCAGAAACGGGCAATGGTTGCGAACATGGTGCACCTCCACGGTGTCGCCGTCAGCAGTGCCACACCGGGCCGCTCATCGCCCGGCCGAGACATGCTGTGCCAGGGTCGGTCCGCGCCGCTGATCGGCGTCTTGACCGCGACGGTAGGCACACGCGGCACCGGCCGAATCCGTGCCAGCACGCAGATCGGCACGCAAGGCCCACCCCGCACTGCCCCAGAACCCGTCCCCGGCGGCCCGCAAGCCGCGGACTGGTCCGTTGTGCGAGCCGACTGCGCACCTGCGACATCTCCCGCCCGGCGCAGCCGCATATCCCGGCCCCAGGTGGCTTACGAGGCGTGCTACGAGTTGGCCACGATGGCGGGCCGACCAGCTCGCGGCAGGCTGGCCTTTAACCGGCATCCCATAGAGAGCCGAGGCCTCGGATGAGTGAAGCTGACCAGAGGGCGGACGCAGGCGCCGGGTCGGCACCGGCAGGCCTGTTCATCGTCGAACGTCGGCTGCCGAGGGTCACCGAGCATCAACTGGCCTTGCTGCAGGCGGCGCTCACCAGTGCAGCGGCCCGGTTCTACGCCCGCGGTGAGGGTGTCCAGTATCTTGGTTCGATCTTCCTGGCCGGCTCGGGCCGGTTGTTGTCACTGTTCCGGGCCGAGAGCCCGGAAACGGTGCAGGCGGTCAACCAGGCTGCCCTCATCCCGTTTGCCAGTATCGAGCCCGCCGTCGAATTGTCCGGCCCGGGCCAGCAGTAGCCACCTTCTGTTCCGGGTCGGCGCGGCGTAACCTGACCTCGAGATGGATCGAGTCCGTCGGCCTCGGCCGTCCGGCTTGCCGGTTGAGCTGACCAGCTTCGTCGGGCGGCGGGCGGAGTTGCGTGAGGTCAAGCGGCTGCTGGCCACTACCCGGCTGCTGACGCTTACTGGTAGCGGGGGGGCAGGGAAGACTCGGCTGGCGCTACGGGCGGCGGCGGAGATGTCGCGCGGTTTCCCCGATGGTGCCTGGTTGGTCTCCCTGGCCTCGGTGCAGGACCCGTTGCTGGTGCCGCAGGCCGTCTTCAGTGCGCTGGGAGTGCAAGATCTGTCTGCTGGCCTGTCGTTGTCGTCGCTGACCGGGTATCTGGCTGGCAAACGCATGATGCTGGTGCTGGACAACTGCGAGCACCTGCTGGATGGCTGCGCGGTCCTGGCCAGCACCCTGCTCAGCGCGTGCCCGGAGCTATGTGTGCTGGTAACCAGCCGACAGGCCCTGAGCGTGGCCGGTGAGGTCAGGATGGTCGTGCCGCCGATGTCGCTGCCCGAGGCGAGCAGCGGGAGCGCGGTCGAGGAGGCGCTGCGCTCGGACGCGGTGTGGCTGCTGAGTGAACGTGCCTCGGCCGTGGTCCCGGGCTTCACCATCGATGCGGGCAATGCGGCGGGGGTCGTGGAGTTGTGCCGGCGGCTGGATGGCATACCGCTGGCGCTGGAACTGGCCGCCGTCCGGCTGTGCTCACTCAGCCTCGATCAGCTCAACCATGGCCTGGCCGAAGAGCTGTCGATACTGGGTGGTGGGAACCGCGGGGCCGAGGCCCGGCAGCAGACGCTGGAGGCCACCTTGGCCGCCTCGAAGTGTGGGACGGAGACACCGAGCTGTCGCTCGGCGGGCCCCAGGAGCGCAATACGCTGGGGTTGCTCTTACTGGCCCAGGGCCGCACCGTCCCGATGGGTCGACTGATCGAGGTGCGGAAATGCTGGCGGGCCGGTCATGCCGAATCGGGACCGTAGCGGACAAACTCAAGGCCAGCCGACCGGTATCTCCGCGGAGTCCGCAAGCCGCAGCTTGCGCCGGGCACGCTCGTAAAACGTGGTCCGGCCGAGCCTGACCACGTGGGCTGCTCCCGGCCGTGGCTGCAGTTCGATCACATCCCCGACCTGAAGGTTGGCCGCTACCTGACCGTCGACCTC
>DASYYE010000465.1:0-6343 GCA_035946955.1 Streptosporangiaceae bacterium | reverse complement strand
AGAAAGTCAGGGACGCTGAACCCGCCGGCCGCCTCACCGGAGGGCCACCCAGCCCCAGCCAGGTCGTGGAGTGTGGTCTGGGTATGGCTGGCCGGCAAGCCGGCCCATTCATCTCTGAGCAGGCGAAGCCACCCCAGCCCTGTGTCAGGGTCTTCGCACAGTCGCGGCTGGGTGTGCTCCAGTTCGGCGAGTGAGCGCAGGGCGTCGCCAGCGCTCGCCAGCTCGCACAGTCCCAGTCCAATCACGACCGACCGCAGCTGCAGGGCGGGCAGTTGTCCCTGCGCTGCGGCCCGGACCGATGCTTGCATGGCGACCCGGCGCGCGTCGCCATAGCGCTCCATTACGGCCAGGAACTGGATTAGTGCGAGGTCGGCGCCGATCCCAGCCCCCCACATCGGCAGCCGGTCGCGCGCTTCGGCAAGCTGACGCAGCGAAGCGCCGTGGTCTCCGTCGCGCGTGTCAGCGATGTCAAGGAGGGCCGCGGCCGTTGTCCTCGCGTTCGCGTCCAGCGGTTCCAGCAGGAGCCGACGGAGCAGCATGACAGCGGACCCGAGGTCGTTGTCCCCGAGTGCTGTCGTGGCCGCGCGGCGCAGCAGGTCCGCAGCCCACGGTTCGCCCACCGGACCGGCGGTCACCAGGTGTGCCAGCACCCGTTCCTGGCTCTCGCCAGCACGCCAGAGCACGGCCGCCGTTTCACGGTGGATGGCCTGCCGCCGATGCCGCGGCAGGTCGGCATCGATGGCCCTGGGCACGACCGGATGGGCGAACGCCAGTTCGGGGCTGACGAGTATCCCCGCGCGGTTCATCAGGCCAGCGAGCCGGCTGGCCCTGCCCAGGTCGAGCCTGGCCAGTTCGGCAACGGTCGCCAGGTCGGCCTGGTGGCCGAGCACGGCCAGCGCCTCGGCGAACGGCACCGCCTCTGGCGAGATCCTGCGGAGCTGATTCCGGACGTACCCGGCAACGGGCCCGAGGTCCAGTGCGGATACGTCGCACTGCCGGCTGCCATGACCTGCCTGCTTCGCAGCCGCGTCGGCGAGCAAGGAGAGGAACAACGGGTTGCCCCCGGTTGCCCACTGACACTTGGCGATGAACGCGTCATCAGGGGCACGGCCGAGCACCCCGGCGACCAGGGTCCGGGAGGCCGCGGTGTCCAGCGGCGCGAGCCTGACCCGCTGCATGCGGGAGGCGCTGAGCAGTTCGGTGGCCGGCTCAGGCTCAGGCTCGTCGCCGAGGTCCCCGAGCGGCATCGCGATCAGCAATGCCACCGGCAGTCCGTCGATGCGCCGGGCGAGGAATGCCAGCCACCGCGATGAGGCGCTGTCGGAGAACTGAGCATCGTCGACCACGATCGCGGCGGGCCCACGCCGGGTCAGCCTGACGCAGGACCGGTAGAGCCTGTCGAGCACCTCATACAGGACGGCTGGCTCGGCCGCGGCCAGCCGGACCGCCGGCCCGGAACCCACCAGCTCGTTCCCGGCCAGCCGGCGCAAGCTGCCCACCAGTTCGGCGCGCTCCGCTGGGACGGCCTCCGCCAGCAGCGACTCCCACAGCTGTGTGACGACGGCGAAGGCGGACACGCCATCAGACGGGCTGGCACGCGCCCACATCACCTGAAAGCCCCGCCGGGCCGCGTCTTTGCGTGCGGCCTGCATCAGCGCGGTCTTGCCCACCCCTGGTGGACCGTCTATGAGGAGCAGTTGCCCGGTCCCGTTGGCTGCCCCGTCGAATACCCGTCCAACCGTGGCGAGTTCTGCGTCCCTGCCGCACAATGCCATGGTCCGAACTCCCATCCGGTCGTACGACAGCCGATCCCGCACTGTGCACTAAAAGGTGCAGCGCTTTTCCGGTTGTGGCCGCTCAGGCTATAGGGCGGGCGGCGCTGTTTCCTCCAATGCCCCAATGACTGGCTTACCGCCAGTCCTGGCTGGCGCCCTGCCAGTCCGGCATCGTCTGCCCTAATGACTGGCTTCCCGCCAGTCCTACCTGGCGCTTCGCCAGTCTGTGTCAGGTAATCTCGCAATCCGGATTTTTCCTGATGTAATCGGCAATTAACGCATGTTATTATGAGCGAGGCGATAGCGATGATGCCGCGGATCATATTCGTGGAAGGAGAATGGGGCACCGGTAAGAGCACAATGCTCAAGGAGCTGGTGGTGAGGGCTTCCAGCGCCGGTCTTGTCACTCTCCAAGCCGCGGGAAGCCATGCGGAGCGCGGCTTCCAGGGCGGGGTGCTACGCCAACTCGCCGCAGGCCTGCCGGACCTGGACGCCACTGCTGAGCCCACGGGTGTGCTAGCAGGCGTTGACCCGAGCCGACTGGTCGTGGCCATTGATGACGTGGAGTGCGCAGACCGGGAGTCACTCGCCTGGCTGAACCGGATGGCCGCGGCTCAGCCCTGTCCGTACATGATCTTTGCCGGGGCCAGTAGGGCCGGTGCGGCATCACAGACAGCCGGGCCCACGCCAGTGGGACCGTCAAGACCGGCACTGGCCACGCCACCACGGCTGCTCGGGCCAGCGCTGGCCACGCTCCTCACGCGACGCTTCGGGGTCGTACCACAGTCCTCACTCGTCGCCGCCTGCGCCGCCGTCACGGGGGGAAACGCCCTCGTCACCACCTGGCTGCTGGACCGTCTCGCAGCAACAGCAGCGGTGCCGACCGCAGAGGCAGTGCACGGGCTCGTCCGGTCCCCGTGGCCGGAACTGGAGGCCGACCTGGCCAGCCGGCTGCGACGCCATCACCCCCACGCCCTTGCGGTGGCCACGGCCACGGCCCTGCTCGGCAGCGACTGCCAGCCCGGTCAGCTCGCCAGGGTCACGAGCCTGCCGGAGCATTCCCTCACCACACTGGCGGACTCCCTGGTTACGGCCGGGGTGCTGGCCCGGCATGCCCGGTCGGGGCACTACCGTGTCAAGATCCCGGCGATACGGGCCGCGCTGACCCGGATGGCCAGCGGCGACCACCGGCTGCGTGCGCTCACCGAACACCGCGTCACATACGCCGATGCCGGGCGCGCGGCCGCTCACCTGTTCTCCCTGCCCCCGCTGGGCGAGCCGTGGACGGCCGACCTGCTGCTGGCCGCCGCCAAACAGGCGGAGGCCAGAGGCGCACCCAGCGTCGCCGCCCGGTACATGCGCCGGCTGACCAGCGAACCCGCACGGATCACCGGCCTGCGGTCAACGTCGGCTCTTCCGCTGCAAGTCACAGCAGTGCCAGGGTCATGGCCGGAAGCCGGGGATTCCAGTGGCACGTTGCCGCTGGTGACGCTCGGCGCGGTGACCGGCTCCACCAGGCACAGCCTCCCGCACTGGGTTTCCGCCGCACTGCGTGCGCCCAGTCGACCGGAGGAGGGTGACCGTGCGCACCGCGCCGCGGCACACGCCATCCGCATGGCGATGTCCGGAGCGGACGCCTCCGCCGCCGCGACCGCAGCGCGGCAAGCCCTGGCAGCCCTCACAGGGGGTGACACTGCACTCTTCGCCGCGGCACTCGCGGTCCACGTGCTCGGCTGTGCGGGTGAACTGGAGGAAGCGCTGCGTCACTGCCGTTCCCTCGGCCACGAGGCAGCCGACAGCGGCTGGGAGACAGCCTCCGTGCTCCGGTTGGAGCGAGCCCGCCTCAGGCTGGGGACCGGCGCACTGGCGCTGGCCTGCCGGGACGCTCACGCAGCCCTTGCCGCAGCCGACCGCGAAGGTGCAGCCGCCGACCACGACATCCGGACCGCGGCCCTGGCCGTCCTGGTGAGTGCGCTGACCGAGGAGGGCCGGTGCCAGCGGGCTGAGGCTCTGCTGCACTCGGCCCGGCTCGCGAGCATGACGGCCGAGCGGCCAGCGGGCCTCGCCCTGATGGTCGCCGAGGGCTACCTCCACCTGGAGTCAGGCCGCTACAGCGAAGCCCTGGCTGTGCTGCGCGAATGCGGCCGGCGCTCAGCCCAGTGGGGCGACCCCGGCGGCCGGCTGGTCCCCTGGCAGGCCGGTGCCGCGCTAGCCGAGTATGGCCTCGGTGACAGGACGGCCGCGCAGCGGCTGGCCGAAGCGGGCCTGGAAGCGGCTCGTTCGTGGGGATCGCCGGTCGCGCTGGGGGTGGCCCTCCGGGTCTCCGGGACAGTCGCCCCCGGGGACAGCGGGCTCGAGTCCCTGGCAGAGGCGGTGCGGATGCTCCGCCCGACCGGGGCCCGCCTGGAGCTGGCCAAGGCGCTCCTGGCCAGCGGGCACAGCATGCGCAAGTCCCGGCGGCGGAGAGACGCCCGGGCCCAGCTCGCCGAGGCCCTGGCGATCACCTCTGACTGCGGTGCGTGGGCGCTCACCAAGAAGACCGTCGGCGAACTGAGGCTCGCCGCCGGAACGCCCACCAAGACCCCGCTCGACCTGACCGTCGCCGAGAGTCAGGTCGCGGAACTCGCTGCCACTGGAATGACGAACGCGGCGATCGCCAGGTCGCTGGGGGTCGCACTGCGGACAGTTGAGACACATCTCACGCACGTGTACCGCAAGCTGGGCCTGCATGCCCGGGACGAACTCGCGGCTGCCCTCGCCGCCTCAGCCCCGCTCGCTGGCCCGCGCTGGGATGCGCGGGCAGCCAGCTGAGCGCCGTCAGTGAGCGCCATGTCAGTGGCCGCTGTCATGAACGCAGGTCACGCCGACCGGAACCGGCCGAGGGGACGACCCACATGATTGAGCTGACCTTGTGCGTGGGTGACCCGCTGGAACGGGCGCGAGTCCGCGCCTTCGTCGACCAGGACCCAGCGATCACTGTGGTGTCCGACGTCACGTCACTGACCACCGCCGAGTGGGTGGCGGTGGGCGCTATCCGCGTCCACCTGCTGGACGAGCAGGCCGCGCTGGGACTGCCGGCGTCCATGAGGGAGCCTGCGGTCCCCGGCCGGCGTAGCGGTGTGATCGTCCTCGCCGACAACGGCGATGAGGCGTCCGTCGCCCGCGCGCTGAACGCTGGCGCGTGCGGCTTCCTGCTGATGAAAAGCCTGCACCCGGCCGAACTGGTGGCCGCGATCCATGTGGTCGCGCTGGGCCATTTCTTCCTGTGCTCCGCAGTGGTCGACCGGCTGGTCATCCCGCTCATGGGGGAACGTGGCCACGAGCGTGTGCTCCAGGCTAGAGAAGCGCTGACCGACCGGGAGCTCGAGGTGCTCCAGATGCTCGCGCAGGGCCACTCCACCGACGGCCTGGCGAGCGTCCTGCACATCGAGGAATCCACGGTGCGCAGTCACGTGATGCACATTCTCCGTAAGCTCGGCGTGCGCAACCGCACGCAAGCTGTGGCGTTCGCCTGCCATGCGGGACTTGTGCGGCCCGGTGCATGGCTCACCGAGCCCGTTGACACCCCGCCCCGGCACGCCGCACCGCCTGCGTTTCTCCCACACACACCCCTCTTCCAGGGAAGGAACCTCTCATGACGACCACCGTGGGTCACGCACGGGCGTTGCCGCGCCCTCTCCTCGTCTACGACGGCGACTGCGGGTTCTGCGCGTCCTGCGTGCGCTTTATCGAACGAAGGATCCCGACGGCCGCAGGTATCGTGCCATGGCAGTCCGTTGATCTGGCAGACCTGGGCACCACGCGCAAACGCGCAGAACACGAGTTGCTGTGGGTCTCCCGGGCGGGCCGGATCGACGGTGGCGCCCAGGCCGTGGCGAGGCTATTGCTCGACGCCCGTGGCGGCTGGGCAGTGGCCGGTGCGCTGCTGTGGGCACCGCCCCTGCGCTGGCTCGCCCATCTCGGCTATCGGCTAGTGGCGAACAACCGCCACCGGATGCCGGGGGGCAGCGCCACGTGCTCGCTGCCGAGTTCAGCTCGCCAGCGGGAGGACAGCCAGCCGCCACCGTGACCATTGGAGGTTGACCCGGACTCAGAGATCTTGACAAGGTCGGTCACGCTGATCGGCGAGATGAAGGCACCTCGGCCGGGCAATCTCGTCCAACAGGGTGCGGTAGACCCGGTCCCCAGTAGTGGGGAACTGTCACTGAGCCCTGCCTTCCCAAAGTCCCTTTCCGCCGGAACGGAATCGGCAACCTGAACCTCCTCTCGACCATCTTGGGATAGCGTGTCGCTCGTACGTGGGCAGATCCAGCTTTCAGCAGGCTGCCCGGCAGTTGGGCCGCACCTGCCAGCGACCACCCGCCGACTCCGTCGTTACCCGCCGCGGAAGCATTAGCTAAATCCGCCGGATGTCAAGACGGTTTTCCGGGTGCTGGAACGCCGGACTATTCTTCTCGGTCAATGTCTCGGTCACACCACGATGTGCTGGTCATATGCCTGGGCGCATAATCCTGTCACCTTGCCGCGATGGAGGGGGGAACAGGTCATGGCGATCAATAACTTTGGTG
>DASYYE010000464.1:0-1722 GCA_035946955.1 Streptosporangiaceae bacterium | reverse complement strand
CTTCCAGGCCGGTCTGGCCGGGTACCGCCGCGGCCGCCGGCACCTCGTTCGTCTTCTTGCCGACCTCAGCCTGGGCAGCGACCACTGCGGTCGCGGCGTCCGGGCCAACGAGGGCCGCGAGCAGCCGGACCTGGTTCCCGTCAGCGTCTTTCGCGCCCCGGATCGCCTTGCCGTCTAGCCTGACCTGCATCAGCGCCCCGCAACCCGGCACATGGTCATCCGTCCCGGCCGCCGCAGGCATGGCGAACCCGGCCAGGTTCATCAGCCACGCACCCACAGCGGCGTCGAGCACCTCAGCGCCGGCGTCGGTGAGCACCCGCCAGATCGTCGTCTTCGACGGCGGCCCGGCAGGAATGGCGCCCGCCCGCAGGTACAGGTCTGCAAGCACAGCAGCAGACACGTCCGCGACCCACCCGGCGACAGCCGTATAGCCCTTCATCCCCGCAACGACCGCCGCCCCGGCCAGCGCCAGAACAGCGGCGACCGGATGGTCCCTGCCCTGGCCCACCCGGCCATCCCGCACCCCGGCGAACAGTTCCAGCAGGCCACAGCAGACATCCGATACCGGGACGGACACAACCGGCCCTGCCGGTGCGGACACGGCAGCAGCAATGACAGACTGACCCACGAGGAAGCTCCGGTGGCTGGGATCTGTGAGAGGACCCCTGTCCCTACCGGAGCTTCGTCACATTCCCCGCCCAACACGCCGCTCATGACCAGACCGCAACGTCTCGCCACTCATCGTGAGTCAAACCCCAAGACGATCTTGGAACGGCCGTGGCCTCGACCCAGACCGTCATACCCATGAGCCGCAGTCTGGCGGCTCTGTACCTGCTGCTGTCGCGGAACGCCAACCATGGCTTCACACCAGAACAAGACTGGATAGGTGCTCCGCAGCATTGTCAGGCCGTTTCTGGGATCCAGGCCCCGAGTCGCCGGCTGCGCGCAGACCCGGCAAACGTTTTCCGATGGCGCACCAGCGAACCCAGCCCACTCAGTGAACGGCCATAAACGCCGACGCTTGAATAGCTACGCGTATCAGGGTCCGCAGTCAGCAGGCAAGATTGCCCTGCTCTGACAGCCTATGGCCTAACCACGGAGCCGGCGGCCCGCAAAAAGCGCAAAAGCCGGGTTGACCGACAGCGATCATCTGACTACGTTCAGGTTTGGTTCCCGTGTCCCGGCAAGGCCGGCCAGCCGGATCGTCCAAAGCGCCACCAGCATTACGCGCACCGAACAGCCCCGGCACACCCGGGGGGTGCCGTCACTGGCCGCCACCCAAGGAGGAATCATGTTCCGTCCACCGCGCCTGCGTATCCCGCACCTGCTGTTAATAACTGTCCCACTCGCGGCGGCCCTGCTCGCCCTGCCCGCCACCCCCGCCAGCGCCGATGCCCCGCACGCCAACCTGGACTGCACCTTCACCAGCACCCAGGACATCAGCCCACCCATCACCCCCGAGTTCGGGCCGTTCGCCGAGACCACACACGGACTGACCGCCACCGCCACCTGCACCGGGACCATCGACGGCCAGACAGTCACCGGCACCGGAACCGTCGCACTGTCCGCCGCGGGCTTCGCAGACTGCGCCACCGGCAGCGCCAGCGGCACCTTCGTCCTGCGGATCCCGACCACCGGCGGGACCAACACGGTGACCGGAAGATTCGACTTCACCTTCAGCAACGTGCCCGGTGCCCCGGCAACCCTCACCGGCGACCTGAC
>DASYYE010000463.1:0-54620 GCA_035946955.1 Streptosporangiaceae bacterium | reverse complement strand
TGTGGCCCGGTAGGCGTTGTTGACCTCATAGCGGTGCCGGTGCCGTTCGTGGACCACCTCGGCGCCGTACAGTTCGCGGACGATGGACCCTTCGGCCAGGACCGCCGGGTAGCGGCCGAGGCGCATCGTGCCGCCCATGTCCCGGTCGCCAGCGACCACGTCCTCCTGGTCGGCCATGGTCGAGATCACCGGGTCCGGGGTGGCGGGGTCGAACTCGGTGCTGTTCGCCTTCTCCAGCCCGCACAGGTGCCGCGCGGTCTCGATGGCCAGGCACTGCAGGCCGAGGCATAGCCCCAGCAGCGGGATCCCGTGGGTGCGGGCGTAAGCGGCCGCGCCGATCTTTCCTTCGATGCCCCGCACGCCGAAACCACCGGGGATCAGGATGCCGTCCACGCCCTCGAGGTGGCGCGCCGCGCCTTCGGGCGTCTCACAGTCGTCACTGCCCACCCAGCGGATCTCGACCCGGGCGTCATTGGCGAACCCGCCTGCGCGCAGCGCTTCGGCGGGTGACAGGTAGGCGTCGGGCAGGTCCACGTACTTGCCCACCAGCGCGATGGTCACGGTGCGGGCGGGCCGGTGGACACGCCGCAGCAGGTCGTCCCAGTCGCTCCAGTCCACGTCGCGGAATGACAGCCCCAGCCTGCGGACCACGTAGGCGTCCAGTCCCTCGGAGTGGAGCACCTTGGGGATGTCGTAGATGGAGGGGGCGTCGGCGGCCGAGACAACCGCCTCCTCGTCGACGTCACACATCAGGCTGATCTTGTGCTTGACCGGCGGGCTGATCTCCCGGTCGGCCCGGCACACGATCGCGTCGGGCTGGATGCCGATATTGCGCAGCGCCGCCACCGAGTGCTGGGTCGGCTTGGTCTTCAGCTCACCGGCGGGCCCGATGTAGGGCAGCAGGGACACGTGCAGGAAGAAGCAGCGGTCCCGGCCGATCTCGTGGCGGATCTGGCGGATCGCCTCCAGGAAGGGAAGTGACTCGATGTCACCGACGGTCCCGCCGACCTCGGTGATGACGAGGTCCACGCCGGGGCCGCCCATGTCGAGGATGCGCGACTTGATCTCGTTTGTGATGTGCGGAATGACCTGGACGGTGTCACCGAGGTAGTCGCCGCGGCGCTCCTTGGCGATGACGCTGGAGTAGACCGCGCCAGTGGTGACGTTGGCCGTGCCCTTGAGCTCGGTGTCCAGGAAACGCTCGTAGTGCCCGACGTCGAGGTCGGTCTCGGTGCCATCGTCGGTCACGAAGACCTCACCGTGCTGGAACGGGTTCATCGTCCCGGGGTCGACGTTGAGGTAGGGGTCGAGCTTCTGCATGGTCACCCGGAGCCCTCGTGCCTTGAGGAGCCGGCCCAGGCTGGAGGCTGTGAGGCCCTTGCCGAGGCTGGAAGCGACGCCTCCGGTCACGAAGAGGTGCTTGGTTGGTGCCGGGCGTGTCGAATACGGTGCCGCAGCCAAAGAGAGACTCCCGTGGTCAGTCAGAGGCGGGGGAACCCGCCTACCCACGGGGTATCAGAATATCAGCAGCCGATCAGGGTTGTGCCTGATGACACGGCCGTTACGACGCGGTGTGTGGGCATGTCTCCGCTTCATCATGGTGCCTGACCTGGCGCGGCGTGGCCGCGGCGACGGCCCGCTGCTCGGCCTGCCCGGCGCGGGCCAGCGCGACCGCGCACACCACAGCGAGGCAGAACCCCAGGACCGCCACGCCACCCAGGCCGGGACGGGCGTGGTCGCCCAGGAACACCAGCCCGACCACGGCTGGCGCTGTGGTCTCGGCCAGCACTACCAGCGCGGTGGTCACTGTGACGCTGCCCTCTTCGAGCGCGGTGGCGTACAGCATGAACGACACGATGCCCGCAGCCGCCAGGGCATAGGCGGCAGGGTCGCGCACGAGTTGGTGGAGCGTGTAGTTGGGCAGTATGCGGGCAGCCACGGCCAGCACGCCGTAGCCCAGGCCCGCGATCGCCCCCAATACAGGTGTGCGGAAGGGCGCTCGCAACTTCGACGCGGCGATGCCCGCGATCGCGATACCGGCGACGGCCACGATGAGGGCGAGCTTGAACTCCGCACTGGCCCCCGTGGCGGCGTGGGCGCCAGCCGAAGACCCGAGCAACCCCACGCCGATGATCACCCCGGCCACCGCCAGCCACTCACGCCAGGCCAGCTCGAGGTGGATCAGCCAGGCGGCGACGACGGCGGTGACAGCCAGGTTCGACGCGATCATCGCCTGCGCGGCGAACAGCGGCAGTCTGCGCAGGGCCACGAGCTGGGCGAGGAAACCGATCATGTCCAGGCCGAGGCTGCCGATGAAGCGCCACTGGCGAAACATGCGCATCACCAGGCCAGGGTCGACCTCGCCTAGTGGCGCACGTGTCGCGCCATTGTTACCTGTCCCCCGCCGGCTGGCGGCGCGTGCCGCCATGGCTTGCATGACCGCGGCAATGCCATAGCACACCGCGGCCACCGCTGCGGCGACCAGGCTTGCCAACACAACTCCGACCCTACGCCCGGTGATCAGCGTAAAGCCAGTGGGGGCATCGCCTCCGCCACATCACCCCACGTCATGGCCCGTGTGAGTCCCGTAACACTGCCCGTCCTGGTAAGACGGGCGTTAGCTCTGCGTGGCGTATGTCACATTGCGCCGCGCACTCCCAGGGCGGCCAGGGCAGCGCGGGCCTGCTGCGCTCCGGTGAAGTGGACACTGCGGATTCCCAGGTCTGCGGCACCGGTCACGTTCTCGGCGCGGTCGTCCAGGAAGACAACGTCGGCGGGCTGGGCTTGGAGACGGGTGAGGACTGCCTGGTACACGGCGGGGTCTGGTTTGGTGGCCCGCAGGTCGCAGCTGAAGAAGCAGTGCTCGAAGCAGGCTGCGATGGGCAGGGCCGCGATCGCGAGGGCTACGTCGGTGGGGGCATTGGAGAGCAGGGCCAGGCGGTTGCCCGCGGCTGCCAGGTCTGCGATGAGCGCTTCGGTGTGCGGGTTGATATGGGACCAGGACTCGACGTCCAGCCGGACCAGTTCGGTGACCTCTGCGGGTGAGAAGGTCCGGCCCTGGGCGGCGCCTACCTTCTGCCAGTAGGTGTCCGCGTCCAGGTCAGCCCGGTCGTAGTCCAGGCGGGGTGGCCAGTAGGTCTCGGTGAGCTCCGGGACCGGGCAGCCAACTGCCGCAGCTAGGAGCTCGAGGTCGTGCTCGGACTGTGAGTAGCAGACGACGTTGCCGAAGTCGAACAGAACCCAGGACATGCGGGCCAGCGTAACGGCCCGCACTCAGCAGCCACTCCAGGCCCAGTCGTGCAAACACAGGGCTGCCAGCATGGGGCGGGTCTTCACCAGGGTCTCCTCGTACTCCGCCGCGGGGTCGGACAGGGTGACGATGGCGCCGCCGGTGCCGAACCGGGCGGTCCCCTCGGCGATGACGATGGTGCGGATGACGACGCTGAGGTCCGCGGCCCCGCTCAGGCCGAACCATCCGAGGACGCCTGAGTAGACGCCGCGGGGGCCTTCTTCCAGCCGGTCGATGATCTGCATGGTGCGCCGCTTGGGCGCGCCCGTCATCGACCCGCCCGGGAACGTCGCCCGCACGCAGTCGAGTGCGGACACGCCGGCGCGCAGTCGCCCGCGCACGGTCGACACGAGCTGGTGCACCAGAGGGTACGTCTCGACCTCGAAGATCCGCGGGACGTGGACGGTCCCGTTCTCGCATACCTGGCCTAGGTCGTTGCGGACCAGGTCCACGATCATGAGGTTCTCGGCCCGGTCCTTTTCGGCGGTGGCCAGGTCATGGCGCAGCCACTCGTCTTCGGCCGGGTCCACCCCCCGTGGCCTCGTTCCCTTGATCGGCCGTGACTCGACGGTGCCGCCCGCACCGACCGACAGGAACCGCTCGGGCGATGCGGACAGGACGCTGACCCCCGGGAAGACCAGCAGTGCGCCGTAAGGAACCGGGCTGACCCGGCGCAGCCGCCGGTAGACGGTCAGGACGTCCTCGTTCACCGGGACAGCCGCCATGTTGGTCAGGCACACCTCGTATGACTCACCCTGACGGATCTCCGCCAGGCTCGCCTCGATGCGCGCCAGGTAGCCCGCCCGGTCATGCCGGAACCTGACCTGGTCTGTCCCCGATGGAGCGGTGCCAGGAGTGTCCGTGTCTGAGCAAGCACCGCCCGGCGCAGCGGTCAGCAGCTGAGCCAGCCGCGCCGCAGTGGAATCCAGCCAGCTTTCCGCTACCTCGGCGTCCGCGCCGGGCCACCCTCGCGCACAGCTGAGGGCGATCAGCCACCCTGACCCGTCCGCGAGGTCGAATACCACCAGGCGGTCGGCGAACACCAGCGCCGCATCCGGTACATCGGAGCGGTGTGCTGCTTCGCCGCCGGTCTCCGCCTTGAGTTCATATCCGAGGTAGCCGACGTACCCGAGGTTGAACTCCGTGGGGAACCCGGTGGGCACCTCGGCCCTCAAGTCGCGCAGGCGGTCCTGCAGATAGGCGAACACGGACCGGCGCACCACCCGCTCACCGTCGCGCGTGCGGACCGTAAGCCCCCCCGAGCAGGTGTCGTAGGTCACCACCTCGGCGAGGGGACCGCTGGCGTCGCCCATGAAGGAGAAGCGGGACAGCCCCGGCGTGGCCGGCCCGCTGTCCAGCCAGAAGCTCGTGCCCTGCCCCGCGAACAACTCCGTGTAGACACGTTCAGGATCCGGCATGCTCGCCAGCTTGCGGACATGTAGCCGACAGTTGCCCGGGTCCACCGAGGGCCGGTCGCTGCGGGCCGCCGGCCGCTGGGTGCTCGGCCAGTGGGTGCTCGGCCAGTGGGTGCTCGGCCGGTGAGTGCTCGGCCGGTGAGTGCTCGGCCGGTGAGTGCCTGACCACTGGGCGGTGAGCCGCTTGAAGTTCGCCAGCAACTCGGCGCCGTACTCGGTGCGGACGGACTCCGGGTGGAACTGCACGCCCCACAGCGGTGCTTCCTGGTGCCGCACGCCCATGACCACGCCGTCCTGACACCACGCGGTGCACTCAAGGCCGGCGGGCAGGTCCGTGACCGCCAGGGAGTGGTAGCGCACGGCACCGAATGGTGAGGGCAGTCCGGCGAACAGGTCGTCGCCCGTGTGGTGCACGCGTGCGACCCGCCCGTGCCAGGGCTCGGGCGCCAGGCCGACGGTGGCACCGAAGGCGTGCGCGATGCCCTGGTGCCCTAGACAGACACCGAGCACAGGCAGGCCGCTCGCGCGGATGGCACGCTCGCTGACCCCGAAGTCGCCCGGACGCCCGGGGTGGCCAGGGCCGGGCGAGACGACGATGTTGTCGATGCCGTCCAGCGGGAGGGCGTCCCAGCCGGTGTCATTGGTGACGACGACCGGTTCCTCCCCGTTGACCGCCGCGATCAGGTGCTTGAGGTTGTAGGTGAACGAGCCGTAGTTGTCGACGAGCAGCGTCCGCATCCGTCACCCGGTAATGCTCAGACGCCCGCGGCCTGCATGCCGCGGAGCTCGTGCTTGAGCTCCTTGATCTCGTCACGGATGCGGGCGGCGACCTCGAACTGCAGCTCGGCTGCGGCGGTGTGCATCTGGTCCGTGAGGTTCTGGATCAACGTGACGAGGTCTTCGCGGGCGGCCCCGCCGCCTGCCCCTCCAGCAACGCCCTCCGCCCCCGCACCCGGCCGCAACCGGGACGCCAGGCCTGGCACCGGCGACTTCCCCCGGCTCTGCTGGCGTCCAGCGCCACCCAGCAGCTTGTCGGTGTCAGCGTCCTCCCGGACCAGCTGGTCGAGGATGTCGGCGATGCGCTTGCGCAGCGGGGTGGGGTCGATCCCGTGCTCACGGTTGTAAGCGATCTGCTTGTCGCGGCGGCGGTTGGTCTCGTCGATGGCCTTGCGCATGGACGGGGTGATCTGGTCGGCATACATGTGGACCTGCCCGGACACGTTCCGCGCGGCCCGGCCGATGGTCTGGATGAGCGACGTCCCGGAGCGGAGGAACCCTTCCTTGTCCGCGTCCAGGATCGACACCAGGGACACCTCGGGCAGGTCGAGGCCCTCACGGAGCAGGTTGATCCCAACCAGCACGTCATACTCGCCGACCCGCAGCTCGCGCAGGAGCTCCACCCGCCGCAGGGTGTCCACCTCGCTGTGCAGGTAGCGGGCCCGGATCCCGAGTTCGAGCAGGTAGTCGGTGAGGTCTTCGGCCATCTTCTTGGTCAGCGTGGTCACCAGCACCCGCTCGTTGCGCTCCGCACGCTCCCGGATCTCGTGCACCAGGTCGTCGATCTGGCCCTTGGTCGGCTTCACCACCACCTGCGGGTCCACCAGGCCGGTCGGCCGGATCACCTGCTCGACCACGTCGCCCTGCACCCGCTGCAGCTCGTAGGGGCCGGGGGTGGCCGACAGGTACACGGTCTGGCCGATCCGGTCGCAGAACTCGTCCCACGTCAGCGGCCGGTTGTCGATCGCGGAAGGCAGCCGGAACCCGTGGTCGACCAGGGTCCGCTTGCGGGACACGTCCCCCTCGTACATGCCGCCGATCTGCGGGACGGTGACGTGCGACTCGTCGACGACGAGCAGGAAGTCCTCGGGGAAGTAGTCGAGCAGGGTGTTCGGTGCGCTCCCGGCCGGCCTGCCGTCGATGTGCCGCGAGTAGTTCTCGATCCCCGAGCAGCTCCCCACCTGGCGCATCATCTCGAGGTCATAGGTGGTGCGCATCTGCAGCCGCTGCGCCTCGAGCAGCTTCCCGCCCCGTTCCAGCTCGGCGAGCCGTTCCTCGAGCTCGGCTTCGATACCGGTGAGCGCGCGTTCCATCCGCTCCGGCCCGGCCACGTAGTGGGTGGCGGGGAAGACGTACAGCTCCTGGTCCTCGCTGATCACCTCACCGGTCAGCGGGTGCAGCGTCATGAGCCGCTCGATCTCGTCACCGAACATCTCGATGCGAAGGGCGAGCTGCTCATAGACCGGGATGATTTCGATCGTGTCGCCGCGCACCCGGAACGTGCCCCGGGTGAATGCCATGTCGTTACGCGTGTACTGCATGCCGACGAGCTTGCGGAGCAGCGCCTCGCGCTCCACGGTGTCGCCCACCTGCAGCTTCAGCATCCGGTCCACGTACTCCTGCGGCGTGCCCAGGCCATAGATACAGGAGACCGAGGACACCACGATCGTGTCCCTGCGGGTGAGCAGGGAGTTCGTAGCGGAGTGGCGCAGCCGTTCCACCTCATCGTTGATGGAGGAGTCCTTCTCGATGTAGGTGTCGGTCTGCGGGACATACGCCTCGGGCTGGTAGTAGTCGTAGTAAGACACGAAGTACTCGACGGCATTGTGCGGGAGCATCTCGCGCAGCTCATTGGCGAACTGCGCCGCGAGTGTCTTGTTGGGGAGCATCACCAGCGTGGGGCGCTGCAGGCGCTCAGCCAGCCAGGCGATGGTGGCGGTCTTGCCGGTGCCGGTCGCCCCGAGCAGGACGACGTCGCGCTCCCCGGCCCGGACACGCCGCTCCATGTCGGCGATCGCGGCAGGCTGGTCTCCCGCGGGAACCATGTCGGTCTCCACGGTGAACGGCGCCACCCGCCGCTGAAGGTCACTTACCGGGCGCATCTCCCCTCCCGGGATTGACTCACGCTCCCCCAACTGTAAGTGGGAGGTCGGACAGTCTCATTCCCGATCGGCTGGGCCAGCCGTGGGGCTTTCTCATAGGACGAAGCAGGCCGACGGCTGAGTCCGCCGTCGGCCTGCTTTTGTGATCGGCCGGTTACCGAGTTACTACTCAGGAACCGCCGGTGGGGCCGGTACTCCCGGTCGTACCGGTGGTCCCGGTCGTGCCCGTGGTCCCGGTCGTGCCCGTGGTCCCGGTACCTCCGCCGGGCTGGTTGCACGAACCATCGCTGGAGTTGAAGATCGGGCCACCCGCGCCGCCGTTGAACACTGGCTCGTTCGGCCCAGGGTTGACGATGACCGGCATGTTGTCGCGCGTCAGGCTGTCCTCGCAGGCGAGTATGGCGCTGGCGTCGTCGTTCAGCGTGCCACCGACCCATAGGTCGATGTGCAAGATCCCGTTGTTGAAGTCGGCATCACACTCCACGCACTCGTCCTGCATCACGAAGTAGCGCTGCAGGAACGGGTAGTAGACCAGCGTGCCGGGGGCGAACTCGTTCTGGTCGGTCGCGAACGTGGTCGGATCGTCGAAGGTGCCGACCCCGCCCGCATGCCCGGAGCCGAACTGAGTGATGTCCCCTGGCGGAGAGTTGTCAGGTGGACCGTACAGGGTGACGTGGTCGATGGTCATGGTCTGTGCCGCAGCGGCATTCGGTGCGGCGAAGGCCCGGGTGGCGATGCCGGCAAGGATCGCGATGGGCAAGATAGCCATGACCATCCCTGCCGCCCACCAGCGTCGTTTCATGGTGGACCCCCACTTCATTAGGAAGCATTCCTAACTATGCTCGCCTCGGGGGGCAGACGTAAAGCACTTATCTCCATGATTGATGCTATTTCACACTTTTATGTATCTGTGGGTGCTCAGTCGTCACATGGGTTACACGAGTCACACACCTCCACAGGGCGGCCCGCAGCCTCGGTCAGTACGGTCGCCGGCTCATTCCCTACGCTGGGAGTGTCCGAACGGCTTGGAGGCGAGCATGGGCGAAGGAGAGACGGCCTGGGTCCGGGAGTTCGTCGACCCACTGCGCGTCAGGCCCGGCACAAAGG
Organism: Streptosporangiaceae bacterium; assembly: GCA_035946955.1. Taxonomy (GTDB): domain Bacteria; phylum Actinomycetota; class Actinomycetes; order Streptosporangiales; family Streptosporangiaceae; genus DASYYE01. The sequence continues at coordinate 45,930 of DASYYE010000463.1, read as the reverse complement.
TCAAGCTGCCGGACGGCTTCGACCCAGGTGGCCGATTCGGCGTGCGTGGCAAGGTGGAGGGGGCGCCGCTGCTGCGGCAGGGGGCCGAGCTCCTCGGCCAGTACCAGGATCGGCTGGCCGCGCAGGACACCTACGCGGTGCTGGTGGTGCTCCAGGGGATGGACGCAGCGGGCAAGGACAGCACGATCCGTCACGTGATGAGCGGTGTCAGCCCGCAGGGCGTACACGTCTACAGCTTCAAGACGCCCTCGGCCCGTGAACTCGCCCATGACTACCTGTGGCGGCATGTGCGATGCCTGCCTGCAAGAGGTGAGATCGGGATCTTCAACCGGTCCCACTACGAAGAGGTGCTCATCGTGCGGGTGCACTCGGACTACCTGGACCACGAGAAGTCCCCGCCATGGTCGAAGGGGCGGACGGTGTGGCAGCGCCGGTACCGGGAGATCAACGACTGGGAGCGGTACCTGGCCGACAACGGCACAAAAGTGGTCAAGATGTTCCTGAACCTGTCGAAGGAGGAGCAACAGGCCCGGTTCCTCAAGCGGATCGACCAGCCGGAGAAGAACTGGAAGTTCAATGCGAGCGACGTGCGGGAGCGCCAGTACTGGGACTCCTACCAGCAGGCGTACTCCGAGATGCTCACCCATACGAGCACGGACTGGGCTCCCTGGTACGTCCTGCCCGCCGACCACAAGTGGTTCACCCGGATCTGCGCCGCGGCCGTCATCGCACAGGCACTGATCGACATCGACCCCCGGTACCCGGTCCCCGATGAGGCGTTCAAGCGGGAACTGGAGCAGGCCCGGGCCGAGCTCGTGGCGCAGGCCGGGCCCCCAGCCCAGGATCAGCCCGCGTAGTCCACGTGGTCACGGTCCAGCGCACGCACCAGGGCCTCGAAGAGGGTGCGGCCCGCGTCGGTGCGGTCGCCGGCCTGGAAGGACTCGGCGGTCGACTGCAGCGCTGCCGCCTCTGTCACCGGCTGGAGTGGCCTGCCCGTCTGCTGGGCGGCGATCTGGATCTCACAGGCCCGCTGGAGGGTCCACAGCAATGCGAACGCGGCCGGCAGGGTGGGGCCCAGGGCGAGGAGGCCGTGGTTGCGCAGGATCATCAGGTTCGCCTCGCCGAGGTCTGCCACGAGCCTCACCTTCTCCTCCGGGCGCACGGTGATGCCCTCGAAGTCGTGGTAGGCGACCTGGTGGTAGATCTGCGCTGCGTAGAAGTTGTTCCAGTCCAGGCCGTCGGCCAGGCAGGCGACCGCACTGCCGGCGGTGGTGTGGGTGTGCATCACGCAGTGGGCGTCGGGCCGGTTTTCATGGATGGCACTGTGGATTACCAGACCTGCTTCGTTCACTGACCACTGGGTTGGGCTGAGGATGGTGCCCGCGTAATCGATCTTGATCAGGTTGGAGGCCGTGACCTCGCTGTAGGTCAGGCCGAACGGGTTGATCAGCAGATGGCCTTCTTCGCCCGGGACTCGGACGGAGATGTGGTTGAAGATCATTTCTGACCAGCCGAGCCGGTCGAAGATCCGGTAGCAGGCGGCCAGTTCCACTCTGGCCTGCCATTCACCTGGGGAGACGTGCCGCGCCAGGGACTCCGGAGTTGTGCGGCCGTCCGGTAGGGGCTGGGAACGGAGCGCGGTGGTCATGCGCCCCCTCTCGTCAGTGCTCGATGACTTGTGACGAGACTGCCCCAGTGACCTGGCCCCTTCAATGTAAGACCTGACAAAATGTGACTCCGGATGTTGTGCGATCCTCCAGCCACGGACGGGAGGAGCGGTGACACAGATACCGCTGTCGGACCTGGTCGCCACCCTCGGCCCGGCGGTCGTCCGGGTGGTCTGCGCCCCGACGGGCCTGGCGCATGTCGCGGGTAACCCCGAGTTCTTCGACACCACGGACCCCACGCCCACCGCACCGTCCGCGCTGCTGCTGGGCATTGGGCTGTGGGTGGACGCACCACAGACAAGAAAGGCAGTCCACACCGCCGCGCGGAACCAGGCGGCCGCGCTCGTCGTCAAGAGCTATGGCAGGCCGACGACCGACCTCTGTGACACCGCGCGCGAGTGCGGGCTGGCCATCCTCGACGCCGAACCGGACCTGCCATGGCCGCGCCTGGAGGCGCTGTGTGCCATGGTGGTGCGCCGGGATCCAGGCCCGCCGCCCGCTGGCCTCGCCCAGGTACCACACGGTGACCTGTTCTCCCTGGCCAATGCCGTTGCGGCCATCGTCGGCGGCGCAGTGGCGATCATGGACGTCAGCTATGTCGTCCTCGCCTACTCCAGCCTGCAGGGACAGCCCATTGACGACACGCGGCGCAGGGGGATCCTGGACCGCCGGGTGCCCGCTGACGCGCTCGAGAGCTTCCTGAATCCCGCGGTCTGGCGCAGCGGGTCAGTCGTGAGAGTACGCAGGCCGGGAGACATGGACCGGCTCGCGGTCGTCATCCGGGCGGGCTCGGAGGTGCTGGGCTCCATGTGGGTGGCGGTCGGGGCCGCCAGCAGCACCGGGACCAGCACCGCGGACGTGGACGGCGTTGACCCGGCATCCGCGGCCACGCTGGCCGAAGCGGCCAAGCTCGCGGCGCTGCACATGCTCAGCCTGCGGCGCCACGTGGCAGAGGAGCAGGTACGGCGCAACGAGGCGCTACGCGCCGTCCTGGACTCCGGGGACGACCCGGGCGAACTGGAGTTCCCCGCCCGCCTGCTGGCGCTGAGCTGGCACGGTGGCTCCGACTACACGCAGAACCGGATGCTGGGTCTCCAGGTCCAGGACATGGTGGTGCTGGACGCCGCGATGTTCGGCCTGTCGGTCGCCACCACGCTGGCCGGTGACCACCTCTACGTCATGGTGCCGGCGTCTTCCCGCCACGGCGGCAGCGGACAGGCGGCCGCCTTCGCCGGGCACCTGGTGGACCGTGCCACGGCGTCGCTGCGCGCAGACCTGTGCGTGGTGCTGTGCGGCGAGACCGACACGCCGCTGGGCTTGCGCACTGACCGCACGGACAGCGCGGACGCGCTCGCACACCTCGCCCGCACTGGCACCCGCGCGGGTGTCACCGACATCGAGGACCTGCGGGCCGACCTGGTGCTGTACCGCATCGCGCGCCTGGTCGCACAGCGGCCCGGCCTCCGGTCAGGGGTCGCGCAACGCATCGCCGACCACGACGCCGCAAAGGGGAGCCGCTACGCGGACTCGCTACGGGCGTACCTGGGATCCTTCGGTGACATCGCCGCGGCGGCCCGCGCCCTCCCCGTGCACCAGAACACGCTGCGGCACCGGCTCCGCCGGGCCCAGGAACTCTTCGCCATCGACCTGGCCCGCCCCGAGCACCTGCTGCTGCTCTGGCTGGAACTGACCGCCGCCAGCGTCGCCCCACCCCGCCCACAGCATTGAACGATCCGACAAGCCCCGCCGCCGCTCATTGTGGGACACGACATTGTCTGGGCCGGCACTCGACGGCAAGCTCATAAGCAACCGGCCGATTCCGGCGCGGGCGGCCACGGTGAGCAGGGAGTCACGGTGCCGCATCCGCTGGGTCAGTCACCTTCCAAGATCATCGCTGTGCACCTCAACTACCGGAGCAGAGCGAAGGAACGTGGCCAGTTCCCCGACCAGCCGTCCTACTTCCTGATCCCGCCGTCGTCACTGACGGGCACCGGGGATCCGATCCGCCGGCCGCGCGGCTGCGAACTCCTTGGGTTCGAGGGTGAGGTCGCGCTGGTGATCGGGCGCCGCGCACACCGGGTGACCCCCGACGAGGGATGGAGCTACGTCAGGTGGGTGACGGCGGCCAATGACGCGGGCGTCTATGACCTGCGCTACGCCGACCGTGGCTCGAACCTGCGGTCCAAAGGCACCGACGGTTTCAAGCCGGTCGGACCCAGGCTGCTGGACGCCGCCACCGTTGACCCAGCCGGTCTCCAGGTGCGTTCCTGGGTCAATGGTGAGCTGGCGCAGGACGACACCACGGATGGGCTGATCTTCCCGTTCGGGGTGCTGGTCGCCGACCTGTCGCGCCTGGTCACTCTGGAGCCTGGTGATGTCATCCTCACCGGCACGCCAGCGGGCGCGTCGGTGGCCTCCCCCGGCGACACGGTGGAGGTGGAAGTCAGCAGCGGCACGGTCAGCACCGGCCGGCTGAGCAACCTGGTCGTCGACGCAGATCACGACCTGGAGCCATGGGGCGCCCAGCCGAAGGCCACCGCTGCCGAGCGGGCAGCCGCCTGGGGAGCCGTCCGGGATGAGCGGCCGGCCCCGCAGACCCCGGGGCGGGTGGCCCCGCAGACCCTGGCTGGGCTGCACGGTGTCGCCGTCGCGACCCTCAGCGCCCAGCTGCTCAAGCGGGGCATCGGACAGTGCAACATTGACGGCGTCCACCCGGCCCGACCGGACGAGACCATGGTGGGCCTCGCCCACACGCTGCGCTACCTGCCGTTGCGGGAGGACCTGTCGCGCAGCCACGGCCAGGGCATGAACGCGCAGAAACGTGCCATCGAGGAACTGCAGCCAGGCCAGGTCCTCGTCATAGATGCCCGGCAGGACCGCACCGCCGGCACCATCGGCGACATCCTCGCGTCGCGGGCCCTCCACCGCGGCGCGGCCGGCGTGGTCACCGACGGGGGCCTGCGCGACAGCGCGGCCGTGGCCGCGCTGGACCTGCCCGTGTACTACGCGGCGGAACACCCCGCCGTGCTGGCCCGCCGGCATGTCCCGTGGGACAGCGGGATCCCGGTCGCCTGCGGCGGCGCCCTGGTCCAGCCCGGGGACATCATCGTCGGCGATGCCGACGGAGTGGTGGTGGTCCCGCCCGAACTCGCCGACGACCTGCTCGCCGCCAGTGCCGAGCAGGAACAGCGGGAACGTTTTGTCACCGAGCAGGTCAGGGCCGGGCATCCGCTTGACGGGCTCTACCCACCCGGGCCCGCGTGGCAGGCCACCTATGAACGGTGGCGGCAGAGTCAGCCACCCAACCACGGAGGGCAGCCATGAAGTTCCGCAGCGACCCGGCCCTCATCCAGGGGTCTATCGTGCCGCTGGTAACCCCGTTCACCAGCGATGGCGCGGTCGACCACGAGTCTCTGCGGGGTCTGGTCCGCTGGCAGCTCGCGTCCGGCTCGCATGGCATCTCACTCGGCGGCTCCACGGGCGAGCCGACCGCCCAGACAGTGGCCGAGCGCATCGCCGCCATGACCACGGTGGCCGGAGAAGTCGCCGACCGCGTCCCATTCGTCCCGGGCACGGGTGCGGCCACCTTGGCGGAGACGCTGGAACTGACCGCCGCCGCGCGTGACCTCGGCGCCGACGCGGCGCTCGTCATCACCCCGTACTACGCGCGCCCGACGCAAGAGGGGCTGCGGGCGTGGTACGCGACCGTGGCGAGGGAGTTCCCCGACCTGCCGCTGGTGGTCTACAACGTCCCGTCCCGGACCGCGGTGGACATCGCGCCCGAGACCGTGGCGAAGTTGTTCGCGGAGTTCGGCAACATCGTCGGGATCAAGGAGACGACCAGGGACTTCGAGCACTTCTCCCGCGTCATGCACGCCTGCGGGCCCAGTCTCCTGGTGTGGTCCGGCATCGAACTGCTGTGCCTGCCGCTGCTCGCACTGGGTGGCGTGGGCTTCGTCAGTGCGGCCGCCAACCTCGCCCCGGCCGCGGTGGCACGCATGTACGAGCTGTGGCAGGCGGGCGAGGCCGGCGCGGCCAGGGACCTGCACTACCGGCTGCACCCCGTGGTGGACCTGCTCACCGTGGAGACCAACCCCGCACCGGCCAAGTGGGTCCTCCAGCAGCAGGGCCGGGTCTCCTCGGCGTATGTCCGCCCGCCGCTCGTCCCCCTGACCCCGGCAGGGCAGGTACGCGTCCAGGAACTCCTCCCCCAGTGCGCCAGCCTGCTCCAGCACACCACCGAGGTGAATGCCTGATGCCTCCATCACCCCCGGACGGCGCGCCCACCCGGATCAGGCACTGGATCGGCGGCGTCCTGGCCGACAGCGCCGAGGGCGCCACATTCGACGTCACCAGCCCGGCCACCAACGCCGTCTACGCCCAGGCCGCCAGGGGCGGCCCACGTGATGTCGGGCGGGCGGTCACGGCCGCGCACGAGGCATTCCCCGCCTGGTCCAGGCTGAGCAACAGCGAGCGCGCGCGGGTCCTGCACCGGGTCGCCGACGCCGTGACGGCCCGAGCGAGGCAACTGGCCGCTTTCGAGTCCTATGACACAGGCCTGCCGATCTCGCAGGCCGCTGGCCAGGCCGCCCGGGCTGCGGAGAACTTCCGCTACTTCGGCGACGTCATCGTGGCGCTCGGCGAAGAAGCGTTCCGGCAGGGTGAGTGGCAGCTCAGTTACGTCGTCCGTAGGCCGGTTGGGGTGGCTGGCCTGATCACCCCCTGGAACACGCCATTCATGCTGGAGAGCTGGAAGCTCGCCCCCGCGCTCGCATCAGGCTGCGCCGTGGTGCTCAAGCCGGCCGAGTGGACGCCACTGTCCGCGAGCCTGTGGCCAGACATCCTCACCGAAGCCGGAGTCCCCCCAGGAGTGGTCAGCATCGTGCACGGCATCGGTGAGGAGGCCGGCCAGGCACTGGTTGACCATCCCGGTGTCCCGCTGATCTCCTTCACGGGGTCCACCGACACCGGCCGTCACATCCTGCGCTGCTGCGCGGCTCACCTGAAGGCCACCTCGATGGAACTCGGCGGGAAGTCCCCCGTGGTGGTGTTCGCCGACGCGGACCTCGACGCCGCCCTCGACTCGATCGTGTTCGGCGTGTTCTCGCTCAATGGGGAACGCTGCACGGCTGGTTCCCGCGTGCTGGCCGAGCGGGGGGTCTATGAGGAGGTCACACGCAGGCTAGCGGAGCGTGCCGCGGCTATCCGGGTGGGCGACCCGGCGCAGGAGGCCACGGAGGTCGGCGCGCTCGTCCACCGTGAGCACTACGAACGGGTTCTGCACTATGTCGAGACCGGCCGGAAGGAGGGCAGGCTGCTGGCGGGCGGCACCCGGCCCAGCCACCTCGCCGACGGCAACTACCTGCAGCCCACGGTCTTCGCCGACGTCGGCCCACAGGCCAGGATCTTCCAAGAGGAGATCTTCGGCCCGGTCGTAGCCGTGACCCCGTTCGACACCGAGACCCAGGCCCTCGAACTGGCCAATGCGACGCCGTACGGGCTGGCCGCGTACGTGTGGACCGCTGACCTGACCCGGGCACACCGGGTCGCGCACGCTGTCGACTCCGGCATGGTCTGGGTCAACTCGCACAACGTCAGAGACCTGCGCACCCCGTTCGGCGGGGTGAAGGCCAGCGGCGTTGGGCGGGAGGGCGGGGCGCACAGCATCGACTTCTATACCGAACCAAAGACCGTCCACATCGCGCTGGCCCGGCCCGCCGTTCCCCGTTTCGGCGCCCGGGAGGAGATGGCATGAACGACCCGCCCGACGTGGTCCGCGCGGCCTATGCGCAACTCGTGGTGACGGACCTCGCACGTGCCCGCTGGTTCTGGGGCGAGGTCCTCGGCTTCCACGTCGAGCACGAGGACGGCGACGCTCTCTACCTGCGGGGCATGGACGAACTCACGCACCACTCTGTCGTCCTGCGCCTGGGCGAGGCGCCCGCCTTGGAGCACATCGCCTACCGGGTCCGGACGTCAGCCGATGTGGCGCGCGCCGCCGTCTTCTTCACTGGGCTCGGCAGGCCGGTCCGTGAGGTCCCCGCCGGGACGGGCACCCTGGGGATCGGGGATGCGGTCAGGGTGGTCGACCCGCTCGGCTTCCCCGTCGAGTTCTTCTACGAGGTCGAGCGCCCGCAGCGGCTGATCCAGCGTTACGACCTGCGGGCAGGGGCCGAGATCAGCCGGCTGGACCACTTCAACATCGTGGTGCCGGATGTCCAGGCCGCCTACGACCACTACGCAGCGCTGGGTTTTGGCTGCTCAGAAACGATCGAAGGCGACGTACAGGAACTGTACGCGGCCTGGATGTACCGCAAGCAGACCGTCCACGACATCGCGTTCACTGGGGGCGCCGGCCCGCGCCTGCACCACCTCGGGCTGGCCGCACACGAGTCGCACAGCGTCCTGCGGGCCGCCGACATCCTGGGCTCACTGGACCTTGCCCACCACATCGAGCGCGGACCCGGCAGGCACGGTGTGTCCAACGCGTTCTACCTGTACCTGCGCGACCCCGACGGGCATCGGGTGGAGGTCTACACATCGGACTACTACACGGGTGACCCGGACCACGAGACCTACCGGTGGAACGTGCACGACGAACGCCGCCGCGACTTCTGGGGGAACGCGGTGGTGGAGTCCTGGTACACCGAGGCCATGGAGGTGCTCGGCCTCGACGGCACCGTCGCGCCGGTCGTGTCGGCACCCGCAGCGGAATACGCGGTACAGGTGGGTGCCGACGGGCTGGGCTAGGCGGACCGGCGCACCAAGTCCTGCCACAGGTTCTCGACGCGCTGGTCCAGGTCGGCCAGGTCGCCGGAGTTGTCCACCACCACGGTGGCGACCGCTAGCCGCTGCTCCCGGCTTGCCTGGGCTGCCATGCGGGCACGGGCCTGCTCGGCCGTCATGCCGCGGCTGACCAGGCGCTCGACCTGGGTCTGCGGCGGCACGTCCACCACCACGACCACGTCGTAGTGGCCGGCCAGGTTGTTCTCGGCCAGCAGGGGGATGTCGTGGACGACCACGGCAGCGTCTGCCGCCGCCTGCTGGAGTTCGGTGGCGCGTGCCCCGACCAGCGGGTGGACGATCGCGTTCAGCTTGGCTAGGGCGGCCGGGTCGGAGAATACGAGCGCGCCGAGGCGTTCCCGGTCCAGGCTCCCGTCAGGGCGGAGAACGCCCGGGCCGAACGTGGCCGTGACCTCGTTCAGCCCGGGCGTCCCCGGTGCTACTACTTCGCGGGCGAGCACGTCAGCGTCAATGACGACCGCGCCATGGCTGGCCAGCCGACGTGACACCTCGCTCTTGCCCGCCCCGATCCCGCCGGTCAGGCCGACTCTGAGCACGCGCCCAGGGTCAGGACTGGCCGCCGGACAGCTTGTCGCGCAGGGCTGCAAGCGCCTCGTCGGAGGCGAGTGCACCGCCGGGCTCGCTGTCGCGGCTGCCGCTCCGGGAACCGCGCGAGCCGCCTGAGCGCCCGGAGGACTCGCCGCCGGTGTCGCCGCCCTCCGCGGCTGCGGCGGCTGCCGCCTCGTCCGCCTTCTGCGCCTCGCTCACCTGGCGGCGGTGCGCTTCGAAGCGTGCCCTGGCCTCGGCGTACTGCTGTTCCCACTCCTCGCGGTGCTGCTCGTAGCCTTCCAGCCACTCCCCGGTCTCCGGGTCGAAGCCCTCCGGGTAGACGTAGTTGCCCTGCTCGTCGTAGGTCGCGGGCATGCCGTAGAGGGTCGGGTCGAAGTCGTCCCCGACTGCCTCGCCGATCGTGCCCTCATTGGCCTGCTTGAGCGAGAGGCTGATCCGCCGCCGGTCGAGGTCGATGTCGATGATCTTCACGAAGATCTCGTCGCCGACCTGCACGACCTGCTCTGGGATCTCGACGTGCCGGTCCGCGAGCTCGGAGATGTGGACCAGGCCCTCGATGCCCTCCTCCACCCGGACGAACGCGCCGAACGGCACCAGCTTGGTGACCCGGCCGGGCACGACCTGACCGATCTGGTGGATGCGGGCGAACTGCTGCCACGGGTCTTCCTGCGTGGACTTCAGCGACAGCGAGACCCGCTCGCGGTCCATGTCCACGTCGAGCACCTCGACCGTGACCTCCTGGCCCACCTCGACGACCTCACCCGGGTGGTCGATGTGCTTCCAGGACAGCTCCGACACGTGCACGAGGCCGTCCACGCCACCGAGGTCGACGAAGGCGCCGAAGTTCACGATGGAGGACACCACACCCTTGCGGATCTGGCCCTTCTGCAGCGTGTTCAGGAAGTTCTGGCGGACTTCGGACTGGGTCTGCTCCAGCCAGGCGCGGCGCGAGAGGACCACGTTGTTGCGGTTCTTGTCCAGCTCGATGATCTTGGCTTCGATCTGCTTGCCCACATAGGGCTGCAGGTCGCGGACACGGCGCATCTCCACCAGCGAGGCGGGCAGGAACCCGCGCAGGCCGATGTCGAGGATCAGTCCGCCCTTGACGACCTCGATCACCGTGCCGGTGACGACGCCGTCCTCCTCCTTGACCTTCTCGATCGTGCCCCAGGCGCGCTCGTACTGGGCGCGCTTCTTGGACAGGATCAGGCGGCCTTCCTTGTCCTCCTTCTGCAGTACAAGCGCTTCGATGTGCTCGCCTGTCTTGACCACATCGTGAGGGTCGACATCATGTTTGATGGACAGCTCACGGGAGGGGATGACGCCTTCGGTCTTGTAGCCGATGTCGAGCAGAACCTCGTCTCGATCGACCTTGACGACAGTGCCTTCGACAATGTCGCCGTCGTTGAAGTACTTGATGGTCTCGTCGATCGCGGCGAGGAAGGCCTCCTGCGACCCGATGTCGTTGACCGCCACCTTGGGGGTCGGGCTGGCCTGCGTGCTGCTCGTCATGTGTGGGATGTTCTCCGGCCGGACAGGGTGTAGTTGGGACGCGCTCAACCGCCAGCCCGTCCTGCGGGGCTGACAGGTGCTCTGGAGTTGCCTGGCCGACCTGACCAGCCACGGAACGCCTCTCGGCGACCGTGACTGTGCCTGGCCATGGCGGACTGCACCAGGACACGGCGCGTCGTTCAGAATATGAGAGCCTGGCTGGCCGGTCAATCGCCCGCCGAAAAACGTTTGCCTGAACACAGGCCCCTCAGTGGGCGGCCTCGGCCCAGCTCTGGCCCGTCCCGATGGACACTGCAAGCGGGACACTCAGGGCAAATGCCTCGCACATCGTCCCCGTGACCAGGTCCCGCAGGGTCTCGAACTCGCCCGGGGCGACCTCGAACACGAGTTCATCGTGGACCTGCAGCAGCATCCGGGACCGCATCCGGTGTGCCCGCAGCGCGCTGTCGACCCGCAGCATCGCGACCTTGATGATGTCCGCGGCCGACCCCTGGATCGGGGCGTTGAGCGCCATCCGCTCGGCCATCTCCCGGCGCTGCCGGTTGTCCGAGGTGAGGTCGGGCAGGTAACGCCTGCGCCCCAGGATGGTCTGGGTGTAGCCGTCCTTGCGCGCCTGGTCAACAATCGCGTACAGGTAGTCGCGGATCCCGCCGAACCGCTCGAAGTAGCCGTCCATCAGGCCCCGGGCTTCTTCGGTGCTCACACGCAACTGCTGGGACAGGCCGTAGGCGGACAGGCCATACGCCAAGCCGTAGTTCATCGCCTTGATCTTGCTGCGCAGCTCGACCGGGATCTGCTCGGCGGGCAGGCCGAAGACGCGCGAGGCCGTCTCCGCGTGGAAGTCCCGTCCGCTGCTGAACGCTTGCGCCAGCTCCTCATCGCCCGAGAGGTGGGCCATGATCCGCAACTCGATCTGGCTGTAGTCGGCGGTGAGCAGGCACTCATAACCCTGGCCCACCACGAACCCCTGCCGGATCCGGCGGCCCTCCTCAGTGCGGATCGGGATGTTCTGCAGGTTGGGGTCGGTGGAGGACAGCCGGCCGGTGGCCGCGATCGTCTGGTTATAGGTGGTGTGGATGCGCCCGTCCTCGTCGGCCATGGGGATCAGCGAGTCCACGATGCTCTTGAGCTTCGCGACGTCGCGGTGGCGCAGCAGATGGGCAAGCACGGGGTGCTCGGTCTGTGCGAGCAGCCCGGTCAGCGCCTCGGAGTCGGTGGTGTACCCGGTCTTGATCCGCTTGGTCTTTGGCAGGCCGAGCTCGGTGAACAGCACCTCCTGGAGCTGCTTGGGAGAGCCGAGGTTGAACTCGTGTCCCACCACCGCGTACGCGCCCTGCTCCGCGGCCTTCACCTCGCCGCCCAGGCTGGCCGACATGGCCGAGAAGTGGCCGGTGTCGGCGGCGATACCGGCCCGCTCCATCCGCATGAGCACATCGACCAGCGGCAGCTCCACCTCGTCCAGCAGCGTGGTCGCCCCGCGGCGCGCAAGGTCGGCATCCAGCGCCGCGCCCAGCTCCGCGATTGCCCGGGCCCGGGCCGCCAGAGCCGCGGCGTCGCGGGCGTCGGCGTCCTCTTCGGCTCCCTCGCCGGAGAGGTCCAGTGCGAGCTGGCCGGACGCGGCCGATGTCGTGTCCAGCGACTTGTTCAGGTACCGCAGTACGAGGTCGGCCAGGTCGAACGAACGCTGTCCGGGCAGTGCGAGGTAGGCGGCCAGCGCGGTGTCGGTGGTGAGCCCCGCGACCTCCCAGCCACGTGCGGCGAACGCGTGCAGCGGCCCCTTGGAGTCGTGCATCGCCTTGGGACGGGCGGGGTCCGCGAGCCAGGCCGCCAGCGCCGCCTCGTCCTCCTCGGTCAGCCTGACGGGGTCGATACGCACTCCCGCGCCGTCCGGGGTGGCGAGCGCCAGCGCGGTCAGCCGGCCGGTGCCCCGGCCCCAGGTGCCGCTCACCGCGATCCCGGTGCGTTCCGCGGTGTCAGCGTGCTCGGCGAGCCAGGCGGCCAGCTCATCCGGGCCAGGCCGGAAGACGTCCACCTCGAAGGAGGCATCCTCGCTGGGCGTGGGAGGCAGCCCGATGGCCACGCCGCCGATGCCGTTTGGCAAATCGGTGTACAGGCGGTCCCGCAGGACACGGAACTGCAGCGTGTCGAAGAGCTGGTGGATCTGCTCGCGGTCCCAGGCAGCCGGCAGCAGGTCCCGGGGGCCGACGTCCAGCGGCACGTCGCGGGCCAGTTCGGTGAGCTGGCGGTTGCGGAGGACGTCACCGAGGTGTTCCCGGAGCTTCTCCCCTGCCTTGCCCTTGACCTGGTCGACGTTGTCCACGAGCGTGGCCAGCGAGCCGAACTCGGCGATCCACTTGGCCGCGGTCTTCTCCCCCACCCCGGGGATGCTGGGGAGGTTGTCACTGGGATCGCCCCGCAGCGCCGCGTAGTCCGGGTACTGGGCGGGGGTGAGACCGTACTTGGCCGTCACCTCGTCCGGGGTGAACCTGGTCATGTCACTGATGCCACGCCGGGTCATCAGCGCCGTGACATGGTCGTCCACGAGCTGGAACACGTCACGGTCGCCCGTGACGATCAGCGTGTCCATGCCCGCCTCGGTGGCCTGCCCCGCCAGCGTGGCAATGATGTCGTCGGCCTCGTAACCGGCTACCGACACCCACTGGATACCCAGTGCGTCGAGCACTTCCCTGATCAGGCTGAGCTGGTTGCGGAAGTCAGTCGGTGTCTCCCGGCGGTTGGCCTTGTACTCGACGTACTGCTCGTGACGGAATGTCGGCTCGCTGCGGTCGAACGCCACCGCGACGTGTGTCGGCCGCTCGTCCCGAAGCACCATGATGAGCATCGCCGTGAACCCGTACACGGCGTTGGTCGGCTGGCCCGTGGTGGTGGAGAAGTTCTCCGGGGGCAGCGCGAAGAACGCACGGTAAGCCAGGGAGTGCCCGTCCAGCAGGAGCAACCGGTCACGCCTCCCCTCGGCTCGTGCCGGTGGGGGGTCCTGCGGGATGAGGCTCTGCTGGGTGGAGCGCCCCTGGGTGGCTGCCACCCGGGCAGTCTAGTGCGCGGGGAGGACATCGGCCGGATCCGTGGCTGGCCTGCCCAGGTAGATGGGGTGGCAGCCGGGCGGCCTACGCTTTTGCGAATGCGCCGCAGAATACCGGCGCGGACCGGAGGTGACGGTGGAGCAGGACAGCACGGGGCCCGCGGCGTACGCGGCCCAGGTGGCGACCCAGGACACCCTGGTCTCCCGGATGGGCATCGTCGTCCACGAGGCCACGCGGGAACGCGTGGTGGCCACCATGCCGGTCAAGGGCAACACCCAGCCTTACGGGCTGCTCCACGGAGGTGCGTCCTGTGTGCTCGCAGAGACACTGGGCTCGCTGGGGGCGGCGATCTGCGCGGGCGTGGACCGTTTCGCGGTCGGGATCGAGATCAATGCGAGCCACCACCGGGCGGCCGCGGCCGGGGAGGTGACCGGCGTGGCCACGCTGGTGCGTGCCGGCCGCACGATCGTCACCTATGAGGTGGTCATCAGCGACGACGCAGGCCGCCGGATCTGCACGGCGCGACTCACCTGTGTACTGAGCGACCGGGTGCCAAACCGCCGTCCCGACGACACCCAGGCACCGTGACAAATCACCCTGAGTGAGCACCAAACGACCGGGTGTTTACGGCAATCTCTGCGGGGAAGAACTCCGGCTTTGCGCCCGCTACCTACAGGTCGTACGGTGGTGCCTTGGGCCCGGGGAAGCTGAGTAGAGAACGTGTCGACCCGGGGAAGGCCGACACGGCACCAAAAGCTCCCCGGGCTCGTCCGAGGCGGCTATCGCGGCTCGGTGAATCCTCCCCTGGACGCTGTAGCCAACCCGCTGAGGGGCCAACTCCTCCTCTGAACCCACCCTCTCCACCAACCCCCTGCTGAACCCTGAGGTGGGAGGCAAGCGCCGCGTCCCCGGGCCCCGTTCCATGATCGCGGTGCTCTGTACTGCGGATAGCAGCGAAAACAACCGCGATCCCGTTGATCACCGGCTGGGACTCCGCTTTGCGCCTGCTGGGTACCTAGGCGCTGGGGGATTCGGTGGGGGCCGTGGCTTCGTCGGTCTCGGGTTTGGGGGCGGGGGACAGTTCGCCGGACAGGACCGCTTCGGCCACGGCACGCATGGGTTCCCTGCGGTCCATGGAAGTCTTCTGGATCCAGCGGAACGCATCGGGCTCGCTCAGACCGTTATCGACTTGCAGACGCCCCTTGGCGCGGTCCAGGAGCTTGCGCACCTCCAGCCGGTCACGCAGTGACCCGGCTTCGGCCGCGAGCGCCCTGACCTCCTGGAACCGGCTGACCGCGATCTCGATGGCCGGCACCAGGTCCGCCTTGGTGAACGGCTTGACCAGGTATGCCATGGCACCCGCGTCACGCGCCCGCTCGACCAGCTCACGCTGTGAGAAAGCAGTCAGAATGACCACCGGGGCGATGTGGTCCTCGGCAATCCGCTGCGCAGCGGAGATGCCATCCAGGATGGGCATCTTGACGTCCAGGATCACCAGGTCGGGCCGGAGGTCGATGGCGAGCTCGACCGCCTTCTCCCCGTCGCCCGCCTCACCGGCGATCTGGTATCCCTCCTCCTCCAGCATCTCCTTCAGGTCGAGCCGGATGAGGGCCTCATCCTCGGCGATCACAACGCGGACTGGTGTCTGGCTCACGTCCCCGAGCGTACCGAAAGCAGGTAGATTGATCACGGCCGCGCCTGTGCGACGGCGTGGGCCCGGCGCCCCGGTAGCCCAACCGGCAGTAGGCAACGGCCTCAAAAACCGTCCAGTGTGGGTTCGAATCCCACCCGGGGCACCAGCCAACTCCCGCACCACACCCACCACCCACCACCCAGTGGCTGTCGCCGCCGCTCGTGGTCCCCCGAACTCGCACCCAGCAAGGCACACCTTGTCCGGCAGTGCACGCCTCTTGCTGTTATCTGCCCCCTTGCCCAAAGTGGCGGCCCAGCCGTGACCACCGGCTAGTTCGTGTGCTGGAACGGCTGTTGGTATAGCAGTTTGCGGCCACAAACTCGTCAGGTGGACATTAGCGCCGACGGTAGACACTGGCTCGGTGCTGGATGTCCTGCACGATCACTGCGTGCTTCGATTCGTCGATCCGGTACAGGACACGCCACTGAGTCCCTAGCCGCGCACTGTGGAAGCCTGCCAGCTCGTCCCGCAGCGGCTTGCCGACCCGGCGGGGCGCTGCCAGGAGCGGGCCGGTGATGAAGTCCAGGGCGGCAGCGGCCACGTCCTCTGGGAGCAGTTCGGAGATCGCCCGCCGGGCCGGCCGGGTGAGACCGAGTTCATACGGCTGGTCATTCACCTCGTTCGCTCTGCCAGCAGCGCGCGGGCAGCTTCAACGCCGTAGACAACGTCGCCCGCTTGTTCGGACTCCCGGGCTTCCGCCAGTCCTCTGAGCGCAGCGGGGTCAGCGAGGATCTCCGCGGTCTCGCGGGCCGAAAGAAAGTCCTCGATCGCGACGAGGACGGTCTGCTGCACGCTCCGATGGTCGATCTCGGCCACCTGCTTCAACTGGTCTTCGATCTCGGGGGGCAAACGCAGAGTCATAGCCATACCATTATGATACCACAATGGTGCTAGGTGTGAGGGCTACGTTACCGGTCTGGCGGTCGTCACGCGCATCCGCTCAGGTGGTACATATTGACACCACTGTTGGCGTGACAGGTCTGACACACAAACTTGCCTACTCCGCGCACCTCAGCCACCACTCGGGCTATCCACCCGCCTGGATACCGCCTCGCCGGATCCTCCGGCTGACCTGGTGCGGCGGGAGAGGATGGCGACATGACCGACCTCGACCTCCGCCCAGAGCGCCGCGACCTGCTCGCCTCATGGCTTTGTGTCGCGCTCACAGCCGTCATCCCTGCTTCCCAGGCCGGACTGCGCGGGTCGCTTGCCTATGGCACCGCTGATCGTTACAGCGACATCGACGTCGTCTGGGCGGTGCCAGACGGCAGCTTCCTGGCAGCTGCCGGGTCCGCTGTGAAAGCCGCCGGCTCGGTGCACCCGGTGTCGTCAATGCGGATCGACCCCGCCCTGGCCATGTCCAGGCGCCGGCGCCTGGTATTCATTCCGCTGGGCGGGCGTGCCGCTGTTCTGGCGTGTGGACCTTGACATCCGCGCCAGCTCCATAGCAGCGGACGACAGCTACGACGCCGCCAGCCCCGCGGCTCGCAGCGACGCCGGCTGGTCGCGGCCAGCCAGCGCGGTCGAAAACGCGGTCGCCGCCATCAAGACCGCGGTCCGCGGCCAGGCAATGGCCACCACCGCCCTGCTGTCCCGCGGCTACGAGCGCATCAATGCAGCTCCTTCGCCGGATATGGACCTGCCCGGCACAATCACCCGGCTCGCCGACGCCTGCGCTGCCCTCGAACCCGGCCTTGCGGACACAGCCAGCGACGTGCACCAGGCCGTCGCAGTCTTCACCCGCACCAGGCTGCTTCCGATGACACTGGCCAGCTGACCGCTCCCGCGTCAGCAACCCGCCGCGGTCACACCGGCAAAACGGGTGCCCACCCCTCGAAGGGGCTGCCACTCAAACCGGGCTCCCCTGGAGCACCGGTCAAGTAGCGGCGGTTCCCATGATCCTGAAGACTTCTCAGTCACCACGACTGAAATTCCTACAGGATCATGGGAAACAACCCACCAGCGCGGGGAGGGGGGCCGCCAACTCCACCGCCTGGCAACTGGCAAGCGGCCGCCAGTTGGCAGGCCTGAGCACTACCCGACCGGCGCTCCAAGGGTTCGGGCCCGGGTGGATTCGTGGGCACCCACCCACGCTGCGTAAGCGTTCGCCAAGCGCTCCCGAACCGCCCCGAGCAGCTGAGTCGTACATATTGACAGCCCCGCTGGAACAGCGGTTAGCGCACACAAGCCAAGTGCCCGGTCAGCGCTGGGAGTTGCGGCGCCGCGGTTGTTGTGGCTCAGGAGAGGAGTTTAAGGAACTCGGCGGGGGTCAGGTCGGCCTGTCGCAGTATGGACGCAAGCGTGCCGCGCTTCACTATGCCGTGCTGGGGGATGACGGCTACCCGTCCCTCGCTGTTCCGGTAGATCGCGTGGCTGCCCTTGGTCCGCACATAAGCGAAACCGACCGACTCCAGTGCCCGCGTGACCTTCCGTACTGGCAGGTCGGAGAGGGCAGGGCTCACGCGGCAGGGAGCTGGAACGACGTCACCAGCGGGGTGGCACTGACATGGCCAACCGGGTCGTCCACCTCTTCCAGGTAGAGCTCGACGGCTTCAGCGAGGTTTGCCAGCGCCTCGTTGATCGTGCGCCCCTGGCTGGCGACGTCCACTTCCAAGCACTGGGCGACGTACCAGTCTTCTTCCTGGTGCAGCGCAGCTGTGAGGGTCAGCGCCATCTTCGGCATATCCCCAGGATAGCCGCTCAGCAAGCCCGGTGAGCTGGGCCGCTGAGTCCCTGTCCCGCGCCATGGCCGGAGACCATGAATAAAGATCAAGAGCGACTTGATGGTACATATTGACACCGTCGTGGGAACGACAGTTCGACACACGAACTCGATGCGACCTCGACAGCGAGCGGGTAGCTCGCCTGCTATGCGCGGGGCAAACGGATGGTTAGGTACTAATCGGAACCAGTGTCCCCGCTCACTGGGCCTGCCAGGGTAGCTGCCCCTACGATGACCCGGTCAACGGATACGGGAGCGCACGGAGTGTCAGGGCACAGAGACGGCGTGGTCGAACGCGACCCGAACCCGGACATCTCTCGTCCGCCCCAGACCGACGCCCGCTCCCGCCCAACCACTATGCAGGAGGCGCTGCGCCAGCGGACCGACAGACTGCCCGACAACCATCCCTCTTCTGCCGCGTTCCAGGCTGAACGCACCCGCGAACAGGCACCACGTAGCCGCACCCCGGAACAATCGGCCTTAGCCAGGCCCGATACCGAGCAGCCAGCAGAGGCTGACGACGAACCGCGCACCGGGAGCGACGGCTCCTGGGAGTGGAAGGGGTACCGCCTCACCCCGGACGAGTCACACGCCGCCGACCGTGCCCTGGAACGCTTCCGCGACTTCGAGGGCCGCGACCACGATGGCAGCTACACCGACCGAGGCCTCACTCCCGCGATGCGCCGCATCGAAGCCGCACTCGACCACGGCCACCTCGTAGACAAGACCGAAGAGTTCGCCCTCAAGTCCCCCGCCCGCTTCAAGGAAAAGCTGGCATCACTGATCTCGGATGCGCCGGAAATAAGCCCGGAAGATCATATCGAAGCAATCCATGATGCCGTTCGGTATACATTTATCTTTGATTGTGACGACTACCTAACTGGCATAAGCAGCGCCTCCGGCGAACTCACCGGTGGCGGATTCCAATTAGGCGTCAGGAAGAACACCTGGGGGCATGATGAATACAAGGCCGTGAACACCCAATGGCGCGACCTAGAGTCTGGCCTGAAGTTCGAGGTCCAGTTCCATACTCAAGCGAGCTGGGAGGCGAAGCAGCAGACCCACGAGGCGTACGAGAAGATCAAGGATCCTCGAACTAGCCCGGAGGTGAGGGAGCAGCTTCGGCTCTACCAAAGGAAAGTAGCCATCCAGTTGGTCGCACCTGACGGAATAGACACACTTAATGACTATCGAAGGGACGACTGGTGACAGAGTCGGAGAAGATCGACCACTACGCAATCATTGGCAGTGGTCACTCACGCGAGAATCCGGCTGGAATTGTACGGCGACGTTACACCCCAGCCGGTCGCGTTGATGAAGCTCTCCAGCGCGACCTGTCATGGCAGACCTCCTCAGCTATCACACAGTGGGAGTACGGCAATTACCCCTACGAGTTGGCCAAACTGAGCGCGGAGGAGGCAGGTTCGCTTGTGGAGCGGTTTAGGGAGAAGTGGGCTCTGGAGGGGTGAGGTGGCCCTGCTGGCGGTCCCATGTCAGCGGCCGGGTCTGGTAGGGGTAGGCCCCGCCCGCTGGTGTCTTCCGGGTTAGCTTGCTGCGGTGGCTGGTGCCAGCCGCATTCCCACTGCACCGGCGCCCTCGCGTGGGACTCCGGCCGGGACGGCCACCTGGGGCTCGCGCCAGGTTCCGGCAAATACGGGGTTTGCCATTCGGGGGGAGAGCAGGGTTGCCTTCAGGACTCGGCTGTGTCGCCGATGCGGTGGACGCGCAGGGCGTTTGTCATGCCTGGGGTGCCGGGCGGGTTCCCTGCCACGATCACGACCTTGTCGCCCTTGTCACACCGGCCGATTTCCAGTAGCGCAGCCTCCACCTGGCCCACCATGTCGTCGGTGTGCTCCACCCGAGGCACGATGAACGTCTCCACCCCCCACGTCAGGGCAAGCTGGCTGCGTGTCGATGGCTCGGTGGTGAAGGCCAGCAGCGGGATCGGGCAGCGGTCCCGCGCCAGGCGCCGGGCGGTCTCCCCGGTCATGGTGAACGCCACCAGGGCCTTGGCCCCGACGACCTTGCCCACCTCGGCGGCGGCGCGTGCGATCGCGCCGCCGGTCGTGACCGGAGCCTGCGCGCAGGCGTGCAGTGCCCGCCCGTCCTCCGCGGCCGCGATGATCCGGGCCATCGTGGCCACGGTCGCGGCCGGGTACTCTCCCACGCTCGTCTCGGCCGACAGCATCAGGGCGTCCGCACCGTCCAGCACGGCGTTGGCGACGTCGGAGGCCTCTGCCCGGGTGGGGCGAGGCGCGGAGACCATGGACTCCAGCATCTGGGTGGCGACGATCACGGGCTTGGCAGCTTCCCTGGCGAGGGTCACCGCCCGCTTCTGCACGATCGGCACCTGCTCCAGGGGCATCTCGACGCCAAGGTCGCCGCGGGCGACCATGATGCCGTCGAACGCCTCCACGACCTCGGCCAGTGTGGCGACAGCCTGCGGCTTCTCGATCTTGGCGATCAGCGGAACCCGGATGCCCACGTCGTCCATGACTTGGCGCACCGGTTCGGCATCCTCTGGGCCCTGCACGAAGGACAGGGCGATCATGTCCGCCCGCAGGCCGAGGGCCCAGTGGAGGTCGAGCCTGTCCTTGCCGGTCAGGGCGGGTGCGCTGACCCGGACCCCTGGCAGGTTCATCCCCTTGTGGTCGGAGACCCGGCCACCCACCACGACCCTGGTCCGCACGGCAGGGTCTATGACCTCGGTGACCTCCAGCACGATGCGGCCGTCGTCGACCAGGATGGCCGTGCCCGGGTGCACGTCACCTGCCAGGCCGGGATACGTCGTGGACACCTCGGAGGCGTCACCGGGGACGTCCACGCTCGTGATCGTGAACTCCTGGCCAGCCAGCAGCACGACCGGCCCGGAGGCGAAAGTCCCCAAGCGGATCTTCGGGCCCTGCAGGTCGACCAGGATCCCCACGCTCCGCCCGGCCGCGTCGGAGGCGGTGCGCACGGCCGAGTAGGTCGCCAGATGCGACGCGTGGCCGCCGTGGCTCATATTGAGCCGGGCCACGTCCAGTCCGGCCGCCACAAGCGACCCAATCTGCTCAGGGCTGGACGTCGCGGGCCCCAGCGTGGCAACGATCTTCGCACGGCGGCTCATGGTTCCCCCGTTCCTCTCTATGCCTGAACCCCTGACACGGCCACCAGTGGTCTATACCTATGTCTCACAATAGGGACGAACTGCCCAGTATGTGACCCCAGTCACAAAAGTTCACTGCGCGTCAACGAAACCGACACGATCTGTAGAGGAAGTCAGGACAGCAGCAGGGCCACGGCGCCAGTAGGGGGGAGTCAGGACAGGTCGATGACACTGACCCCTTCTTCGTCTCCGATGGCCATCAGTGCCCCTGCCCCGGAGAGCGAGCGCACGATGGACCGGCGGCGCAAGGTCATCGCGGGCAAGCCCGTGGCCAGGTCCCAGACCCTGACCGTCTGGTCGCCACTACCGGAGGCCAGCAATGGCCTGCCCTGCTCCCCGGTGACGAACGCCACCGCGCCCACCCAGCTTGCGTGCCCGGTGAGCGGCCTGCCCACGGCAGCGCCGGTCAGCGGGTCCCACAGCCGCACGGTGCCGTCCTCACTCGCGGACGCCAGCAGCGGCTTCCCGCGAGCTGCGCGCCCGAACGCCACGCAGCACACCCGCTTGGTGTGGCCTCGAATCGGCGGGCAGACCGCTGCTCCGGTGAAGGCATCCCAGACTCGCACCGTGTCGTCGTCGCCACCGGAGGCGAGCAGCAGGCGCCCGTCGCCGCTGGCCCCGAACGTCACGCAGGCCACGCACCTGTCGTGCCCGGCCAGCGGCTCACCGAGCGCGTCGCCCGACAGCGGGTCCCACAGCCGGACGGTCTTGTCCTCACTGGCCGAGGCCAGCAGCACCCGGCCGTCCTGGCCGTGCCCGAACACGACTGAGTCCACCGGGCCGGTGTGCCCGGTCAGTGGCTGGCCGAACGGGGTTCCAGCGAGCGGGTCCCACAGCCGGACCGCCCGGTCGCGGCTGGCCGAGGCCAGCAGCAGCCGCTCGCCCACGTGCCCGAAGGCCAGCGAGCAGATGACGTCCGGGTGCTCGCCCAGGGGCATGCCAAGCAGTTCGCCCGTGAGGACGTCACGGACCCGGACCATGTAGTCCCTCTCCCCGGAGGCGATGAGCACCCTGCCAGCGGCTGATGTCCCCAGTGCCACGGACGTGGCCCCACCCACGGCGTCCCCAGCGCAGCAGGTACCCGGCTCGTGGCCGGTGCGCACTCCCCCGTCAACCGCGTGGGCGCCGGCCAGCGGATCCCAGATACGGATCGTCTGGTCATCGGAGGCGGAGGCCAGCAGCAGCCGTCCATCCTGGGTTGTGGCCATGTCCACCCAGTTGACGTCGCCGAAGTGCCCCACCAGGGGCCTCGCCAGCGGCGAGCCGGCCAGCGGGTCCCACACCCGCACAGCGGAGTCAGAGCCGCACGAGACCAGCACGAGCCGCCCATCCGGGGCGACGCCGAAACGCAGCCCCCACACACCGCCGACGTGGCCGGGCAGGGGTTCGCCCAGTTGCTGGCCTGTCCACGGGTCCCAGAGCCGGACCACCGAGTCGTAACCGCCGGAGGCCAGCAGCAGGCGTCCTTGCGGGGTGACACCAAAGGCCACGACCAGCACGTCACCGTCATGGCCGGTGATGGGCTCCCCGAGGGCGGTCAGGGTCAGCGGGTCCCACACCCGCACGGTGCCGTCGCGGCCAGCCGAGGCCAGCAGGGTCGCACCGTCTCGCCCAGTACCCCAGGCGACCAGCTGCACCAGTTCGGAGTGGCCAACCAGCGGTTCCCCCAGCGGTGCTCCTGTCAGCGGATCCCACAGCCGCACCTTGGCGTCGCCTGCGCCGGTAGCTAGCACGAGCCGCCCGCCGACCGTCCCAAACGCCACTGAGCACGGCGTCCCTGGATGGGCAATCGGTTCGCCCACCGCAGCGCCAGCCAGCAGGTCCCAGACCCGGGCCGTGCCGTCTCCGCTGCCGGTGGCCACCAGCACACGTCCGTCCGGGGCGACGGTGGCGTCCACCGTGTTGACGAACTCCGTGTGGTCAGTGAACTCGCCGACGAGGGTGCCGGTGAGGGCGTCCCACATCCGTACCCTCGTATCGGTGTGGGCGGAGGCCAGGAACAGCCGCCCGCAGGGTGGTGTCACGAACACGACCTCGTTGATCCGTCTCTTGAAACTGGTCAGCGCGCACAGGCTGTCGTCCCGCCGCGCCGCCACCATCCGGGTCCGATACCAGGGCCGGATCCCCGTCACCTGCGACGGGACACGCAGCGCGTGCGCTGCCTCCTCCAGGTAGGCGGCATTGGCCGCGGGATCCTCGCCCAGCAGCCACCGTGCACGCTGGTAGACCCGCCCGACATCACGCAGGGACCGCGCGGGCACACACAGGTGGGGCGCGACAGCGTCAGGGTCAGCGCACACCAGGAACCGCCAGTCGGCCAGCAGGCCACCGAGCAACCCAGCGCCCGCGGCGGCGGCGTGCTCCACGAGATGAGCGCGGATATAGGGGTGTGCCGCGCCCCAGTCCGGCCCATCAGCACCCGCGGGCACGGTCGAGACCAGCGCCCGGGTGATGGCAGCCTGGACGTCCGGGGCGCAACCCTGACACCCTGCGCCGTCCCCGCCGCGCAGGAGGGCCGCGGCCCCCTCGTCCCACAACCGGTACGCAGGCCAGCCCCCAGGCCCAGCGGCCCGCCTCACCAGCCCAGGGGCCTTGCGAAGCAGCCGACGCAGGTCAGCGTCCGTCACCGGCGGGTCAGCCGCTGCCCCATCGCCTGGTACAAGCGCTCGCGCGACCGCCACCCAGACAGCGCCCGAGGGCAGGCCCGGACCACCCGCCCACGCCAGCGCCACCAGCAATGCCCTCGCCCGGGCGGCCCAGTTCCCCAGCCGCCCTAGCTCCTGCTCAAGACGCGCCGCGGGATCCCCGGGCAAGGCGCCTGAAGCATCGCCTGCCTCAGGCTGACCACGCGCTTTCAGCGGACGCATGTGACAAAACCAACCACGCTCCGCATCATCCCATGCACCTTACGCCACTTAACCGCTGACGGGCGCGTGCGGGTCTGGCTACTGGATGCAACCGCTCCTGGCCGGGCTTTTGGAAGACGGCCAGCCGGGAGCGGTTGGCTGTGTCAAGCGGGAGCGACGGACCGGGTCAGCATGACTGAGGTGCGATGACGTTGTTGTAGGCGTCCAGGTCGTATTGGTAGCCCTTGACGTTGGGGCCGTCGGTGGACGGGTCACCGTGGTCGTCGACGAGCACCCCGAACTGGTCGTGGCCGTAGCTGATGTAGCCGTGGTGCAGCTTGTAGACCAGGTCGAGCGTGCCGACCTTGTACTGGGCGGCACTGGTGGCGGCGGAACAGTTGAACGTGCCGATCGCCGACATGGCTGCCCTGCTGCCCGTGACGTTCATCCAGCCCTCGAACACATACAGCGCCGAGCTGCGCAGGCCGGTGTCATCGTCGGAGTTGAACTCATGGCCCATGCAGCACCTGCCGTCCTCGGGACTTGTGCTGTTGTCGGCGATGTGGGCGGTGACGTTGGACCCGTTGTTGTTGCCGCTCACGGAACTGGTCACCGTCTGGTCGAAGGTGTCCGAAGCGAGCTGGCTCCAGATCCCCATGGGGTCGGTGGCGGGGTGGCCCATCCAGACGAACGGCGGCCGGATCGCCGAGTTGGCCGCTGACCCAACTGTCTTGTAACACCCGCCCGCATTGGTCAGGCCCGCGCTGTCGAGCTTGGCGGCCAGGGTGGCGTCGTTGAAGTTGGCCAGCATCGTGTCCCACCTGGTCGCGCCGAAGTACCCGATCGCGGCCAGTTCGACATTGACGTAGCCGTCCTGGTAATTGGGGTTGTTGTCCTTGTCGAAGTTGCCGAACCCGCAGATCCCGGACATGAAGTCGTTGGCGTCGTTGTAGGTGTAGTTGCCCGCGTAACCCATTGCCTTTTCCAGCAGCGAGACCTTGTACCGGTCTGTCGTGGATAGTTCCGTCCAGGCCGGGCCGTGCTTGAGCAGCAGCAGCGCCTGCGCGACGGGCGCGTGCGACCAGCCCTCGAGGCCGCCGTCGGCGTCGGGTTCGTTGCCGCCGGCGACCAGGTTCTCCACCTGCTTCAGCAACGCGCTGTCCACGGTGGTCCCGTTGGACGCCGTCGCGCCCGGGTCGAGTTTGTCGACCAGGGCGAGGTAGTAGAGCACTTTGGACTGGCCGACCTGGACCGGGTTGGTGCCCGGCCGCGGGACCGACGACGTCGGTGCCTGGAAGGAAATCAGCGGTGCCGCCACCGCCGCGTCGATGTCGGCCTGGGTGAAGGTCACCTTGGCGCCGCCGACGAGGGTGCGGGTCACCGGCGCGCGAGCGGGTGCCGCGGCTGCCGGGCGGGCACTCCCGCCCTGCCGGGACGTGCTCAGGGTGAAGTCGGCGAACTCGTCGGTGGTGGTGTGGCTCGGGCTCCACGAGGTGTCATGCCCGCCGTGGAAGGTCGAGAAGAAGATCCCGGACACGGGGGTTCCCAGCGTGTGCTGCACGCTGCACACCGGCGTCGACCCGCCATCGCTCCAGATCGTCATCTGGCCTGTCTGGACGTTGACCAGTTGCTCGATGGAGTGCCACTTCCCGTCAGCGGCGAAGTGCCAGTTGCCGAGGCAGAGGTCGGCGCCAAAGCCGGACCCGGCCGCGGAGTAGAAGTACAGTTCGCCGTCGGGGTCGGTAGGGCTGCCGCCCCGCCACATGTAGCGGGTTGACCACCCGCCGCTGCAGTGCTGGCCGCCGCTCTCACAGCCCGGCACCCCGCCGTACAGGCCGGGCATCTTGCCAGCGGTCTGCCTGCCGAAGTCAAACCCGACCGGGAACTTGTACCAGTACATGAGGTCCACGGTGGGACTCGCGGCGAGGCTTCCCAGGCCCGCGGCCTTCAGGTTCTGGTAGAACTGCCCGCCACCGAGGACGCAGCCTGGGCTGGAGGCCACGCAGCTGGGCGGGCCGCTGTTCTTCGGGTAGGTGACCTGGAGGGCGTCCCCGGTGCCGGGCGCGGTCGAGTCACTGACCGCCTTCATGTTCTTGTATCCCCAGTTGCACGGCGCCGTGGACGTTGCCCCCTGGCACTGCTTCTTGTTGGAGATGATCCCCCAGGTGTGGTGCCATGCGTAGGCCGGGAAGCTGGTGAATGTCCCCGTGAACGCCGGAGTTGATGACGCGGCCACCCCCCGTCCTGGGTGACCTGCGGGTCCGGCGGCCGCTCCCGCCGCCGTGGCGCCCAGTGGGATGAGCGCCACCGCAGCTATCCAGGCGAGGCCATAGAAGTAGCGTCTCTTCATCTTTCGTCTCCTCGGTTCCTCTCCACGGGAAGGCCCGGTGTGCCGGGCCGGGCGGGGCGGCGCGAGGACGGCGAGCGCCCGGCAGGGCAGCTCCCGTCACGGCGTGCCACAACTGCGGACTCGTACTTAACGCTCGCGTTATGAGGCCCCCAAGGACAACCCCGTTCACGGCAAAGATTTAGCAATAAGTATTGGATTCACATATATGAAACCCATGAGACAGTAAAGTTGCTGGCCCGCGCAGGCGATTGGTCCGGCGGCCGCCCATGAGGCCAGCCAGCACGGCGGATGGCGGAAGCCAGCTGTCTCCATGATCCTGTAGGAATTTCAGTCGCTATGACTGAAAAGTCTTCAGGATCATGGAAGCCACTTGCTGACAGGCCAGGCGGTCGGTTGCTCAGCGCGAGAGCCAGCCGCCGTCGACCGCCAGGACATGGCCGCTCACATAGTCGGATGCTGCTGACGCGAGGAACACCGCCGCGCCGGCCAGGTCGGCGGGTGTCCCCCAGCGCCCGGCGGGGATGCGTGAGCGGATAGCCGCCTCCCGCGCGGTGTCCGCACGCAGCGCTTCGGTGTTGGCGGTCGTGATGTAGCCCGGTGCGATCGCATTGACCTGGACGCCGGAGCCCGCCCATTCGTTCGCCAGCGCCCGGGTCAGGCCGACGACCGCGTGCTTGCTTGCCGCGTAGGCCGCCACATTGACCCCGCCCTGGAAGGACAGCACCGACGCCAGGTTGACCACCTTCCCGCAGCGCCGCGCCAGCATCCGGGCACCGGCCCACTGCGTCAGGGCGAACAACGAGTCCAGGTTGACCGCGAGGACCTCCCGCCACTGCGCGGCGTCCGCCTGCGCGGCCGGCGCACGTCGGATCACCCCGGCGTTGTTGACCAGGATGTCCACCTGGCGGCCGGCCAGCCACCTGTCACACGCGGGCTGGACCCCCTGCGGGTCGGCGAGGTCGAGGACGAACCGGCTGGCCTGCCGTCCCTCCGCACGGACCGCGGCCTCGGTCTCCGCCAGGTCGTCGTGGTGGCCATGCAGGATGAGGTCGGCTCCCGCCTGGGCGAGGCCGACCGCGACAGCCTGGCCGATCCCGGTACGCGACCCGGTGACCAGGGCGGTCTTCCCAGCCAGGGAGAACATGCCGGTGATCGCGGCTCACCGCATCCCGGCGATGGGGACGGGCGCCAGGTCGTCATACGCCTGGTTCTCACCGCCCATGGCCCAGACGAACGCGTAGCTGCGGGTGCCGAAGCCGCAGTGCACCGACCAGGACGGTGAGATCACGGCCTGTTCGTTGGCGACCACGATGTCGCGTGTCTCGTCGGGGCGTCCCATGAGGTGGAACACCCGGTGCCCGGGCGCCATACCGAAGTACAGGTAGACCTCGGTCCGGCGGTCGTGGGTGTGGCAGGGCATCGTGTTCCACATGCTGCCCGGCTCGAGCACGGTGAGGCCCAGGACGAGCTGGCAGCTCCTGATGCCGTCGGGGTGGATGTACTTGTAGATGGTGCGGACGTTGGCGCCCTCGGCCTCGCCCAGCCGCAGCGGCGCCGCCTGCGCCAGGCTGGCCTTGCATGTCGGGTACGCCGCATGGGCCACAGCCGAGACGAGGTAGAACGCGGCGGGCTCCGCCGGGCCGTCGGCCGGCGCAGCGGAGCAGAACCGGATGTCGCGCGCCCCCCTGCCCACGTACAGGCACTCCCGGGTGCCGAGCGCGTAACCGTCGCCGTCGACCTGGACGGTCCCGGGGCCGCCGATGTTGACCACGCCCAGTTCGCGGCGCTCCAGGAAGTGCTCGCTCCGCAGTGCCTGCGGTGTCCCCAGCAGCACCGTCTGGCCCGTAGCTGGCCGCACACCGCCGATGACCAGGCGGTCTTCGTGGGTGTAGACCAGCCGCACGGTGTCAGCACTGAAGAGGTCCGCGACGAGGAAGCGTGACCGCAGGCCGTGGGTGTCCAGGTGGGGAACCTCGCCAGGCGCGGTGGCATGACGGACTTCCATGGCGTTCATCTGGCCTCCTCCCGGTGGCCGTCGACCTGCCGTGGCACCGGGTCAGACGGGACGTTGCGCAGTTCGTCAGGGAGCAGCGTGACGGGAGCGTCCTGCCAGCACTGCGGCCTGAGGAAGCGCCGGATGGCGGCGGTCCCGACCGAGGTGTGCAGCGGGTCAGATGCGGCGGGCCACGGCCCGCCGTGGTGCATCGCCGGAGCGACCGAAACGCCGGTCGGGTAACCGTTGCAGACCAGCCGCCCAGTACTGCGGCGCAGCACGGTGGCCACCCGCGAGGGGAGCCTGGTATCACCGGTTCCGGTGTGCAGTGCCGCTGCCAGCGAACCCGGCAGCCGGCCGAGCACACCGAGCAGTTCTGCATCATCGTGGTAGACCGCTGCCACCGCGGCCGGGCCGAAACACTCCCGGGTCACCGGCGAGTCCACGTTCCGGGCCCGGGTCACGAACAACTGCGGCGTCATGACGAACCCTGGTCCGGGGTCCGCACCGTTGGCCGCCCTGGCGAGCAGGCGCACATGCGGCAGTGCCATGAGGGCCTGTGTCCGCTGCCGGAACGCCTGCTGGATCCTGGCGTTGAGCGCCCACTGCGGCCCCATGGCCGTGACCGCATCACCCATCGCGGTCAGCAGGCGGTTGCCCGGTCCGTCGGCGGGCACCAGGACGAGACCTGGCTTGGTGCAGAACTGGCCCGCACCCAGGGTGATTGATGTGACCACCCCCGCCGCGATCGCCTCGGCGCGCTCCGCCGCCGCCGAGGGCGTGACGACCACCGGGTTGAGGCTGCTCAGTTCCGCATAACACGGGATCGGGGTAGGGCGGCCAGCCACGGCCTGCGACAGTGCCCGCCAGCCGTCCAGCGACCCGGTGAAAGCGATGGCGCAGATGGCCGGCTGGCGTGCGAGGGCCAGACCAGCGTCCAGGCCGTGCAGCAGGGCGAGGGTGCCCGGCGGCGCGCCCACGGCGCCCGCGGCAGCGCCCAGCACATCCGCACACGCCTGGGAGGTCGCCGGATGGGACGGATGGGCCTTGACCACTACGGGACAGCCCGCCGCCAGCGCGGATACGGTGTCACCACCGGCGACGGAAAAGGCGAACGGGAAGTTACTGGCGCCGAAGACGGCGGCCGGCCCGAGTGGCACGAGCATCCGCCTGAGGTCGGGCTGCGGCCCCAGGGCGGTGTCGCGGGCATGGTCGATGGTCACATCCAGGTAGGAACCGTCCGTCAGCACGTCTGCGAACAGCCTGAACTGGTAACAGGCCCGGGCCAGCTCACCGGTGAGCCTCGCGCACCCCAGCGCGGTCTCCTGGTCAGCCACCCGGACAAGGTCCTCCTGGGCACCCTCGAGGGCAACGGCCATCGAGGTGAGCAGCCTGGCCCGGAACCGGCGCCCGGCTGACTCCAGCAGCGGCGCGGCCTGCGCTGCCGCTTCACATGCGGCGTCGACCTGGTGCGGCGCCGGCTCCGGGGCGGCCTTTCCCAGCACCCGGCCCGTGCGTGGGTCAATGCTCATGACTGCGCTCATGGCACGCGCCTACCGGTCGCTCTCCAGTACGCCTGCGTTGGCTACGTCGGTGCGGTCGATCTCGTCGAAGCGGATCCGCACCGACTCGCTGCGGGCGCCGAGGATCTTCACCGCCGCCTCGGTCACCGCCGCCACGAACTCACGCCGCTGGTCAAGGCTGCGGCCGGACAGGAGCTCAACAGTGATGTTCGGCACGGCACCTCCATAGGACGGGTCACCGTGCCCCAAGCTAACACAGTCGTTCTAATATATAAAGAGTATTCATATATATGAACACCTTTGGAGCCGCCCCGGTGAGCCACTGAGACGTCCAGAGGTGCGGCGCGTGGGGCACAGTGCACGCTCAGCCCCGTCAAGTTGGGAACTGGGGAAGCTGCCCAGCGCCTCTTGCTGTTATCAGCATCCCTGAGTGGTCCTGGCGCAGGACGGCTGGCTCTAACCGGTGGATTGGCCGCCGCAGCCTTCCATACGCTGGTGCTTTCAGCCGCCAGACGCGGCGCTGGCTCGCTGGCGCTCGATCAGCGCGGCCCGGTACTCGGCCGTCACGATCTCGACCAACTCCTCGACCGAGGTCTCCGAGCTCTTCTTGTCCAGGGTGATGCGGCCGTCCTGGACCAGGTTGACCCGGTCGCACACCTCCAGCACCTGGCCGTAGTTGTGGGCGATGATGATGACCGAGACGTCGCCCTTCTTCTTCAGGCCCTGCACCAGGTCCAGGATGAGCGCGCCCTCCTTGACGCCCATCGCCGCCAGCGGCTCGTCCAGCAGCAGGATCTTGGCATCGGTGTAGACCGAGCGGGCCACTGCTATGGCCTGCCGCTGCCCGCCGGACAACTGGGCCACCTGGACGTCCACCGAGGGGATCCGCACCCCCATGTCATCCAGGTGCTGCTTCGCAAGCCGGCGCATGTCCTTGTTGCGCAGCAGCGGCCACGGGCCCACGAGCTCCCGGTTCAGGAACATGTTGTGGTAGACGGTCAGTTCGTTGACTAGGGCCAGGTCCTGGTAGACCGCGTCGATGCCGAGCGAGCGGGCGTGCCTGACCGACTTGAACGTGACCTCCTGGCCCGCCAGCAGGATCCGGCCGGTGGTCGGTGGCTGGAACCCGCAGAGGATCTTGAGCAGAGTGGACTTGCCCGCGCCGTTGTCCCCGATCAGCCCGAGCACCTCCCCCTTGGCCAGGCGCAGGTTCACATCGACCAGCGCCGTGACGGCCCCGTACTTCTTGGCGATGTGCTCGGCCCGCAGGATGTCGCTGTCCGGTACCTCGACGCTCATTTCTCGCCTTTCCGCCGACGACACCATTACGTCCGGCCCGCTCTGCGCAGGCGCGTGAGGTAGGTGTTGGCCACCATGGCCACGACGATCGCCACGCCAAGGATGATCTGGTACGGGTTCGTGCTGATTCCCAGCAGGTTGAAGCCGTCGTTCAGGATGCCGAGCACCAGCATGCCGACCCAGGCGCCGATCATGGTGCCGGAGCCGCCCGCCATCGCCGTGCCGCCGATGACGGCCCCGACCAGGGCGATGAGCACGACGTCGAGGGTTCCGGCACTGGGGTCGATGATGCTGTTCTTGAACGCTTCCAGGACCCCCGCGAACGCGCCGAGACCACTGGCGGCCATGAAGTTCCCGATCTTGATTTTCCTGATCTTGACACCCGCCTCGGCGGCGCCGAGCAGGTTCCCGCCGGCCGAGATGGTGTATAGACCCCACCGTGTCCTGGTCAGCAGGATCTGGAAGACCACCACGAGGACCGTCGCCCAGATGATCTCCGACCACGCGTAGGTGCCGAACCAGTGCCCGATCGCCACCGACGACGGCGGCAGTGGCTTCTGCTGGGCGGCCGAGATCTGCAGGGTGAAGCCCAGGACGATGAACCCGGTCCCCACCGTGGTGATCAGCGACGGCACCCCGAAGTAGGTGGTGACCACGCCGTTGATGAGGCCGACGGTCGTGGACAGCGCGACGGTCACGATGATCGCGAGGATGACCGGCAGGCCCCAGTTGACCAGGAACATCATGAGGAACGGCGACATCGTCCACACGAAACCCACGGACAGGTCGATCTCGCCGCACACCAGCAGCAGCACCTCACCGATCGCCAGGATGACGTAGGGCGCCATGTACTGGGAGATGTTGGTGATGCTGGCCCTGGTCAGGAAGTCGGGCGCGCTCAGCGAGAAGTAGATGAACATAGCCACGGCGATGACCAGGACGGTCGCCTCGCGCTGACGCAGGAATACCGTGGTCAGGCGGGTGAGGCCGGAGGGGTGGCCGCCTCCGGCCGGCGGTGCGGCCGGAGGCGTGCCGATGGCGTCAGCGCGGGGGGTGGCAGTGTCGCTCACGTCGGTCTTCCGTTCCCAGGCATCCGCACGGACCGGCGATCAGACGCTGATCGAGCCGGTGTGCTGGATGTACTTCTGCGCCGGCGTGGAACCCTCGAACCTGGTCTGCGGCGAGAGGTAGGGGCCGACGTTCGATTTCGTGACAAACTTCAGGCCGGTGTCAGTGGACGCCGGGGACACCAGGCCGCCGGACAGGTTCCACAGGTACAGGTACAGGGTGGGCAGGAAGCCTTGCAGGTAGGGCGACTGGTCGATGGTGAAGTCGAGGTGCCCCGCTTGCACGCTGGCGAGCGTCTGCGGTTCCAGGTCGAACCCGCCCGAGGAGATCGTGCCTGCGTAGCCGAACTTGGCCAATGCCTGGCCGAGCTGGGCGGTGTCACCACCGTCCACCGCGAAGACCCCCTGCAGCTTGGCGCCGTTGGCCTGGACGAACTCAGGCACGCTGACGGCTTCCTGGCTGGCTTCCTTACCGCTGTCGAAGCCGCTCTTGCTGAGGATCTTCATGCCCGCCGCCTGCAGTGACGCGATGGCGCCATCCAGGCGGGGCTGAATGTTCAGTGCCCCCGGCTGGGAGATGACGCCGGCCGCCGTCCCGCCGGGCGGCATCTTGGCGGCGATGCGCGCGCCCACCTGCTGGCCGGAGACGTAGAGGTCCTGGCCGACGTAGGCCAGGCCGGTCGTCGGGCTGCTCACCGAGCCGTTGGCGTTGTAGGTGACCACCGGGATACCCGCGGCCAGCGCATTCGAAATCGGGGCCGCGAACGAGGTGGCCGAGACCACGGTGGTGGCGATGCCAGGAGACTTCGCCGCGACCGCCGCGTTGAACGCCGTCAGCATGGTGGAGACGGTCGACTGGGAGGAGGTGGCACCGGTCCAGGCCGGTGCCGGGACGCCGAGCAGGGCGGCGCAGTCCTGGAACCCGTACTGGGTCGGGGTGAAGAACGCGTTGTCTGTCACATGGTTGACGAACGTGAACTTCCAGGCTGGGGTCTTGGGGAAGTTCCCGGCCGCGCCCGTTGCCGCGCTGCCGGTGCCGTTCCCCGATGAGCAGGCCGCGAGTAACGCAGAAGCCGCCGCGGTCGCGCTGAACAGGCCGGTGCCCTTGAGCAGCCGCCGGCGGGTCGGCCCATCCTGCATGTTGAGCGTCTCAACACACTCGACGACCTTGGGGTGGACCTTTTCCATGTACGTCACCTCCAGGGGTTCCGAAGGGCACTGGTACTGGGATCCCGCTCGTAGCTAAACTCAGGGAAACATCCGATGTCAAGGCTTCTCTAAACGGAAATCATAGGACACAACCTAGGATGAGCCATTCACAGAACCAATCATCATCGGATGTCTAATTCACATCACTGTGATGCGACGACCGCAGTGGCTTCCTCGGTGCCGTGCTCGTCCATGGCGGTCATCCAGTCCACCAGGAGGCCACGCAGCGGGCTCTCGGCGAGTTCCGGCTCGAAGATGTCACAGATGCCGAGTAGTGCGTCGACCGCCTGGACCGGGGTGGCGGCAGCACCCGCCACCGTGCGGATCCGCTCGGCCAGCGGGTCGTCCAGTGGCAGCGGGCGGCCGGTGTCGGAGGTCTGCCGCCAGGTCTGGCGCATCCAGCCGGCCACCGCCAGCGCCGCCCAGCGCGGCTCGGCACCGGTGGCCAGCCGGTCGCGCACTGTGCCGAGGAGCCTCGGGCCGAGTTTCTGCGAGCCGTCCATCGCCACCTTGGCGGTGGTGTAAGGCAGCGCCGCATTGCTGAACCGGGTCAGCACGCTCGACCGGTAGGATGCCACGTCCATCCCATCAGGCACCTGCAGCGTCGGCGTGACGTCGTCGGTCATCAGCCGCTGCACCGCGGCGGCGAAGGCCGGCCGTCGCAGGGCCTCGTGGACCGTCTGGTAACCGGCCAGGCCGCCCAGGTAGGCGAGCATGGAATGGCTGCCGTTCAGCAGCCGCAACTTGGCCTGCTCGAACGGCCCCACGTCCCTGGTCAGCGTGGCCCCCGCCGCCTCCCAGGCCGGCCTCGGGCCAGCGAACCGGTCCTCGATCACCCACTGACGGAACGGCTCGGTGACGACCGCCGACTCGTCGGCCACCCCGATCAGCCTGGCCACCGTCGCGAGGTCGTCGCCGGTGGGGGCCGGTGCTATCCGGTCCACCATGGTGACCGGGAAGGCCGCCTGCCGCCCAGCCCAGTCGGCCACGGGACTGCCCTCGCCAGCGGGCAGCGCAGCGAGGAACTGGCCCACCAGGTCCGCCAGCACGCGCCCATTGCCGGGCAGGTTGTCGCAGCACACCATGGTCAACGGCCCGCTGTCCCGCTGCATCCGCCGCTGCAGCCCGCGGGCTAGCTGGCCGACCACGGTCAGCGGTGGCCGCCCGGCCAGGTCCGCCTCGATGCCGGGGTCGGTCAGCCGCAGGCCGCCGGTGGCGGGGTCGCGCCGGTAGCCCTTCTCCGTCACGGTCATCGTCACGACCGTGGTGGCCGGGTCGGCGACTGCGGCAACGATCGCCGCCGGGTCCCAGGCGGCGCTGGCAACAGCCCTGATCACCCCCACCACCCGCGCCGAGGTGACGTCCTCGGCGCGTTCCAGGACCGTGTACAGGCCGTCCTGGCGGCGCAGGCCTGCCACCACCGCGGCGCTGCGCTGGCTGACCGCGGTAATGCCCCAGCGGGTGTCGCCGGTCGCCGCGACCGTGTCCTCGGTGAACACCGCCTGGTGCGCCCGGTGGAACACGCCCGGGCCAAGGTGCACGATGCCCAGGCCGAGCGCCCGTGGGTCGGCCCGTGGCCGGCTCCGCCCGGGCACCCGGTCCAGCGTGCCGAGCCGAAGGAGCGGCAGCGCCTCACCAGTCATGCATGCTTGCGTCCGTGAGCCGGGCCACCGGCAGGTACTTCGGCTGGTAGGGGTACCGCCCGGCGGCCTCCTCGTCGATGTCCACGCCGAGCCCGGGCTCATCGCCGGGGTGCATCATGCCCGCCGAGTACCGGTACCGGCTCCAGCAACTCGGGGATGTCCCGGCCGCTGGCGTGGCCATAGATCGTGACGCCGTTCCTGGCAGCCCGCCGAGCAGCTGGTACACGGGCAGGCCGGCCACCTTGCCCTTGATGTCCCACAGCGCCAGGTCGACCGCGCCGATCGCGGTCATCGTGACTGGGCAGGTCACGATGGCCTCCGCTGCGGTGATCCTCACAGCGGGCTCTCTCCGTCCCTGGTCCTTGGGCTCACACCACGGCACCGAGCTGCCACGGCACGAACTCCTCGTCGCCGAAGCCGAGTTCCTCGCTGGCCGTGCGGCGGCCCGAGGCCACCTCGAGGACCAGGTCGAAGACCTGCTTCCCGACCTCGGCCACGGTCGCCTCGCCGTCGGCGATCACGCCGCAGTTGATGTCCATGTCCTCGGTCATCCGCCGGTAGGTGGCGGAGTTACTGACCAGCTTGATGCTCGGCGCGGGCTTGGCCCCGAACACCGAGCCGCGGCCGGTGGTGAAGCACACGACATTGGCGCCCCCCGCTACCATGCCGGTCACTGACACCGGGTCGTAGCCGGGGGTGTCCATGAAGACCAGGCCGGCGGCGGTGACCTGCTCGGCGTAGTGGTACACCTCCGCCAGGTCGCTGGTGCCGCCCTTGGCGGCGGCACCGAGCGACTTCTCCAGGATGGTGGTCAGCCCGCCCGCCTTGTTGCCGGGCGACGGGTTCGAGTCCAGCGAACTGCCAGAGGAGGCCACGTACCTCTCCCACCAGTGGATCAGCTCGACCAGCTTCTCGCCGACCTCCCGGGTCACGGCACGGCGGGTCAGCAGCTGCTCGGCGCCGTAGATCTCCGGCGTCTCGCCGAGGACCGCGGTCCCGCCCTGCTGCACCAGCAGGTCGGCGGCGGCACCGAGCGCGGGGTTGGCGGTGATCCCGGAGAAGCCGTCGGACCCGCCGCACTCCAGGCCCAGGATCAGCTCGCTGACCGCAACGGTGGTCCGCCGCGCCTTGTCCGCCTCTGCGGCCAGCTCCCGGATCCGGGCGGCCGCCTCCCGGACCGTGGCCCGGGTGCCGCCGAGCTCCTGGATCGTCATGGCGGCCACCGGCGTGTCCGCGGGCAGGTCGAAGTCCGCGGTGAGCGCCTCCACCTGGTTGACCTCGCAGCCGAGCCCGAGCACCAGCAGGCCGGCGAAGTTGGGATGCCGCGCGTAGCCGCCCAGCGTACGGCGCAGCAGCCGCAGGCCGTCGCCGGTCGCGTCCATCCCGCAGCCGGTGCCATGGGTGAGCGCGACCACCCCGTCCACGTTCGGGTAGCTGGCCAGCGCGGCCGACCCTGGCCCGAACTGGCTGGCAACCAGCCGGGCGGCGGTGGCCGAGCAGTTCACCGAGGTGAGGATGCCCAGGTAGTTGCGGGTCGCAGCGCGGCCGTCCGCGCGGACGAAGCCCTGGAAGGTGGCCCGCTCGGAGAGCGGGACCGGCTCGTCGTGCCTGGCCTCAGTGCCGAAGGCGTAGTCGTGGTGGAACTGCGCGATTGCCATGTTGTGCGTGTGCACATGGTCGCCCGGGGCGATGTCGCAGGTCGCGACGCCGATCGGCTGGCCGTACTTGCGGATCTCGTGCCCGGCCGGGATGGCGGTCACGGCGACCTTGTGACCGGCGGGCACGTCGCCGCTGCACCGCAGCACGTGCTCGCCCGCGGTCAGCTCGGTGCCGGCCGGGAGCGCCCGGGCGGCGACCACCACGGGGTCGTCCGCCCGCAGCAAGACCGTCACGTCCTGGAGGCTGGACCGGGCCATCTCATCGCCCCTGCTGGACCCAGGCATAGCGCGGATCGAGGAACGGAATCATCTGCCGGCCCTGGCCGGCCATGACCCACAGGTAGTACAGCGTGTATCCGGGCGCGGCCACGACCGGGTGGTATCCGGACCTGATCGCGGCGGAGCTGCCGTCCCGGATGATCGACGTCTCCTCCCAGGAGTCGCCGTCGCCGTAGCGGACCTGGACCCCGAACCCCTCGGGCGGGTCGACCTTGAACAGGTACACCTCTTCGAGCTGGACCTCGCGCGGCGGCCGGTGCGTGTCGTGCTTGTGCGGGGGATAGGACGACCAGTTGCCGGGCGGGTTGATGGTCTCCCCGAGCAGCAGGCGGCCGGCCTCGTGCTCGGGGCCGAGGATGGTACGCACCGAGCGCGCCCAGTTGCCCGAGCCGGGGCTGGCGGTGCGCTGGTCCGCCGGGGTGATCACGCGCGACTGCGCGGCCGGCTCGCCGGCCAGCGGCGCGGTGGCGATGGCCAGCTCGGCGGGGCCGCCGGTGGCGGTGAGCCGCAGCGGCTCATCGGGCGCGAGGTAGATGGCGTGCCCGGGGCCCTCGAAGACGCTGGCCCGGCCGCCGGCCCGGCCTAACGGCGCGCCGCCGGCCGCCGCGTCCACGGTCCCGGTCAGGACGACCACGCAGGTCTCGTCCTGGCTGGCGTAATCGAGCTGCTCGCCGTCGGCCAGTTCGGCGACGTGCAGGCCGATGAGGTCAG
Organism: Streptosporangiaceae bacterium; assembly: GCA_035946955.1. GTDB lineage: Bacteria > Actinomycetota > Actinomycetes > Streptosporangiales > Streptosporangiaceae > DASYYE01. The sequence continues at coordinate 8,216 of DASYYE010000463.1, read as the reverse complement.
TCTGCTTACCCGGTTCTGCCACCGTCCGCATGTAGGTCCTCCCTGCTGTCACCGCTGCGCTCGGGCGCTGCCGCCGGCGACGAGCCGCTTCACCTCGGCGAGTGTCGCCATCGAGGTGTCGCCGGGGGTCGTCATTGCCAGCGCACCGTGCGCCACGCCGTACTCCAGCGCCTCGCTGAGCGGCATGCCCTCGAGCAGGCCGTAGATCAGGCCGGAGGCGAACGAGTCCCCGCCGCCCACCCGGTCCAGGATCTGCAGGCCGGGACACGGGGTGGCGTGGTGCAGCGTGCCGTCCCCCCAGGCGATCCCGTCCCAGTCGTTGACCGAGGCCGACTTCACCGTCCGCAGGCTGGTCGCGACCACCTTCAGGCCTGGGTAGTCGCCGACCACGCGGCCGAGCATCTCCTGGTAGCCCTCGTGCGCGAGGCTGCCGTAGTCGCTGCCGACACCGCGGACCTCATAGCCGAGCGCGGCGCTGAAGTCCTCCTCGTTGCCGAACAGCACGTCCGTGCACGCGACGAGCTTCCTGTTCACCTCCACCGCGCGGGCCTGGCCGCCGACGCCCTGCCAGATCGATGGGCGGTAGTTCAGGTCATAGGAGACGCAGGCCCCGGCTGCCCGCGCCGCGGTCATCGCCTCCTCGGCGACCGCCGCGGTGGTCTCGGACAGGCCAGCGAAGATGCCGCCGCAGTGCAGCCAGCGTGTGCGGTCCCGGCCGAAGACCTGCTCCCAGTCGATGTCGCCGGGCTCGAGCTGGGAGACCGCGGTGTGGCCCCGGTCGGAGCAGCCGAGCGCGCCGCGGATGCCGAAGCCGCGCTCGGTGAAATTGAGCCCGTTGCGGACCGTCCGCCCGATGCCGTCGTAGGGGACCCAGCGGACGTAGCGGGTGTCCACACCACCCTGCAGCATCAGGTCCTCGACCAGCCGCCCCACCGGGTTGTCCGCGAGCGCCGTGACGACCGCGGTCGGCAGCCCGAAGCACCGGCGCAGCCCGCGGGCGACGTTGTACTCGCCGCCGCCCTCCCAGGCGCGGAAGACCCGCGCGGTGGAGACCCGCTCGTCGCCCGGGTCGAGCCTGACCATCACCTCGCCCAGTGCGACCAGCTCGAACCGGCAGTCTGTCCCGGCAGGGATGGAGAGCGGCCCGCTCATGCCGCACCTGCCCGGACCTTGGCCGCGATGGCGACCGCCTCGCGGGTGAGCTCTGCCACCTGGCCGAACCTGCCCTCGGCCAGCAACCCGGTCGCGACCAGCCAGCTCCCCCCGCAGGCGGGGACGCCCGGCAGCGCCAGGTAGCTGGCCAGGTTGGCGGGGCCGATCCCGCCGGTGGGCACGAACGACACGTCGCGGAACGGGCCAGCGAGCGCCTTCAGCGTCTTGACGCCGCCCATCGCCTCCGCGGGGAAGAATTTCACCGCGGTCGCGCCCGCCGTCACCGCGGCGTCCACCTCGGTGGGCGTGCAGGCGCCCGGCATGACCGGGACGTCGAGCGAGCGGCACAGTGCGATGATCTCGGGGTTGGTCCCCGGCGAGACGATGAACTGGGCGCCGGCTGCCAGGCAGCGGTGCGCGTCCGCCAGGGTGCGCACCGTGCCCGCGCCGATCAGGACATCCGGAAAGCTCCTACGTATTACCGGCAGCGCCTCGAGGCCCGCGGCGGACCTCAACGTGATCTCCACCACCGGGCAGCCGCCCGCAATTAATGCCTTGACCAGCGGTGCTGCAACATCGGCCGAGGGAAGCTCAACGACTGGCAGCACGCCGACCGCAGCCAGCCCCGCCAGGAGAGGGTGCATTCTCATGGACACACTCACGGTCTATCAAGGATATACATCCGACCTTCGAAGGATCCAGGCCTTGCCTTGGTCCAGGACCCGCACCCCACCCGCGGGACGCCTCTTGCTGTTATCGGTGTCGCTTCCATGATCGATGGCGCGCGAAGGACAATCTTTTGTCCGCGAGCGCACATCGATCTTGGTGGACAGGGTTGTGGGTTTTGCTGCGGGCCACCCTTTTGTCCGTCTGCGCACATCGATCATCATCGTGGTGGTGATTTCGGGCTTTGGCATGGGACGGACCGCTGGCCACCAGGGCGCATCGACCATGGTCGCCATGCTCACGTGAGCCCCTTGGCCGCGGATTCGATGGCGTCGCGGGCGGCGCGCAGCGAGGCCGCGATCGACTTGGCCCGGGCGGGGTTGAGGCGGGCGACCGGGATCGAGCAGCTCAGAGCATCAGTGGGCGGGGTACGGGTGCGCAGCGCCACCCCGAAACAGGACAGGCCCAGGGTGTTCTCCTCCCGCTCGGTGGCATAGCCGCGGCGCCGGGTGCTGGCCAGGTCCTCGAGCAATGCGTCGCGGCTCGTGCATGTGCGCTCGGTGAGCGCCTCCAGCTGTTCGGGCAGCAACTCCCGCAGCTCGTCGTCACTGCGTTCGGCGAGCAGTGCCTTGCCCAGTGCGGTGCTGTGCGCTGGCAGGCGCCGCCCCACCCGTGAGAACGGCCGGAGGTAGTGCTCGGACTCGCGGGATGCGAGGTAGACGACATCGGTCCGGTCCAGCCGCGCGAGGTGGACCGTCTCGGTGGTCTCCCGGGCGAGCCGGTCCATCGCGGCGCCGGCGAGCTTGACCATCTCGTCGCCGTCGAGGTACGCGCTGCCGACCAGGAGCGCCCTTGCGCCCAGCCCGTAGAGCAGGCCGGTCTGGTCGGTCTCCACCCAGCCAAGCTGGATCAGCGTCTGCAGCAGGACGTAGAGGCTGCTCTTGGGGTAGTTGAGGCGCGCGTGGATCTCGCCGAGGCTCCGCTTCGTCTGTGTGCGGCCGAAGAACTCGAGCAGCTCGATGGTGCGGACAGCCGACTTCACCGGCTGGGTGCCTTCGCTGCCCACTCGACCCCGGGCCATCTCGTCCTCCCCTGTCGTGTGATGGCCACCTGGTACGGATCCCCATGTTCAGTGCCTTGACCGGCCATAGCGCCCACCGTAACTTCAAATCACTATACAAGAACGCTTTCATCCACGTGAACACCCAGTGGAGCTCCCATGCACGAAGAAGGCCCGGCAACCTCCTGTCTTCCCCGCATCACCGACGCCCGGATAGTCGTCACGGGGGCCGTCGGGCTCATCGGGCGAAAGCTGACCTACCGCTTCGCCCAGGCTGGCGCCCAGGTCGTGGCCGTCGACCTCGACGCGGCCCGGTTACGCAAGGAGTTCGGTGGCGTAGCCCACATCCTGCCCGTGCCCGGCGACGTGGCTGATGAGGTGTTCGCCGACGACCTGTTCACGGAACTGGCGTCCTCCGGCGGCATCACCGCTCTGGTCAACAATGCCGCGCTCACCGGCATACGGATCCCGTTCCTGCAGACCACTACCGAGATGTTCGAGGCCATGCTGGCCACGAACCTCCGTTCCGTCTACCTGCTCAGCCACAGGGCAGCGTGCGCGTGGACCCAGACACGCACCCCAGGGACGATCATCAACCTGTCCTCCCCCGGGGCGACACGCGCGCACCCGGCACAGAGCCTGTATGACGCGTCCAAAGGTGGCGTCGAGGCGCTGAGCCGTGCCATGGCGGTGGAACTCGGCCCGTTCGGTATCCGCGTCAACTGCCTGGCCCCCGCGGCGGTGTCGGAGGTGGCTGACCGGAATGCCACGCTGCCCTTGCGCACCTCGGTCACGCCCGATGACATCGCCGATGCGGCGGTCTTCCTGGTCTCACCGGCCGCCAACCACATCACGGGCGTCGTCCTCCCGGTGGACGGCGGACTGGGCGCGCAGCTCAGGGTGCCCAATGGGCCCTCCAGTGGACAGGGCGCGGCCTAGGCCGTGCCCGGTAACCCTTGACCCCGGGTAGCGCCAGGCGTATGGTCCAGCCAATCAGAAATATATCTGATATTCATGTATATGAATGGAGGTGCCCATGCGTGTGAACTCGGCACACAAGCACCGGCGCCGGGGTGCCCGGGCAAGCCTGGCCTTAGCGGTAGCAGCAGCCGCCGCTGTCGCCGGATGCGCCACCGGGTCTGCGGCAACCGCCTCCGGGCCGCTGCAGGTCTGGGTCCGCGGGGCGACCGACTCAGCCAAGGCATACCAGGCCATCTTCAGCGCATTCACGAAGAAGACCGGGATCAAGGTCAGCATGTTCTCGACGCTGACCGACTTCGAAACCAAACTGAACGCGGCCGCCGCCGCCCACAACCTGCCTGACGTGGTGATCGACGACGCGGCCCAGCTCGGCGCCTTCCAGTCGCAGGGCATCCTGCAGCCGGTCGACCGCTCCGCCATCACCGGGTCGGACGAGGTCACGAGCCTTGCCTGGGACTCGGCCAGGGGCAGCGACGGGAAGTTCTACGCAGTGCCGTTCTCGGCCCAGGCCGACCTGCTCTTCGAACGCACCGACTGGGCGCACAAGCTCGGCCTGAAGCCGCCAACGGACTGGGCCGGCATCGTGAGCACCGCGCAGGCGTTCACGCACGGCAACCCGACCGGCAACCGCAGCGTCCACACCTACGGCTTGACCGTCCCCGGGTCTACCACCAGGGGTTACGTCTCCTGGTTCTGGACCACGTTCCTGTACCAGGCCGGCGGGCAGTACTTCACCCAGACCAGGCCCGGCAAGTACGTCCCCGCCATCGACTCCCCCCAGGCGGTACAGGCCGCCCAGTGGTTCGAGAACCTGTTCTGCACTGACAAGGTGGTCCAGCCGGGGGCACTGAACGACCTCACGACCGACGCGAACAAGGCGTTCGAAACGGGACTGACCGGCCTGTACCTGACCGGGCCGTATGCCTTCGCCACCTTTGACGCGAGCCCTGTCCAGGGGAAGTTCACGGCGATGGCCCCACCGCCGGGCGTGGCCAACGCGGACACCCTCGCCGAGGGCACCAACATCTACCTGATGGCCGGGTCCAAGCGTACGGACGAGGCCACCCGGCTCGCCGAGTTCCTGATCACGCCCCAGGCGCAGCAACTGGGCATGACGGCGGTGCCGGCCGCCACCGTCGTCCGGCTGTCGGTGGACAAGACCGTCAACACCGCCGCCATCCACCACAACGACCCGCGCTGGGTGCTCGAAGAGCACGAGTACACCCAGCACGGGCGCTACGAGCCGGACTACATGCCCGACTGGGAGGTCTACCGGCAGGACACCTCCGACGCGCTCAACAAGATGCTCGCCCAGTGCTCCAGCCCTGCCACCACCTTGAAGGCGCTGGCCACCCAGTACACGACGCTGCTCAAGCAGCAGGGCGTGTTCGGCGGTTGACGGACGCCGAGGTGCATACCGCCAGTGCCCGCAATGCCGGGCTCGTGACCCCGTCTCCCCGGGCGGCAGGCAAGCCGCCACGTCCCAGGTGGCCTGCGGCTGCCCGGAGGATGGGTACCGCCCCGGCGCCGAGCACCCCGGCGCCGGGTGCGGTGCGGTCCCGCATACCGCAGTGGGGGAGGTCCGTGCGTGCACGGACCTCCCCATGGGTGTTCCTCGCACCAGCGCTGGCCACGATCGGCGTCTTCAAGTTCTGGCCCACGGTCTGGGGCGCCTACCTGAGCTTCTTCGATGTGCGCCCTTACCTGGGCAACCAGTGGACCGGGACGGCGAACTTCCGGCAGGTGATGACCGACCCCGCGCTGCGCTCGGCCTTCGCACACACGGCAATCGACACGGTGGGCCTGGTGTGCGCGTCCATGGCGCTGGGCTTCGCCTTAGCCCTGCTGCTCGAAGGCCCCGCCCTGCACCTTCGGGTCATCCGCACCGCCGTGTTCCTGCCGGTAGTCACCGCCATGGTGGTGGTCGCGGAACTGTGGGGGACGCTGCTCTTCCCCGGGCCGTCGGGCTCGGTCAACGGCCTGCTCGGTCACGTCGGCCTCGGCCCGTTCCCGTTCCTGTCCAGCCCTCACAGCGCACTTGCCTCGGTGATGCTCGTCCAGGTCTGGAAGGCCGCACCGTACGACATGCTGATCTACCTGGCGGGCCTGGCCGGGATCGACCGGCACCTCTATGAGGCGGCGGCGCTCGACGGGGCCAACGCCTGGAACCGGCTGCGCCATGTCACCGTGGCCCAGCTGCGGCCGGTGACGACCATCGTGATCGTCCTCGGCACCATCCAGGGCCTGCGTGTCTTCACCGAGGTCTACGTGCTCACCGGCGGCGGCCCGGCCGGGGCGACACAGACCCCGGTCACCTACGCGTACCAAACCGGTGTGGCGGGCAATGACCTCGGATACGCCTGTGCCATCTCCACGCTGCTGCTGCTCACCACCGTGGCCGTGACCTGCCTGGTGCGCTGGTGGCGCAGGCATGTGGAGACCTAGGCGGCCCGCCCATCCCCGGTCAGCCCAACCAAGGAAGGCGGCACGATGAGCGACCAGCCCACCGCCCTCGGCCTGCGCATGCCGCGGGGCCGCACCGCCCGCCACGCGGTGCGCCTGGTGCTCATAGTCCTGGTCCTGCTGGTGTTCATGATGCCGCTGTGGTCACTGGTGTCCACCGCGCTCGACGCGACACAGCACCAACTGGGCCAGGTCTCCCTACTGCCGGCCAGGCCCACGCTCGCCAACCTCACCCAGGCATGGCACTACGGGGCCGGGCGCGGGCTGGTCAACTCGCTGATCGTCGTGGCCGCCGGGGTGACCCTCCAGTTGTCGGTCAGCACGCTCGCCGCATACGCGCTGGCACGCAAGCGGTTCCTGGGGGCCGGGATGGTGATGCTGGTGGTCCTGGCCACCCTGATGATGCCGGAAGAGGTCATCGCGATCCCCACCTACCTCGTGCTCGGCAAGATCCCCGTGCCCTTCACCGGTGGCACCCTGATCAACTCCTACGGCGGCCTGATCCTGCCGCTGGTCGGCTGGGCCCTGCCCATCTACCTGCTGACGGGGTTCATGAAGACCATCCCCGCCGAACTCGAGGAGGCCGCACGGATCGATGGGGCGGGCGACCTCGCGGTGCTGGTGCGCGTCATCCTGCCGCTGTCCCGGCCAGCGCTCGGCACCTGTGCGGTCTTCGGCTTCCTGATGGTCTGGGACCAGTACCTCCTGCCGCTGCTCGTCGCGCAGTCACCCAACCTCTACACACTCACGCTCGTGGTCACGAACCTGCAGAGCAGCGACGAACTCGGGCAAGGGGTCAAGTTCGCCGCCGCGCTGATCCTTCTCGTCCCCAGCACCCTGGTCTACCTGTTCCTCCAGCGTTTCTTCACCAAAGGCCTCTTGGCCGGATCCCTGAAAGGATGACAGGAATGGCCGTTCATGTACCCGGCCGCCCATGAGGAGCGGCCGCGGGCGGGTCTGGCTGACCGCCTCCGCGGCCTGCTCTTCTTCCCGGTCAGCCCATTCCAACCAGACGAGCGGGTCAACCCGGACGTCTTCCGTGAGCACCTGCGTGCCCGGCTGGCAGCCGGCCCCGGTGCGGTGTTCGCCTGCTGCGGGACGGGGGAGTTCTTCTCCCTCGACCCAGACGACTTCGCCGCCCTGGTCAGCACGGCAGTGCAGGAAGTCGGCGGGCGGGTTCCCGTGGTGGCCGGGATCGGGTACGGGACGACCCTCGCCCGCCATTTCGTCCACGCGGCCGAGCAGGCCGGGGTGGACGGCCTGCTCGTGATGCCCCCCTACCTGGTGGACGGCGGGCAGGCCGGGCTGCGCCGTCACTACGACTCGCTCGCCGACTCCACCGGCCTCGACCTGATCCTCTACCAGCGGGACAATGCGATCTTCGCGCCCGCCACCGTGGTCGCGCTCGCGCGGCGGCCCAACGTGATCGGGTTCAAAGACGGTTACGGCGACCTGGACCTGCTCCAGCGCATCATCGGCGCGGTGCGGGTCAGCGGCCTCGCGGCGGGCTTCCGTTTCTTCAACGGGCTGCCCACCGCGGAGGTCACCGGCCTGGCCTACCTGGCCATGGGCGTCAGTCTGTACTCGTCGGCCGTCTTCTGCTTCGCCCCGGACATCGCGATGGAGTTCCACGACGCGCTGCGGCGCGGCGACGGCGCGCGCGTCAACCTCCTGCTCGACGCGTTCTACCAGCCATTCGCCGAGCTGCGCCGACTCCGCGCAGGGTACTCGGTGTCGCTGGTCAAGGCCTCGGTGCGGGCGCAGGGCCTCGATGTGGGCCCGGTCCGGCCGCCGCTCACCGAGCCGGAGGAGGACCACGTCAAGCAGGTCGCCGCACTGGTCGAGCAGGCCAGGAGGCTGCTGGCGGATCAGCCACCGGGACCGGTGACCGGCT
>DASYYE010000462.1:0-2835 GCA_035946955.1 Streptosporangiaceae bacterium | reverse complement strand
CGCCAGCTCCAAGCCCTCGGCTACACCGTCACCCTCACCCCCGCCGCCTGACAAGACACCCCACCCACCGGCAAGCCAAAACAGCCGGCTCCGCCGGCGCTGCCGCACACCCAGTTACGGCCCTACATTTTCCGGTCAGCGGAAGAGGCCAATAGTGAGGGCCGATTGAGCGTGACAGGCCGCCGAATTGGCCGTGCCGGGGGTAAGCGGGATTGGTGTCCTCATTGGGGTGGCCGGGCGAGCAGGAGGAATCTCTGGCGGGCCGTGCGGGGATTATTTCCCTATCTTGTCAATTGGCATGATGGGCTGCACACGTTCCGTGTCTGTCCTGATGCAATGAGGTACGGCTTAACGGATGCCACCCTTGGTGCTGCGGGGGTACTTCCTTGGCGTTGCCGTTACTGTCGGGAGTGCTCAGAGCGGGCAGGGCAGTCTCCATGGCCGGGGAATGGACGGTAGCGGACTCGCCTTCCACCAGCCTGAACCGGCTCACGCGGCCGGGCTCTGGCGGTAACTTAGGGCTCCTCAAGAGTGACGCAGCGTCTTGCAAGCAGGCTTTGCCTGCACTCTGACCAGGAGTGAGAACGATCATGGGATAGATGGTTGAAACGCGTCACAGAGAGTGTCTTCTCCCGTATTGTTGACGTATGTGTGCTCGCTACCCCTGGGTGCGTAGCGCACTGTACTCTGATATGGCTCGTTACAAGATCAGATGTCATCTGATGGGAGGCACTGGGAACCCCGCACGGTGCAGGGGAGGGGCCGCCGCGCTGGTGAGGGTTCGCAAGGCCGGTTTCGAGTTCGCCTTCAGCAGTTCCGTCGGCGGCACCGCCAACGGTCAGCCCTGCAGGGCCGGAGCAGGGCACGGCTACCGCACCAGGTGCGGCAGCTTACGGCCGGGTGCCAGGCGACAACGGGCGAGCCGCGACAAGCGTAGTGAGCGGAAATAGGTGACAGTGAGGAGCACCGCAGCATGAATCCAGCCCAACAGCCGGACTCCTACGAGGCGGCCGACTATTTCTCATGGCTACGCCGCCGCTGGTGGATCGTGCTGGTCCTCACGGTGGTTGGTGGCGTTGCGGCGTTCGGCTACGCCACTGTCGCCCCCAAGTCCTACACCGCCATGGCAGCGGTGAGTGTCGTGCCGGTTGCTGGCCTGTCGAACAACGTGGTCGCCAACGGCCGCACCGGGAGCCTGCAGGTCAACCTCGACACCGAGGCGCAGATCGTCACCTCGCTGAACGTGGCCGGGCAGGCTGGGAAGATCATGCACAGCAACCTCCCGCCGTTCCAGCTCGCCTCGCACGTCGCGGTCACGGTGCCGCCGAACTCCTCGATCCTGGACATCGCCTGCAGTTGGACAACTGGTGCCGGGTCCGCCCAGTGCGCGCAGGCCTTCGCCACCGCTTACCTGAACAACCGCAGCGCCACCGCTGCGCAGCAGATCAACTCGACGGTGAAGTCCCTCGAGCAGACAGAGGCGGCCGACACCACGAAGCTGGGCCAGCTGTCGAGCGCGATCGCCAGACTCCCCAGGACCTCAGCGCAGCGCGTCACCGACACCAACCAGGTGCACCTGCTCGGGCGCCAGATCCAGACGCTCAGCAACCAGGTTGCCACCGCCTCGGCGGGTCTTGGCAACCTCTCGGGCGGCAGCATCATCACCCCCGCGTCGGCACCGAGTAAGCCGACCAGCCCCAAGAAGCTGATCATCCTGCCCAGCGGGGTCGTGGGCGGCCTGGTGCTGGGCCTGATCATCGGGTTCTTCATGGACCGCCGTGACAAGCGCATCCACGGGCCGTCCGACATCGCACGCCTGATCGACGCGCCGGTCCTGCTCGACCTGCCTGCCGGCACGTTCGGCCGGGAGATCTCGCTGGCCTCGCCACGGTCCAAGCTCGGCCACGAGTTCACCGAACTGGCGCACTCCATCTCCGCCTCGCTGGGCGAGGGCAACCACGTCCTGCTCGTAGCGGGCACCTCGGGTGGGGCGGGCCGCAGCGTGATCGCGGCCAACCTGGCTGCCACCCTCGCCCGCACCCACACCGAGGTGGTCCTCGTCTGCGCGGCCCTGAACGGCACGGTCGCACCCGACCTCCTCGGGGTCGGCGAGCCCGGTGCGGGCCTGGCCGAGCTCGTGACCGGCAGCGCCACCGTCCGCGACGTGGTGCGCGCGCCCGCGGGTATGCCGGGCCTCTGGGTGATCACGCCGGGCGCTGACCCATCGCTGGCCGTCTACCTCCGTCACGACACCGCACGCGAGCTGATCTCGCGGCTGCGCCGCGACGTGCGTTACGTCGTCATCGAGGTGCAGGCCACCGAAGAGGGTGCCGACACCTTCGCGCTGGCGGAGTTCGCTGACGCCTCGGTGCTCACGGTCGAGACCGAGCGCACCACCAGGGACGGGGTGGCCGACTGCATCCGCCGGCTCCGCCAGCTCCGCACACCCATCCTGGGCACGGTCATGTTCGGTGCTATCGCCGGGCGGGTCAGTGTCCGCCCGCCACGTGAGCGCCACTCCCGGATGGGCGGCTCGGGCGCACTGGAGTCACGGATGGGGCAGGACGGCCCGCCGAACGGTCCCGGACGCGGTGGTGGCTACAACGAACTCTCGGCACTGTCGGGCATGCAGGACCGCCGTGGCGGTCCCCCGATGGGCGCCCGTGACATGTACGGCGACCACGCTGACAGCAGGGTCACCGGCGGCTGAATAGATGTCGCGCGGGCAGACCAGCCGGCCAGTGCGCCGGATGGGGCCCGGCTCCTGGGTTACGGCCGGGCTTGCGATCACGGCAGGGCTCGCAGTTGGAGCCTGCACTTCGGGGGGCGGCGGAT
>DASYYE010000461.1:0-2376 GCA_035946955.1 Streptosporangiaceae bacterium | reverse complement strand
CATGGCCAGCGCGGCCAGCCAGCGGGGCACGCCGCGGCGGCGCAGCAGCAGGTAGATGACCACGGCCATGGCCAGGCCCAGCAGGTGCTGGACGGCGGCGACCGCGTCGAAGTTGCCGACCAGCAAGACCGCCCGCAGCAGAGCCTTGTAGCCGACCGGGTCCATGCCCCTGGCGGCGTTGTACAGGTACCGCGTGGTGTCGATGTAGAACAGCGCGGGGCGGTAGGCGAGCTCGGCCAGCACCCGCAGTACCAGGCCCGCGGCCAGCAGCGCGACCGCCAGCCAGTGCCGCCGCAGAACGGCCCCCCAGGCCGCGCGGAGCGGCTGGGCCTGAGCGGCTTGCTCGGTGCGCTCGGTCCCGCGGTCCAGGATCGCGAGCCTGACCTCGCTATCGCGCCGGAGCATTGCCCCCGCCGTTGGAATGCCAGAGGGCTAGGCAGACGGTGACGATGGTCAGCCACCGGGTCATCCGGTTGCGCGGGACCAGGGTGAGCGTGGCCCAGGCGATCGCGGTGTACCACGCGAACACCCAGGGGGCGACCAGGACCCAGGCGAACGTCAGCGCGAACGGGGCCACGATCTCGCGCGGCTGGTCGGAGGAGATCCGCTGGTAGATGAACCATGCCAGCACGAACATCGCCACCGGCCACAAGAAGCCGATGATTGTCGTGGTGGTGGCCTGGTGCATGCCCAGCGCCTCGGCGGCCATCTGGAACAGCCGCCACGGCGAGGGCATGATCACCCACTTCAGCCCGGCCAGGGTCGACCGCAGCGCGTCCAGGCCGTAGAAGCTGTACTCGGCCGCGAACACCGCCAGCGCCACCGTGGTCATCCGGGTGATGCGCAGCCACTCGTGCCGGCGCAGCAGCGGCCAGGCCAGCCCGATCCCGATGAGCACCGCGTTGATCTTTATCCCGCACGCCGCGCCGATCAGCACCCCGACCAGCACGTCGCCCCACAGCCCCGAGACCCGCCGCGCCACCTGGATCGCGCAGATCGCCCCCGCGGCCACCAGCGTGTCGATCTGCCCCCCGCCGACCAGCTGCTGGATGATGACCGGGTTGGCCGCCCAGAACAGCGTCGCCCGCACCGGGTCATCGGAGGTGCGCAGCAGCAGGTAACCGGCCCCCACGAACACCGCACCGTTAACGATCATCAAAATCCAGATCGTGGTGGCCACGTTCGCCCCGCCGGCCCACGCCGCCAGCGACTGGATCGCCGTGGCAATCGGACCGTACACCGACCGCTGCCCCTTCCACACCACGTCCACGACCTGCGTGTACGCGGAGTGGGCGCCCAGAAAGCGCAAAGGGCTGGTGAGGTACGGGTTCCCGCCGAGCGAGGCGATGCGGCCGTAAGCGGCGTAGCTGGCGATGTCGGAGGAGCCGACCGGGCTAAGGCTGACGCTGACCGCGACGATGGCCGCGCTGACCAGCAGCAGTCGGCGCGGGTCGGGGCGCCAGCCCTGGCTGTGCGCCCAGAGCATCCCCGCCAGCCCGAGACAGGCCAGGACGTCCCCGGTGTAGAGCATCGCCATCGCGACGCCGTTGTCGTGGCCCAGCGACGGCAGGAACGACGACAGCGGCAGCCTGACGTTCACGGTCCCGTTATTCGGCGCCGTCACCGCGACCAGCATGCCCAGCAGCAGGCCGAGGCCGGACACCGTGACCGCGACCCAGGGGTCAGACAGCCTGCTCCAGGAGAGCCTGCGGATCACCGTGCTCATGACCCGCTCGATCGGCCCGGTCGGGCTCGGCCGCGCGACGGGAGGAAGAAGAGTCGTCGCCTTCATAACGTTCAGGCGACCGTAAGAACGAGTCTGGTCGCACGTCGTCTGCCGCGTAGGGCCGCACCCGAAGCCTCCAGGCACATTGTCGTGAAGCGCACGGACGAGTCTGGACGTCATGAGTCAGCGTGATCACGGGATGCCGAGCGGCCTGCGCCCCGAGCGTCTCATGAGCGCACGACCCACCGCTGAGGAAATCATTTCGGAGCTCTCCGGTACCGGACCTGCCCTGCGCAATTGTTTTCTCCGCGAGAGTCAGCGCGAAACTTCGATGCACGTCCGGTCTGAGCCAAGAATTGAGTCGTGAATTTCAGGTCTTAGATTTCTTGCTTTTGGATGCGTCCGAGACGCCGTAATCAGCCGCTCCGCCCAGCATGGTCAAAAGCAGGGATGTCAGCAGGCTTCCTTGTTTGCTGGTTCAGCGTTGCCGCATGGTGTCCGCGTCGCCAGGCAGGACGCGGTGGAGCTGGCCGCGGGAGCTGATGCCGAGCTTGGTGAAGACCTTGCGCAGGTGGTACTGGACCGTGCGCGGGCTGATGAACAGCCGCGTGCTGATCTCCGGGTTGGACAGCCCCTCGTAGGCCAGCCGC
>DASYYE010000460.1:0-37290 GCA_035946955.1 Streptosporangiaceae bacterium | reverse complement strand
ATGTACCGGCGAGGAGAATCTTTTGTCCGCCAGCTCACATCGATCATCGTGGTGGTCGCCAACGCTTGATACTCGTCGGGTCTGAGTGGTCCCTGTTGCGGGAGTTGCGTTCGTTGCCCAGCCACGGCCGCTTTCGATGAGGTGGGAGCGCAAGGGTGGCGGCGGTGGGTGTTGCTGCGGGCGGGCCTTACCGAAGCAGGCCGGCGCGGCGCTGTCCAGGCGGTCGTCGTAGTGGGGCACGTCGGCCAGGCCAAGCGCGAGGCACTCCGCGCGTGCGGACTGGAGATCGCCCCGGGATGGTGAGTGACACCGGAGGGCCTGCGACCAGGCCCCGGTCAGCCTGTGGCGTCGTCGTCGGCCAGTTCGCGTATACGAGGGGTGCGCTTGGGAAGGGCGTAGGTCTGCTCCGCCCCCGGAGCCCGCTGTGCCGTGGGTGCCGGATGTGCCGTGGGTGCTGAGTATGCCGTGTGGCCTGCGCGCCCCTGGTGCCGCACTGGCGGGCGCGCAGTCCCGCGGGGGCGGGCGTGGGCGCCACCACGGCGGCGGGCGGTGGCCTGCTGGACGCGCTGGGAGGCAGTCGACTGCTGGACGTCGAGGCGCGTGACAGCGAGGTAGCCAACCAGGACGAAGATGAAGACCGACAGCATCGCCACGACCGGTCCGTCGCCCCAGCCCAGGCCGCCCAGCTTCTGTGGCTTGCCCATCCAGTCCGCGAACGAGGCCCCGAGGGGGCGGGTGGTCACGTACGCGAACCAGAAGCAGAGGATCGGGGCCCGGCGGAAGATCCAGTAGCCAAGGGCGGGGACTGCGATCACTGCGGCGAACAGCATGCCAGAACGCAGGAAGCCCAGGTGCAGGGTGAAGGCGCTCAGGTCGCCAAGTGCCGTGCCCATCGCGAAGGTCGCCACCACGGCCGCCCAGTAGAAGGCCTCGCGGCGTGCCGTGTCGATGCTGTGGATCGACAAGGTCTTCTCGGTCTTCGCCCAGGCTATGAACACTGCCGCCAGCATGATGGCGTACAGCGTGCTCGACACTGCATAGGGGACGTGGAAACCGACGTGGAGTACGTCAGCGGCCATGGTGCCGAACACGCCGACACCCACCACCGCGAGCCAGTAGGTCCAGGCGATGTACCGGCGCACCCAGAGTTGCAGCGTCAGGGCGATGACGAAGCCGATGAACCCCAAGATGACCGCGAGCACCGGGTTCATCTGGTGCACCAGGAAGTCCGAGGTCGACTCGCCCACAGCCGTGGACAGGGCCTTGATCACCCAGAAGTAGGCGGTGACTTCAGGCACCCGCAACATGCCGGGCACGGTCAGTCGTACGGCAAGCGACTGGCCGGTGGAGTACCGGCCAGTGGTCGAGCGATCGGTGAGTGGGCGATCGGTCACGCGGGCATTTTAGCGTCGCTGTCCCCGCAGACTGGGCCAAGCCAGCGCCCCAGCCACGCGAACTCCTCGGCGACCACGTGCATGACCGATTCCCTGGCGTTGTAGCCGTGGTCCTCGTGGGGCAGCATGACCAGCCGGGCCGTGCCCCCGTTCCCCTGGATCGCCTGGAACATCCGCTCGGACTGGATCGGGAACGTGCCGGGGTTGTCGTCCTGCTCGCCGTGGACCAACAGCAGCGGCGTCTTGATCTGGTCACAGAACCGGAATGGTGAGACCTGGTCGTAGACCGCGGTGGCCTCCCAGAAGTTGCGCCGTTCTGTCTGGAAGCCGAATGGCGTCAGAGTGCGGTTGTAGGCGCCACTGCGGGCGATGCCAGCGGCGAAGTCCTCGGTATGCGCCAGCAGGTTGACGGTCATGAACCCGCCGTAACTGTGACCCCCGACCGCCACCCTGGTGGGGTCGATGACGCCGGCCTCGTCCAGTGCCTTGATGTGTGCCCGTGCGGCGGCGGTGACCTGCTCGACATAGGTGTCGTTCATGGTCTCCGGGTCTCCCACCACCGGCATGGTCGCATCGGCGAGCACCGCGTAGCCACCCAGCACGAACAGGACCGGTCCCAGCGCGCTCAGGCGCACGAACTCACCCGTGCCGGCCCGGACCTGACCCGCGGTCTGCGCGTTCCCGTAGTCGAGGGGGTAAGCCCAGATCACCAGCGGCAGGCGCCCGTCGGTGTCGGGGTCGTGGCCTGGTGGTAGGTACAGCAGGCCGGACAGGGGCACGCCGTCGCCACGGTCGTGGGTGACCAGCCGCCGGGTGATGCCGCTGAACTGCGGGTAGGGATGCGGCCAGTGCGTGAGTTCCCTGGAGCCTGTCCCATCCAGCATGACGGCGTGCAGGTTGGGCGGGTCCGTTGGGCTTTCCCGCCACTGCACTACTTCCTTGCCGTTGCGCGAGGTGAAGCCAAGGACGCGCTCCACCCGGCCTGGAGTGCTCTGGTGCAGGCGTGTGGTCAGCAGTGTGGAGAGGTCGAAACGGTCGAGGAACGGGCGCTTCCCTGCTGGAGTGGCACCCTCACCGCGAAGGTAGATCGCGTTCCCGTCGCGTATCGCTGTCCACGAGCCGTCCGCCTTGAGCGTGACCAGTGGCGCACCGGGGTCAGCGTAGGCGTCATCGACCGACCGGTCGAACAGCACCCGGTTGTGTTCTGGTGCGGCCAGGTCGCACAGCCAGGTCGTCTGCCAGCGGCGGTCCCTGTCGTACTCGACCATGACCACCTGGTGTGGTTCGTCCAGGTCCCACCAGCCGTGACACCGCTGGCGCACGTCGAAGGCATGGCTTGGTGCGGTGCCGAACGGCGCGGCCAGCCGGAAGACACGGTCCCGGTGCTCAGCGGGACGGGTCGGGTCGCCGCCGTCGAGGGCCTCGACCCAGGCCAGGGCGGCTGGGGCCCGTTCCTCCCAGCTGACCATGCGCGGTCCTTCGGGGACACCCTGGCGCGGCACCTCCTCGCTCGCGGGCAGGTCCGCGACGACCGCCAGCGGCGTCCCTGTGGCATCCCAGACCTCGCTGCGGCGGGCGAACCAGAACCACGGCACGCGGAACGAGAAAGGCCGACGCAGCGACTGGACCAGGAGGTACCTGCCGTCGGCCGACTCACTCACGCGGTGGTAGAGCCCACCCGGGCCGAGTTCGGTCCGTTTCCCGGTGGTGGGGTCGACCCGGCAGGGCACCGACGTGGCCAGGGCCTCGAAGAGGTCTTCGTCGGCGTGTGTCCGCAGCAGGTCCTGGTAGGTGGCGGCCTGTGAACGCTGGCCAGCGGTCTCCTGCACCCGCGGCTCGGGGTCCGGTGGCGGCGGGACAGGTGGTTCGGCGGGCGTGGCGAGCAGCAGGAGGGAGTTCCCATCGCGCGACCACGTCACCACGCCCCCGCCCGGGCTGGGGTCGCCAGCGAGGACGTCACACACGGTCAGCCCGGTGAGGGGGTGGGCATCACCGGAGCCGGCGTCGGCCACCCACACGCCCACCCCATCGGCGCCGTCGACCGTGAACGCGAACCGCTGGCCGTCCGGGGCCCAGGCGGGCAGGCCGACCAGTGCCCCCTCCGGGGTGTCCAGGAAGCATTCCCGCGCGTCCGCGACACTCACCACGGAAACAGCGGTGTTCGCGCGTACCCGCCGCCGGGCGCGCAGTACCGGATCGACCCTCAGCCCGGCCAGTGGCAGGTAGGGCCGTGCCAGCGTGGCGATGGGCGGGTGTGTCACACCGTGCACGAGCACCACATAGGCGCCAGCGGGGGACAGCGAGACGAGTGGCGGGGGCGCGGCGTCGATGACCGGCATGAGGTGAGGAGATGGAGCGGTGTACGGCAAGGGGGCTCAGGTCTCGGTGACGAGGTCAGCGAGGAACCGGCCGGTGTCCTCTGGGGTGAGCGCCTCAGCAGACAGGCGGTTCATGACTTCCATGTAGTGGTCCACGTCCGCACGGCCGTCCAGGTAGAGGGCGGTGGTGAGCTGTTCAAGGTACACGACGTCGGAGAGGTCCGGTTCCCGGAACCGCATGATCGTGAACGAGCCACCCGCGCCGGCGTGGCCGCCGCGGTCGAACGGGACCACCTGGATCGTGACCGCAGGCATCTCCGCGATGTCCCGCAAGTGGTTGATCTGTTCGCGCATGACCTGACGTCCGCCGACCGGCCGCCGCAGCGCGGCTTCGTCCAGCACCGTCCAGACCCGGGGCGGGTCAGCCGCCTCCAGTACTGCCTGGCGCTTCATCCGCAGGCTCACCCAGCGGTCGATCTCCGCTGTGGGGGCGGACTCGTGCCCGAGCATGGTCACCGCGCGTGCATAGCCCTCGGTCTGGAACAGCCCATGCACGAACTGCAGGTCGAAGGTACGCAGGAGCGAGGCAGCGGCCTCCAGCCCCAGGTACCCCTCGAACCAGCCGGGCAGGATGTCGCTGTACTTGGCCCACCACCCCGCCGCATTGGCCGCCTGGGCCAGGTCGAGGAGCTGGGCGCGGGCCTCGTCGTCGGTGACGCCATAGAGCGTGAGCAGGTCATTCACGTCACGCACCTTGAAACTCACCCGGCCGTGTTCCAAGCGGCTGATCTTGGACCGGGAGGCGCGGATCTCGTAGCCCGCCTGCTCTGGTGCGATCTCGGCTGCCTCACGCAACCTGCGCAGCTGCGTCCCCAGCAGCAGACGCAGCACCGTCGGGCCGCCCCTGGTGAAGTCGGGAGCTGAGTCGCCCAACCGCCCATGCAGGGGTTGCGGCGGGTCAGGCTGCGGACTGCTCATGCTGCTTCCGGTGCCTGGGTTGACGGCCGGTACCGGCAGGGCCGGGTGGCGCACCCGGTTACCGGATGCACACAGCACGATACACCCCCAGGTATCGAACTCACCCACATCCGCTGCCACTGTTGCGACATAGTGTGCCGGCTACCCGTGGTGTGCGGGCCGCGGCTCATGCGAATGCCCGCGCCTTTCGGCGGCACTGTGTCTTTCGGGCGAGCGGTTGACAAGACCTGGGTAGTCCGGGGCATAGACCCAGGTAGGTGCCCTGCCGATGCGCGTTAGCAGCACGTACCCAGGGGTGTCTTCCACCGCTTGCGCAATCTCGGCATCCTGAGGTGTGCCGTGGCCGCCCCACAGAGAAATGAGCGCGAACCAGTGCGCATGGATCGCCATGCGGTAACCGGTCATTCCCTCCAGGTATCTGCAACCCGGCGCGAGGCCGAAACAGGTCCGCCCAGGGGTCTGGCCCTGTTCATCACCGCCCCGCCCTGGGATCGGGTACTTGATGTAGACGTCGTCGGTGTTGTCGAACCAGCGCACGGGTGAGTGGTCAAGGTAGAGGAGCTGCTCGTTGTCGAACCCGCCGAGCAGGTACCGGTAGTGGCCGGAGGCCAGGTATGGGCGCAACGTCGCGGCAACTTCGAGTGTCGTCTGGGGGCCACCGGCCTCAAAGGTGGTGCCGGCCAGCTTGCTGTAATGGGCACCCGAGGCCACTGCGGCCGCGAGCATGCCGGCGCCAGCCAGTGTGCCCAATGCGGAGCGTGCGCGGAAGCGGATGTAGCTCGCGATGGACCCGGCATTGGCGCAGGCGAACCAGGCCGAGAAGTCGTCGTGTTTCCGCAGCGATTCGTCGGTCTGGAGGTGGAGTCCCGCAACTGTGACGACCACGCTCGCCAGCATGAACAGCGCCACGGTTGCGGCGGCTTTCTTGTCCTTGCGGAAAAGGAGGGCGGCGGCGAGGGCGATGATGCTGCCGACGATCGTCACGCCAATCCATTGCCACGTATCGAGGGCGATCGTGCGGGGCGTCTGCTGGTGGATGTCGAATATGACGTTGGTTCCCGGCGGCCTGGCCACCGTCGAGAACAGGACGCCACGCAGGTATGAGCCTCCCGCGAGGGCCAGGGCCAGGGCGAGGGCGAGGGCTACCGCGGCGCTCAGCGCCGTGCACCGGGTGAGGGCACGGCACCACCCACCTCTTACCTGCAGGGCGGCAAGCGCGATGACCACCGGGTCGAAGAGGACCGTCATGTACTTGGTGCAGTTGGCCAGCAGCAGGACCACTGGCAGGGCCAGCAGCCAGAAAGTGGCGTGAGGGCTGTTGTCCCTGGTCCGTGCCGCACAGTAGGCGGCTGCCGCCATCAGCATCAGGGCCATGGCGTCGCTGGTTGCCAGCGCACCAAGGTCCTGGGTGAGCCCAAGGCCCGCGAAGAGGGTCGCGGCGAGGATCGCCGATGAGTAGCCGAACAGCCGCCGGGTGGCCGCGAACAGCGTCACGGTGGCCGCGAGCATGAAGACCAGGCTCATGAGGCGGACGGCCACCAGGCCGCCTACGTGGTCCGCCATGGCCGCGATGACGGGGTAGATGACGGGGGCCCCCGAGAAGTAGTTCTCGTAGAAGGGGCTTCCCCCGCCGTGCCAGAGTTCGTGGATGAGCTGGTGCCCGGCGTAGATGTAGCGGCCCTCGTCGCCAGAGGCGTAGTGGGGGTGGATCAGCCGCACCGTGAGCAGCGCCTGGCCTGTGAGGACCGCGATGAGGAGGGCTATCTTCGCCGGTTTGGGCACCGCGCTGGAGACGGCGGCGTCGGAGATGCGCAGTGCGTCTTTGATGGAGACGTCGATGTCGAGCGTGCTCACCCGCGGCACGGTCGCGGTGGCGCGCCCCCCGGCCGCAGACATGGGTGGCTCGGCCGTACCTACGCGGGACTCGACCGTGGTCATGCCTGCCGGCCCCCGCCGATCCAGGCAAAGCAGTTCCCGACCGCTGTCGCGCCCGCGCCGTATGCCCAGGCCCCCTGGTAAGCCTGTGTGGGGCCGGGTGTGACGGGCGCACTCAGCGGCATGGACCAGAAGTAGATGCCGCCCAGGTGGGTGACTTTGGCGGCGTGGCAGGCTGCGGTGAACCACTGCGTCTGTACAGCCTGGTCCAGTGTTGTGACGTCCCAGTGCCAGTGCCACGGTTGCACGTCGGCGCCGCGCACGGCGGCGATGCCCACCTCCGTCAGCACCGTGTGCGGTAGCAAGGCACGGTCGTACTTTTCCCAGCCCGCCGTGAGGTGGCTGGCTGACACCGGCGGATAGGCGTCAACCGTGTTGAGCGCGTGGGTGCCCCCGGCGTGGACAGCTTGTGTCGCCGTGTTCAGCGTGAAGAACAATTGCCCGTGGTAATGTCGCCGCAGCGCATTGTCCAGATGGTTCCAGTCGGGTGCTGTCTGGATACTCGACAGCTCCGCACCGACGGCGAACTCCGGTACGTGGAGCTTCTGGGCTACCTCGGCGTAGGGAAGCAGGAACTTGAGGTAGCTGGCAAACCAGGGGCCCGGGCTCGGCGGCGCAAAGCCCGCCCGCGCCCTGCCCAGGGTGCGCTCGTCCAGCAGTGGCCGCACCAGCACGTAGAGGCGGGCCTGCTCGGCTGCCATGATCACTGTGCCGAGAGCCTGGGGCGAAGGGGTCGTTTCCGTGGCGTGGACGGCGTTGCCCGGCCCGTCCGTGAAGAACGGGAAAGAGATCATGACCGAGTTGGCGTGCAGGCTCCGGATGTAGGCCACGTCTGCCCGCGCGGCCGCGACGACGTTCTGCCCGCGGTAGCTGTAGGCGTCGAGGTCCACCCCGAGTTGCACCCGCGGCGCTGCCACCGGGGCAGGTATCGGTGGTGGCGGTGGGGGCAGGTGCGGTGGCGGCGGCTGGAGCGCCTGCAGGTGCGCGGCGGCCGAGCACCCGCCGACCACGACGGCGAGGCTGGCGACGATGGCCAGCGCCCTGGCCCGCGGCCTCACCGGGCGGCCCAGGTCTTGCGGATCACGGCGAAGGACCGCGGGTTCCCCTGGGCAAATGGGATGAGGATCGCCGCGAACGTCAGCAAGAGGCTCACCGGCGCCATCACCACTGCGAGCACGGCTGCCAGCAGCCGCGAATCATCATTGCGGGCGGAAATGGCGGAGCCGGAACCGATCCATCCGCACGCGAAGAAGACGGCTACCCAGCTGAGCACCGACAGCTTCGCGTAGTCGAAGACCCCCGCCGAGGCCGGGATCCGTCCGGTGATGCGCAGGTACCACCCGGCCACCGAACAGAACAAGGCCACCAGCCCGGCCACGTATTTGCCCAGGATCAGGAAAGACGCCCGCCGGGACACCACAGTGCGGTTGCGGATCGCGTGGATGTCACCCCACAGCCACCGCCGGCGCTGTACCAGGTAGTCGCGCAGGCTCCACGGTGAGGTCACTTCCACGTATTCATAGAACCAGCCCCACCGCAGGCCCCGTTCGGCTGCCCGGTGCCCGAAGACGAGGTCTTCTGATGCGGTCACCGGCCAGTCCCAGGTCACGAGCCCCTCCGCTCTGCCGGTGACCGTGAGCCCCTCCCCATGGACATGCAGTGGGTGGCGCAGAACACCCTGGAATACCGAGCAGTATACTAGGCATGCATGCGTGCGAATGTCATCGGCGTGGCTGACGAGGAAATGCCAGGGTGGCCAGGTCGCGTACGACGTCCGCGGTGTGACTATGCCTTCACAGATGTCATAGTCGGCGGCAAAGGCCTTTGTGATGTATCCCTCGGTCAGGGTGACGTCATCGTCGTTGAAAAGGATTTTGACATCGTCGCGGTCGAGACCGAGTTGGCCGCGGGTAAGCCGCGAGTACTCTAGCGCCCGTGCCTTTTTCCTGGACCGGGCGCTGAAGTCTGCCGGCACCGCGAGCACCAGGTCGGCCAGTGGGTAGTGGACCGGGTAGCCCGGTTCCGTGACCACCCAGATCTCGTAGTCCATGGTGAGGCCATAGCTGCGGATCTGCGCCAGGATCTCGCCGACGCGCGCGGGTTCGTTGCCCAGGGTGGTGACCTGGATGATGAGCTTGGTGAACCGTCCGGGGCGTGCTTCGCGGAACCGGAACCGGAAGTGTGCGAGCCCGGCCGCCAGCAGTGCCAGTTCGGCTAGTGGCAACATCCACACCGCGTAGATCACATAGCGGACGGCTGGTTGTGTCACCACTGTCACCAGCGCCAGCGCGACCCCGGCGATCAGCAAGACCCTGGCCGCTGCCAATGCCCAGTGGCGGCCGGTGCGCCCGGGCCTCCCCACCAGGACCTCCGCTCCGGCGGTCTATGCCCGGGAGTGAGTGGCTAAGACACAGTCCGCTCTGTGGCGACAATACTCAGGTAATGAGACTACGCCCGGACATTTGCATTAGCTGGGGGCTTGTCCAATTAATTGCGCAATAGTTGATAACAGGTAACTCTCCGGCAACCATGCGGCCACATGGGCCCGGGTGAGGTCACATGGGCTCGGGGTGAGCCCTCAGCCGAGCAGCAGGTGGCCGAACTCGCCGTCGGCCAGCAACTGGTCGAACTCGCCGTCACGCAGACTGATCAGGAACGCGGCAACCTCAGTGCGGCTATGCACCAGCGCGGGCCCGGACTTGTCGCGTGAGTTGCGCAGGGCGACCCGGCCGTTGGGCAGTTCGCCGATCTCAACACAGCAGCCACTCGGGTTGCTCGCGCTGCTCTTGCGCCAGTTTGCCACCGGCAGTTCAGCGGCGGACGCGCCACTCTCAACACGCATAGACCCCTCCCGGGCGTTTTAAAAGAGTGCAGTGGAGACCAGGCGCTGAGCCTTGGGGTGCTAGTACTGGCCTCCCTGCACTCTCACTTGCACGGCCACTGTACCATGCGGATGCACGTGCATATGGAGTTGCTCCCGAAAAGTCAGGCCCGGGCCAACCCATTCGGTCAGCCCGGGCCGGACGGAGGCCGTCAGTGCTTCAGGCCACTGATGGTGACCACCGAGCTGTAGTCCTCGGAGTTGGTACTGGGCGCAACTGCGCTGCCCCAGCTCAGCGCCACCTGCTGGGTTCCCGCGGTGCCACCGGGGAGGGTGTTGATGCCGAAGGTGTCACCCGGCCAGGTCTTCTTGTTTCCAAAACTCTGAGAGACCTGGATCGGGGCGGTCAGCCAGCCCTGTGTGACCGAGAACACCCTCAGGTACTCGGCATAGCCCCCGGTTGCGTTGTCAGCGAGCCAGCCGGCATAGGCGAAGCCGGCCGGGCCTCCGGCGGGCTCCATGATGTGGGTGGCGTTGTCCACGTCGGTGGTGACCTGGACAGTTGGCGACCAGGTCTTGCCGTGGTTGGTCGAGAAGGCGAGCCAGCCGATGTCCTGGTGGCCGCTCTGGGTGTCCCAGGTCGCGTAGAGGTCGCCACCGGCGTCCATCGCGATGGCGCCGTCTATCCACCACTCCGCGGTGCTCATCGTGACGGTCGCGGGGCCGAGGCGGACCGGGGTGGACCAGGTCGTGCCGCCGTCGGTGGAGGAGGTGTAGTAGCTGTTGGCGGTCCCCAGCTTGTCGGTCGTGAGGTTGACGACCTTGTATCCCTGGTATTCCATGTCGATCTGGCCGTTGGGCTCGACGACCATCGGTCCGCTGTCCGCGCCACTGGCCGGGAAGCCCGGGCTGACGTGGACCATGGCGCCGAAGGTCTTCCCGCCGTTGATGGACTTCTGGAACACCTCGTTGAGGTCACCGGTGGCGAACGAGCAGCTGCCGGTGGGGGAGCAGATGAACGTCACCTTGGCCGCACTGGGGCCGTAGTCCCAGGTCAGGTACACATTCCCGTTGGGTGCGACCGCGATGAAGTCGCGGTCACCCCAGTTGCCCGTCTTCTTGGGTATGACCTGGGTGACCTGGGGCCAGGTCGCGCCGTGGTCGGTGGAGGCCTCCACCACCGGGAAGCTCTGGTTGTTGCCACCGCTCGTCATGAACGCCGCGTACACGGTGCCGTTCGGTGCGACTGCGACCGATGGGTCCCACCCAGCTCCGGAGCTGGGGAGCGTCACCGGCGTGCCAAAGGTCTGCCCCCTGTTGCTGGAGGTGGCGAACCCGAGGCCGCCGTTGCAGCTCATCCACTCCTCGTACACGTACTTGCCGGCGGGGTCGGCCGCCTGCTCGACCTCGGAGTTCTGGCCTGAGCAGGAGCTCGACTTGCTGAAGTCGGTGATGGGTCCGATGCCCACCCCCACCAGGGGTGTGTGCGTGACCCTTGTGGTCGTGAGGGATGTCACGTTGGCCGAGGCCGCAGTGACGGGGGCAAGACCGAGGGCTGCGGTAACAGCAGCGGTGAGCCCAGCGGTCGCCAACCAGTTCTTCATCCCATGCCTCCATTGCCCTGGGACCAGCCACTGGCGTGCCCGGCGGCTGGCACAGCACGCCCCGCCGCACGCAATTTACGACACGGGCCGGGCTGCGGCTAGGCCCCCGTTTCATACCCAGGTCACGCGGGGTGTTCAGGCCTGCTCAGAGTGGCTGTCAGTGTGAGTGAGTCCAGCAGGCGGTCCACCGCCGGGGGGTCGGGCGGCTCGCCGTAGGTCAGCGCGAGCACCTCACGGCACGCGCCGGGCAGCGGCTCCGCACGGATGCCCGGGTGCCGGGCTGCCCGCAGGGCGAGGTCGGGCAGGAGCGCCACTCCGAGACCGGTCGCGGCGAGCGATTGTGCGACCAGGACGTCATCGGTGGTGAATGCGATGTGCGGCGTGAACCCGGCTAGTTCGCACTGCCAGAGCAGGTGGGTGCGGCAGCGTTCGCAGCCGGCGATCCACTGGTGGCGGGCGTAGGCGGCGAGGCTGGACGGGGCCGGCGTATCAGCTGAACTCTGCGTTATCAGATGCACTGGCTCTGCCAGCAGGACTCTGCTGCGCACTCCCTCGCAGTCCTCCGCTGCCGTGCCTATGGCCGTGCCGTCCTGGACGTAGCGGAAGACGAGCGCCACGTCGACCCGTCCATTGCGGAGCATCCGCACAGCCGCGTGCGGCTCCGCCTCGGCGATCAGCACCTCGGCGTCGGGCCGCCCTGCGCGCAGCCGCGCGGCCGCGACGGGCACGATGGTGGCCAGCGCCGAGGGGAAGCCGGCGAGGCGGATGCGCTCCTCACGGTGCCCGAGGTGCGCGGCCAGTTCCTGCTCGGCAGCATCCAGCCTGCCCAGGATCTCCTCGGCCCGCCCGGCCAGGAGCCGGCCCGCGTCGGTCAGGCACACACTGCGGCCCGAGCGCTGGATGAGCTGGGTGCCGGTCTCCGCCTCCAGGCGCGCGAGGTGGTGGCTGACGGACGGCTGTGCATAGTTGAGTGCCCGGGCCGCCGCGGTCACCGACCCGTGCCGGGCCACCGCGGCCAGGACGCGCAGCCGAGTCACGTCCAGCATGGAGCAATCATAGATCAGATCAATTTGTGAGCTTTTGTCAATAAACCGGGCGGCCGTCATTATGACGGCCGCCCGGTTTACTCAGTGGGTCACGACGTGCTTACGTCGTCGAACTCGGTGGCCGTGGGGTCAGCAAAGTAGTTGTCGTCGCGGTTGGTGAGCGTGAGGGTGTAGGAGTGGCCGGGCGTGATCGAGGCGGTCACCTTGACCCACACATTGTTGGTGTTGCAGGTCCTCGGCAGGATGGTTCTGGTTGACAGGGCGGTGTTGTCCCGCAGGCTCGCGGTCGCCCAGTCGAAGGTGACCGTGTCCGGACAGTTCACGTTGTACCAGAAGGTCACGTGGCTGCTGCCAGCAGGCGCGGTGAATGTCTGCTTGATCTGGGAGGTGGTGTTCGTTGGGTTGTTCGGGTCTCCCAGCAGCGCCGCGAAGCTGCCACTGTGCGGGTTGTTCGTGGTCACGCTGCAGACATGGGCTGTGCCGCCACAGCTCCAGCCGGACAGGCTCCCGGTCTCGAACCCGCCGTTGACGATGACGTTGTTGCCGCCGCCGGAGGGGTTGATGGTCCAGGTGAAGCTGGCGGAGCCGGAGGCGCCGGTGGTGTCGGTGGCGGTCACGGTGACGCTGGTGGTCTGGGCCGTGGTCGGGGTGCCGGAGATCAGGCCGGAGGAGGAGATGGACAGCCCTGCTGGCAGGCCGGTGGCGCTGAAGGTCAGCGTCTGGCCGGACGCGGAGTCGCTGGCCTGGATCTGCAGGCTGACCGCCGTTCCGACGGTGCCGGTCTGGTTCCCGGGGCTGGTGACGGTGACGGTGTTACCGGGGTTGGTGACGATGGGGTGGCTGCCTTCGCAGGAGCCGTTGCCGCCGGAGCCGTCATTGGCCCAGGTGGTCTGCACCGCGAAGGTGCCGGTGGTGAGGGAGAGGTCGAACGAGCCTCCCGCGGTGCCCGGCGTGATCCAGGCGCACTTGTCGCCGTTCTCGGCGCCGGAGGAGTCGGTGTAGCCGCCGGCCGGGTTCTGGTCGGTGACGGTCTCGGCGTACTCGTGGCCGTTGACGATGGACATGCCGTCGTTGTTGCCGTTGCTGCCGCTGTTGACGAAGTTCTGGCCGCATGAGGTGCCGGCGTCGGTGACGTAGGGCTCGTTGGTGAACGCGATGTCACCGTAGGGCGAGCTCACGGCGCCGCCGGTGAGCGTGGTGTCGCCGTTGTAGTCGTGCCAGGCGCAGAACTGCCCCGACGGGGTGTTGAACCCGTCCGGGTTGGTGCCGGTCGGGGACAAGATGTCGTACTGCGCGTCACGGTTGGACGCGGGCGTGGTGTTACCGAAGTGCGCCGCCGCGTTGACGGCCTGCACTCCCAGTTGATGCCCGGAGGCCTGCTGCGGGGAGGCGCTGCCAGTGTCCACCCACACACCCGCCAGCGCGCCACCTGTCGGATAGGCCACGTGCTCGGTGTTGCTGCTCGGGCACGACTGGGCGCCGACCGCGACCCCGTCGCAGTACTGAGTCATCACGCCGGACCACAGCTCACCGCCGGTGCCCAGGCCCTTGAAGAACTCCTGCAGGTACGGCGCCTCACCCGAGGGGTCGTTGGACAGAGTAGTGTCGCCGCTGGAGTTGGTGCCCGCAGTCCCCCACTGCGACCCGTAGAACACCAGGTACACCTTCTCGTGACCGGTAGTCACGCCGATCCCGTCGATCCCGCCCCCATAGTTCAGGTCATTGGCCGCCTTGCCGTGACCCTGCGGGTGGGTCCGCGCCCAGGCGTTCATTTGCCGCTGCCGCGACAGTGTCGGCACCACCCCATGCCGGTACGTGTGGTGATAGGCAGGCGAATATGGGTTGGTCACTGTTGAGTGCTGACTTGCCGGTGACCCTTGACTTGGCACATTTTGTGCCCCGGCGGCGGACGACATGCCGCCCGCCAGGGCTACGGCTGCGAATGCGGCGACGCTGCCGCGAGTGGCCCAACGATTGATGGGTCTCATCGTGGATTCCTCCACTGCACAAAAGGAAGCGCACTCCGGGGAAGGCGCGAGGGCAAACGCACCACGATGTAGGTGCTTGGGCCGAACGATAACTGTGTGGCAATTAGCCGGTCAATGCCCGAAAGCTGGGTAAAAAAAGCGGGTGGCCACCGGATCCGGTGGCCACCCGCTGTTCGGTGTCAGGCAGCGATCAGGCCGCTGTTACTGACCCCTGGAAAGGATGGGTTGGCTAGCCCGCGCAGTGGCTTCCGTTGTTGCTCCAGGTGGTCTGGACTGCGAAGCTGCCGGTGCTCAGGGTCAGGTCGTGGGAACCGCCGGGGGTGCCTGGGGTGATCCAGGCGCACTTGTCGCCGTTCTCGGCGCCGGAGGAGTCGGTCCAGCCACCTGCCGGGTTCTGGTCGGTGATGGTCTCGGCGTATTCGTGGCCCTCTACGATTGTGACGCCGTCGAGGGGGCCGTTGGAGTTGACGAAGTTCTGGCCACAGCTTGAGCCCGCGTCGGGGATGTAGGGCAGGTTGGTGAACGAGATGTCGCCGTACGGCGAGGTGACCGCGCCACCGCTCAGGGTGGTGTCGCCGTTGTAGTCGTGCCAGGCGCAGAACCCGTTGGTCAGCCACCCGTCGGGGTTCTTGCCGGTCCCGGACACGATGACGTACTGCGCGTCACGGTTGGACGCCGCCGTGGTGTTGCCGAAGTGCGCCGCAGCGGAAACAGCCTGGACACCCAAGTTGTGCCCACTGGCCGTGAACGGTTCCTTCCTGCTGTCGTACCACACGCCAGCCAGTGTTGCCCCGCCCGTCGGGTAGGCCACGTGCTGGGTGTTGGTGCTTGGGCACGACGTCGCACCGACGGAGACACCCTGGCAGTACTGGGTCATGACAGTGGACCACGCCTCGCTGTTGGTGCCCAGGCCCTTGAAGAATTCCTGCAGGCGGGGCGCCATACCTTTCGCGTCGCCGGAGAACGTACAGGTGCTGGTGAGGCCGTTGCAGCCGGAGGGGGTCTCGGTGCCCCACTTCCCGGAGTAGAAGACCAGGTACACCTTCTCGGTACCGTCGGTGACGCCGATGCCGTCGATGCCGCCTCCGAAGGCCAGGAGACTGGCCTTCGAGTGGTGGGCGGCTGACCAGGCGTTCATCTTGCCCTGCTGCGCGATGGTCGGCACGGCGCCGTGCCGGTAGGAGTGGTGGTAGGCAGGCGAGTACGGGTTGACCACCGCCGAGTGGTGGCCGGCCGAGGCCTGCGCTGAGCCGGCGCCAGCCATCACGCCGACAGCGAGGCCTACGGACGCGAACGCGGCGACGCTGCCGCGAGTGACCCAACGTCGGACAGAGGTACTGGGTCTCATACTTGGATTCCTCCACTGCTCGGGGGCTCGCGCTACCGGGGTTGGCGCGCAGGGAGTGCCAAGCACCGCAGGACGATCGGTGCTTTTGCGGGAACCTTAACTGCCTGGTAATACGGCGTCAATGCCCAGATTTGCGAAAAACACGTAAAAATAGGAGCGGAGGACTACATAGCTCTGGTAAATCCGCCGTTGGCGGGGACACCGGAAGCGCATGAAGTGCGGGGTCCGGGAACCGCCTGTTCGGGCTTTGCGTCCAAGAGTCGTCTGGAACGCTACGGGTTCAGGGCGCCGCTGTGAACCCTCAGAGCCAAAGGAGTCATGCGATGCGCAGGGTGTCGGTCCTCGGTCTCGCAATGGTCACTGGCGCGTGCGCTGTGTTGTCCGCGTGCGGGCAGCAGCCGTCAGGGGGGACAGCGGGAGCGCCGGACACGCACTCACCCTCGGCGACACCAGCGCCGGTCTCGGATGTGGCCTGCAAGGGCTCCCACGTCCAGCCCGCCCACCAGCCGCTCACCATTACTACTGCTGACACAGGCAAGACCTTCTGCCTCACGCGCGGGTCAGCGCTCCTGGTGATCCTGCGGGGCACGCCGGACCGTAAGTGGTCGCCGATCCATGCCAGCTCAACGGTCCTCGTTCCCCGGCCCAGTGGTGAGCTCATGCTGGTGCTGGGCGCGACAGGGGCGTCCTTCACGGCGGCCCGCCCCGGGACGGCGACCGTGACCTCGACCAGGCCGGCCTGCCCCGGGTCGGTCCCTGGCAGCCCGCCGTCGCCGACAGCGGCTGGCAACTCGGCCCCTGCCGTCGTGCACTGTGACGCGCTGATCGGGTTCAGTGCGACCGTGGTCGTACTCCAGTAGCCAGTTGCGCGCTAACCTTCTGGCCTGCTGGCATGCGATGATCACCGCGTGGCCTTTGACGAACTGGACCGGCGCATCGTGGCGGCCCTGTCCGAGGACGGCCGCGCGACCTATGCGGAGATCGGCGCGCGGGTCGGGCTGTCCGCTCCCGCGGCCAAGCGCCGGGTGGACCGGCTGAGGTCCACCGGCGCGATCACCGGCTTCACGGTGACCGTCGACCAGAGCCTGCTCGGCTGGACGACTGAGGCGTACGTGGAGCTCTTCTGCCGCGGGCGGACCTCGCCGTCCGACATCACAGCGGCGGTGGGCAAGCACCCCGAGGTGGTGGCGGCGGCCACGATCACTGGCGAGTCAGACGCCCTGCTGCACATCCGGGCCGCCGACATGCGCCACTTCGAGCAGGTGGTCGAGCGGATCGGCGCGGAGCCGTTCGTGGTCCGCACCCGCAGTGTGGTAGTGCTCTCCCGGCTGGTCGGCCGCTCCGAAGTACTGCCCGCTGGCGCTCGCTCCGTCCTGCCGGTGGCTGACTGGGAAATGCCGGATCAGCGCTGACCAGCGCCGGAGGCTCCGCAGTTTGCCCGAAGTCCCAGCCGTACGTTGGCAACCTCGGTTACAGTCGCGGCTATGCGCGAACAAGAAGAGCGCGAACAGGGCCAGGCTGACAGCTCCCGCAACACAGCCGAGTTCCGCGCGTTCGCGCACCAGTACGGTGAGGATCCGGAGGCGACGGCGACCTGGAGCGCGGCTGCTGCGGGCCAGCGGACCAAGGTGATGATGGCCGCCGTCGGTGCAGGCGTCGTTGTCGTCATCCTGCTCGTGGTGCTCTTGGCGGTCGGCTAGTCCTCACCAGGCAGGGCGTCCGGCTGGTAGCGGTAGCCCATGCCGGGCTCGGTGCGCAGCCAGCGGGGTCTCGCTGGGTCTGGTTCCAGTTTGCGGCGCAACTGCGTCATGTACAGCCGCAGGTTCCCGGTGGCGTCGGCATATCCGGGCCCCCAGACCTCGGCCAGCAGGTGCCGTTGACTCAGCAGCTTGCCGGGGTGGCGCAGCAGGACCTCGAGAAGGTGCCACTCGGTGGGCGTCAGGCGGATGTCGCTGCCATCGGGCCGGGTGACGCGTTTGGCGGCGAGGTCGACGACCAGGTCACCGAGACGCACCCGGGGGACGTCCTCGGCCGGGCTGGCCCGCCGCGCGGCGGCCCGCATCCGGGCGAGGAGTTCCTCGATGCCAAAGGGTTTGGTGACGTAGTCGTCCGCGCCCGCGTCCAGGGCCTTGACCTTGTCCCTGCTCTCCGCCCGCCCGGACAGGACGATGATCGGCACGTTGCTCCAGCCCCGCAGGCCTTCGATCACCTCCGAGCCATCCAGGTCGGGCAGTCCCAGGTCGAGGATCACCAGGTCGGGCGGGTGGCGGGCGGCCGCCTCCAGCGCCTGCTTGCCCGTGGCCGCGGTGTCCACGTCGTAGTTGCGTACCCGGAGGTTGATCCGCAGTGCCCGCAGGATCTGCGGCTCGTCGTCGACCACCAGCACCCTGGTCATTGGGTACTCAGCCGTTCCCGTACGCCGGGGTCGGCTGTGCCAGCCTGTTCCGGGACTGAGGCGGGCAGGGACACCACCATGGTGAGACCGCCTCCAGGGGTCTCCTCAGGGTCCAGTGTGCCGCCCATCGCCTCGGTCAGCCCGCGGGACAGGGCGAGGCCGAGCCCCACTCCTGTGGTGTTGTCGGTGTCACCGAGCCGCTGGAAAGGGACGAACACCCGGTCGCGGTCTTCGGCCGGGATGCCCGGCCCGCGGTCCACCACCCGCAGTTCGACCCGGTCCCCCAGGGCGCTCGCGGACAGCAGCGGCGGCACACCGGCGGGTGAGTACCGCAGGGCGTTGGTGGTGAGGTTGACGATCACCCGTTCCAGGATGCCCGGGTCCACCCGGACCTCAGGCAGCGAGTCGGGGACGTCCACGGTCGCCACCCGGCTGGTGGGGCCCAGGTCGTCCAGGGCCCGGGCCACGATCTCGTCAAGCCCCACGGGCCGGGGGAACACCGACAGCGCCCCCGCCTGCAGCCTGCTCATGTCCAGCAGGTTGTCCACCAGCTGCGCGAGGCGGTCGAGGGACTCGTCTGCCGTGGCGAGCAGTTCGTCGCGGTCCTCCGCGCCCCACTGGACGTCTTCCGAGCGAAGGCTGGTCACGGCCGCCTTTGCCGAGGCGAGCGGGGTACGCAGGTCATGGCTGACCGCGGTGAGCAGCGCGGTGCGCATCCGGTCCGCCTCGGCGATCGGCCGGGCAGCCTCGGCCTCCGCGCTCAGCCGCTGCTGGTCGAGCGCTACTGCGGCATAGACCGCGAACGCCCCGAGCACCCGGCGGTCCGCGGCCGGCAGGGCATGCCCCGTCAGCGCGAGCACGCGGTTGCGGCCCACGGGAACCTCCACGTCCGCGTCCTCCGGCCTGGTGACAGGGGAGCTCCCGGAAGAAGCCGCCACGGTCCAGTCGGCCGCCGGGCCCGCCGGGTTCTCCTGGTCGGTTTCGGTCTCCAGCAGTGCCACCGAGTCCATGGAGAACGCCTCTCTGACCCGGTCCAGCACCGCCCCCACCGCGTGCTGCCCACGCAGCACGCTGCCGGCCGTGGTCGCGAGCAGTTCAGACTCCGCGGTGGCGCGGGCACTCTGCCGGGTGCGGCGGGCCGCCAGGTCCACCACATAGCTGACCATGAGGGCCACCACGACGAACACGCTGAGGGCGAGGACGTTGTTCGCCTGCGCGATGGTGAATTGGTGGATAGGCGGGATGAAGAACCAGTTGAGCAGCAGCGAACCCGCCACGGCTTCCAGCAGCGCTGGGATGACGCCGCCCACGAGCGCCACCGCGATGACCGCCGTCATGAATATGAGCACGTCGCTGGTTAGGTTGACCCCACCGCGGACCTGGGCCAGGACCACGGTGAGCAGCGGCGCGAGGACCGCGGCCAGCAGGTACCCGGCGAACTGGCGCCGCGGCGTGAGACTGCCCCGCAGCCGGGGCAGGACATGACGGCTGCCCATCTCCGAGTGGGTCACTATGTGCACGTCGATGTCACCGGAGTCGCGGATCGTGCCCCAGCTGATCCCGGGCCCCGTGAGCAGAGCCGACAGCCAGGAACGACGGCTGGCGCCGAGCACGAGCTGGGTGGCGTTCTCCCCCCTGGCGAAGGCCAGCAGCGTCGCGGGGACGTTGTCGCCGACCACCTGGTGGTAGGTGCCGCCGAGCGATTCCACCAGGCGCCGCTGGGTGGCGAGAGCGGCGGGGCTGGCCCCGGTCAGGCCATCAGAGCGGGTGACGTGGACCGCCAGCAGGTCGCCTCCGGAGGAGCGTGCGGCGATCCTGGCCGCCCGCCGGATGAGCGTCTCCCCCTCGGGCCCGCCGGTGAGCGCCACCACAACCCGCTCCCGCGCCTCCCAGGTGTCGGAGATGTGGTGCTCGGCGCGGTAGCGCTGCAGGCCCTCGTCGACCTTGTCCGCCACCCAGAGCAGGGCCAGTTCCCGCAGGGCCGTCAGGTTCCCGGTGCGGAAGTAGTTGTTGAGCGCGGCGTCGACCTTCTCCGGCGGGTAGATGTTGCCGTGTGCCATGCGCCGCCGCAGGGCCTCGGTCGTCATGTCCACCAGTTCGACCTGGTCGGCCCCACGGACCACGGCGTCCGGGATCCGCTCGCGCTGCGGTACGCCGGTGATCTTCTCGACGACGTCGTTCAGCGACTCCAGGTGCTGGATGTTGACCGTGGAAATGACGTTGATGCCCGCACGCAGCAGTTCCTCCACGTCCTCCCAGCGCTTCGCGTTACGCGACCCTGGCACGTTGGTGTGCGCGAGCTCGTCGACCAGCGCGACCTGCGGCCTGCGCGCCAGCACCGCGTCGAGGTCCATCTCCTCGAAGGTGGTGCCGCGGTAGGCGATCCGCGCGCGCGGGACAGTTTCCAGGCCCTCGATGAGGTCTGCCGTGTGCTGGCGGCCGTGCGTCTCCGCGAAGGCGACGACCACGTCGGTGCCGCGCTCAGCCCGGCGGTGCGCCTCGCAGAGCATGGCGTAGGTCTTACCGACGCCCGCGGCACTGCCGAGGTAGATCCGGAGCTTGCCCCGGTGACCCTGGTTCATTTCCTCCCCGAGCACTCCAAGTGCCTGCTCACACCACCGAGGCTATGGCAGTGGCTGGTGTCCCATCTCGCACCGTGCGGGCGACCAGGACTCAGCCAGCGACCGGGTACTTCTCATCGAGGGCGATGTCCAGGTTGAGCACATCGATTCGTGGCTCACCCAGGAAACCGAGCGTCCGGCCCTGGGTGTACTGCTTGACCAGCGCCATGACCGCGGCCGGGCTCACGTGCCGCGCCGCGGCGACCCGGTCCACCTGGATGGCGGCGTTGGCCGGCGAGATGGCGGGCTCGAGGCCGGAGCCTGACGCCGTCACCGCGTCCGCCGGTATCTGGGAGATGCTGACGTGGTCGAACGCCGCTATCTGCTGCTGGCGCTGCTTGATGGCCGCGATCAGCTTGGGGTTGGTGGGCCCGAGGTTGGACGCGGCCGACGCGGTCGGGTCGCAGCCGAAGTCGCCCTTGGGGGTGGGCGAGGGCAGCGCGTTCGACGGCCGCGGCTGGAAGTACTGCGGCAGCGGGTTGCCCTTGGCGTCGGTGAACTCCTGGCAGAGCAGGCTCGACCCGACGACCCGGCCGTGGAAGCTGACCAGCGACCCGTTGGCCTGGTTGTGGAACGCGGCCTGCGCGATGCCCCACATCACCACCGGGTAGATGACCCCGGTGATCAGGGTGAACACGAGCAGGATGCGCAGCCCCGCGATGTGCTGGCGGATGACGCCTGGGAGGCGGTTCATGTCTCCTCACCTAAATCCTGGGATGAACTGGATGATCAGGTCGATGGCCTTGATGCCGATGAACGGGATGATCAGGCCGCCCACGCCGTAGATCCACAGGTTCCGGCGCAGGAGGTTCGTTGCCGAGGCCGGCCGGTAGCGGACCCCGCGCAGCGCCAGTGGGATCAGCGCGACGATGATCAGCGCGTTGAAGATGATCGCCGAGGTGATCGCCGACTGCGGGCTGTGCAGGTGCAGGATGCCCAGCTTGGCCAGGCCATGGAACCTGGTCGCGAACATGGCCGGCAGCATCGCGAAGTACTTCGCCACGTCGTTGGCGATGGAGAACGTCGTCAGGGCGCCGCGGGTGATCAGCAACTGCTTGCCGATCGCCACGATCTCGATGAGCTTGGTCGGGTTGGAGTCCAGGTCCACCATGTTCCCGGCCTCCTTGGCGGCCGAGGTCCCGGTGTTCATGGCCACGCCGACATCGGCTTGGGCGAGCGCGGGAGCGTCGTTGGTGCCGTCGCCGGTCATCGCGACCAGCTTGCCGCCCTCCTGCTCCTTGCGGATCAGCGCCATCTTGTCTTCCGGCGTCGCCTCGGCGAGGAAGTCGTCCACGCCGGACTCGTCCGCGATCGCCTTGGCGGTCAGCGGGTTGTCGCCGGTGATCATGACGGTGCGGATGCCCATCCGGCGCATTTCCGCGAACCGCTCGGCGATGCCCTCCTTGACGATGTCCTTGAGGTGGATCACGCCGAGCGCCCGGGCGGTGCCGTCGGTCTTCTCCGCCACGACCAGCGGGGTGCCGCCAGCCGCGGAGATAGCGTCCACCATCGGGCCCAGTTCAGGTGAGGGGACGCCGCCGTTCTGGCGGACCCATTCCCGGACCGCACTCGCCGCGCCCTTGCGCACCTGCTGGCCATCGTGCAGGTCCACCCCGCTCATCCGCGTCTGGGCGGTGAACTGGACGAACTCAGCGCCGGGCAGCTCGCCTTCGTGGCGCTCGCGCAGGCCGTAGCGCTCCTTGGCCAGGACCACGATCGAGCGGCCTTCCGGCGTGTAGTCGGCCATGGAGGACAACTGCGCCGCGTCGGCCAGGTCGGCCTCGCTGGTCCCGTCCACCGGCAGGAACTCGGTGGCCTGCCGGTTGCCGATGGTGATCGTGCCGGTCTTGTCCAGCAGCAGCGTGTTGACGTCACCGGCGGCCTCCACCGCGCGGCCCGACATGGCCAGCACGTTGCGTTGCACCAGCCGGTCCATGCCGGCGATGCCGATGGCCGACAGCAGCGCCCCGATCGTGGTCGGGATCAGCGCCACCAGCAGCGCGACCAGGATCACCAGGCTCTGCGGCGCACCGGAGTAGAACGACATCGGCTGCAGCGTGATGACGGCCAGCATGAAGATGATCGTCAGCGACGCCAGCAGGATGTTCAGTGCGATCTCGTTCGGCGTCTTCTGCCGTTTCGCGCCCTCGACCAAGGCGATCATCCGGTCGATGAACGTCTCACCCGGCCTGGAGGTGATGTGTACGACAATCCGGTCGGACAGCACCTTGGTCCCGCCGGTGACCGCGGAACGGTCGCCGCCGGACTCCCGGATGACCGGGGCGGACTCGCCGGTGATCGCCGACTCGTCCACCGAGGCGACGCCTTCGACCACGTCACCGTCACCGGGGATGACCTCCCCGGCTTCCACGACGACGTAGTCGCCGAGCGTGAGCCCGGTGCCGGGCACGGACTCCTCGCGGATGTCCCCCGGCTTGGTCCCCGGCTTCCAGTTGAGCAGTCGGCGTGCCATGGTCTCGCGCTTGGCACGGCGCAGGGTGTCCGCCTGGGCCTTGCCACGGCCCTCGGCCACTGCCTCGGCCAGGTTGGCGAACACCACCGTGAGCCAGAGCCAGACCACGATGGTCCAGTTGAAGATGGACGGCGAGGTGATGGCCGTGTAGGTGGTGAGCGCGGCGCCCACCTCGACCACGAACATCACGGGGTTGCGCAGCTGGACCCGCGGGTCCAGCTTCTTGAACGAGTCCGGGAGGGACTTCCAGAGGATCTTCGGGTCGAGCAGGCCACCGGCTACCCGGTGGGGCTGAACCTCGGCGGGGTGGTGGCTCCCGCCGCCCGTGTGGGGTGTGGTGGTCACAGCCATCTCAGTGCAGTCCTTCTGCGAACGGCCCGAGCGCGAGCGCGGGGAAATAGGTGAGCCCGACCAGGATGAGGACCACGCCGACCACCATGCCGACGAACAGCGGCGTCCTGGTGTCCAGCGTGCCGGCGCTCTCCGGCGTCTTGCTCTGCCTGGCCAGCGAGCCCGCCAGGCCGAGCGCGAAGATCTCCGGCGCGAACCGGCCTAGCAGCATCACGATCCCGCCGACCGTGTTGTACCAGTACGTGTTGGTACCTAGGCCGGCGAACGCGGACCCGTTGTTGTTCGCCATCGAGGCGAACGCGTACACGATCTCGGTCAGGCCATGCGGCCCTGGGTTGAGGATCGAGTTCAGCGGGGAGACCGCGCCGCCTGTCGTGTGCGTGGACGGCCAGTTCCGCAACCCGAGGGAGAGCCCGGCTGCGGAGAGGATCACCACCGGCAGCGTGAGGAAGTACAGCGCGGCGTACTTCATCTCGGTCGGCCGGATCTTCTTGCCGAGGTACTCGGGTGTGCGGCCGACCATCAGCCCGGCCACGAACACCGTGACGACGGCCAGGATGAGGATGCCGTACATGCCGGCGCCGATGCCGCCGGGCGCGATCTCACCGAGCGCTATATCGAACAGCGCGATGCCGCCGCCGAACGGGCTGAGCGAGTCGTGGAAGCAGTCGACCGCGCCGGTGGATGTCACAGTGGTGGACGCGGCGAACAGGGAGCAGCCATGCTGGCCGAACCTGGTCTCAACCCCCTCCATGGCCCCGTGCGCTAGCTGCGGGCCCAGGCCGGCCGTGCCGAGGTGGGACTCGAAGAACGTGATCCCGGCGACCGCACAGGCCCAGATGATCACCATGACCGCGACGAGCGCGTAACCCTGCCGGTTGTCCTTGACCATCTTGCCGAAGGCCCGGGGCGTGGCGAACGGGATCAGCAGCAGGAGGAAGATCTCGAACACGTTGGTGAACGGGTTGGGGTTCTCGAACGGGTGGGCCGAGTTCGCGTTGAATGGGCCACCGCCGTTGTTCCCCATGTCCTTGATCACCTCTTGCGAGGCGAACGGGCCGCCCACCATTGTCTGGTGGCCACCGGACAGGGTGGTGACCGTGTGGTAGGCGGTGAAGTTGTCGACCGCCCCGCCAGCCGCCAGGATCAGCCCGCCCACGACGGACAGCGGGATCAGCAGCCGGACTGTGGCGCGGGTGACGTCAACCCAGAAGTTGCCGAGCGTGCCGGTGCGCGACCGGACGAAGCCCCGGATCATCGCGATCGCGACCACCAGGCCGACCGCGGCGGACATGAAGTTCTGCACCGCGAGGCCGCTCATCTGCACGATGTAGGTCAGCGTGGACTCGCCGGAGTAGTTCTGCCAGTTCGTGTTGGTGGTGAACGATACGGCGGTGTTCCAGGCCAGGGCTGGCGGCACGTTGGTCATGTGCGGCCCCACGAACTCCAGCAGGTAGTGCTGGAGCCGCTGCATGCCGTACAGGAACAGCACGCTGACCGCGGAGAATGCCAGCACGCTGCGGGCGTACTGGCCCCACCGCTGGTCGGCCTCGGGGTCGATGCCCGTCAGCTTGTAGATCGTCTTCTCTGCCCGCCAGTGTTCCTTGGCAGTGAAGATCTTGGCGATGTAGTTGCCGAGCGGCACGTAGCAGGCGGCCAGGGCCGCGAAGAGCAGGCCGAACTGGAGCCAGCCCGCGAGAGCGTCGTTCATCTAGAACCTCTCCGGCAGCACGAGTGCCACGAACAGGTAGACCGTCAGCAGGACGCCCCCGATCAGGCCAAGCCAGTTGTTAACGCTCAAAGCGCTCAACCCCCTTGACCAGCAGCCACAGGAATGCGAACACCACGACCGTCAGGCCGACATACACAAGGTCGAGCATGGGACCGCTCCTTCTGCGCTCAGGTCTCCATGGCCGGGACAGGCCGACGAAGATCATTGAATAGCGGGCTGGCCTTGGCGATTCCGTCCCTTGCGGGACGCATGCGACGTCTGCGGGCTTCCTAACGGACTCCATGCGCCCAGGCGTGAGACGTCACCCGGCAGTGGAAATATGGCTGGGTGCCTACCCTGATCACCAGCGCAGCGAACCCCCTGGTCAAGCGCATGCGGCTGCTGGCCGACCGCAAGCACCGCCGCCGTGAGGGTGCGTTCGTGGTGGAGGGCATCCAGCCGGTCTGGCAGGCCGTCGAGGCCGGGGCCGAGGTGGAGACCCTGGTGGTAGCGCCCGCCCTGCTGGAGAGCGCTCCCGCCCTGGCGATGGTCGCGGAGCAGGAGAAGGCAGGCACCAGGGTCGCCTGGGTGAGCCCCGAACTGTTCGCCCGCGTGTCCGGCCGAGACGGACCATCAGGCCTCGCCGCCATCGTCCGCGGCCATCTCGCGGGCCTGGCTGAGTTGCATGTCCCGCCGGGCGCGGTGTTCGTGGCGCTGTACGAGATCGCCAACCCAGGCAACCTGGGGACGATCATCAGGACCGCCAGCGCCGCCGGTGCGGCAGGCGTGGTCCTGCTCGGCACCGCCACCGACCCCTACGACCCGGCGGCAGTCAGGGCGTCGATTGGCGCGCTGTTCAGCGTGCCGATCGCCCACGTAGGGGAGCCGGGCGAGTTCTTCGAGTGGGCGGCAGGTGCCGGGGTTGTGGTCGTAACCACATCCGCCAGCGCACAGACGAGCTTCTGGGAGGCCAGCTACCCCCGGCCGGTGGCCTTCCTGCTCGGCCCGGAAGGCCCCGGCCTGCCCCCCGAGGTGCTGTCCCGCGGCGACCAGCAGGTCCACATCCCCATGGTCGGCACCGCCGAGTCCCTCAACGTCGCCGTAGCGGCGGCGCTGCTCCTGTACGAGGCCAAACGCCAGCGTCCCAGCCCGGGCTGACGCATGGTTCCATGATCCTGAAGACTTCTCAGTCACTGCGACTGAAATTCCTACAGGATCATGGGAACCACCACTGCCGGGGAAGCCGCCATGCTACGAGCGGTTCGCGGTGGCAGGGATTGGGTTTGGCTGCGATCCCGGTAAGCTATGCAGGTCGGTGTCTCCGGCGTGGCCCTCAGATGGCGTTACGCGGAAGACCCGCCGGGCGGCGGAGTAGCTCAGACGGCAGAGCAAACGGCTCATAATCGTTGTGTCGCCGGTTCGAGTCCGGCCTCCGCTACCAGACTCATACAGCAAGTGTCCCAGAGAAAGGTGCTCCATAAGTGGCTGCCACCGATGTGAGGCCGAAGATCACCCTGGCGTGCCAGGAGTGCAAGCACCGCAACTACATCACGCGCAAGAACCGGCGTAACGACCCCGACCGGATGGAACTGAAGAAGTACTGCCCGAACTGCCGGTGTCACCGGCCCCACCGCGAGACCCGCTGACCGGCCCGGTGGCGATCAACAAGGACTACGAGGGCCGCTCCTACCCCGCGAGTGAGCCGTACGAGGTGAGCCGCGTCAAGATCGCGGAGTTCGCCGAGGCCATCGGTGACGCCAACCCCCTCTACACCAATGTGGCGGCAGCACGGGCGGCCGGGTACCCCGACGTCATCGCCCCGCCGACCTTCCCCATCGTGATCAGCATGGTGGCGAGCCGGTCGGCCGTTGGTGACCCTGGCCTGGGGCTGAACTACGCGATGGTCGTCCATGGCGAGCAGAAGTTCACCTACTCCCGGCCGCTGCACGCTGGGGACGTGGTGACCGCACACACGACGATCACCTCGATCAGGCAGGCAAAGTCACTCACCATGGTGACGACCGAGACCGAGATCCGCGCGGCCGACGGCGAGCACGTATGCACGTCCACCGGCACGCTGGTCGAACGGGGAGAGTGATGACTGTGGCCGTGGCCTATGACAGCGTCGACGTTGGCACGGAACTGCCCCCGGCCACCTACCCCGTAGACCGGCTCAGCCTGGTCAAGTACTGCGGCGCCTCCGGCGACTTCAACTGGATCCACTGGAACGAGCGGATCGCCCG
Source organism: Streptosporangiaceae bacterium (assembly GCA_035946955.1). GTDB lineage: Bacteria > Actinomycetota > Actinomycetes > Streptosporangiales > Streptosporangiaceae > DASYYE01. The sequence continues at coordinate 10,064 of DASYYE010000460.1, read as the reverse complement.
CTCGGTGGGCCTGCCCAACGTGATCGCCCACGGGATGTTCACCATGGCACAGGCCGGCCGCTACGTGACCGACTGGACGGGCGACCCGGGCGCACTGGTGGAGTTCAGTGTCCGGTTCTCGGCCCCCGTGGTCGTCCCCGACGACGACAAGGGTGCGACCATCGATGTCAGCGGCACCGTCGAGGAAAGGCTGGAGCCCGACAAGGTCGTGGTCGCCCTGACCGCGCGCTCGGGCGACGCCAAGGTTCTCAGCCGCGCCCGCGCCGTCGTCCGCCTGTCCTGAGGCTTGCGGAGTCAACCCTCCCGCGCGCTCAGCAGCAGTTCCTCTGTCTGGGCCGGTGACATGCTCAGCGCCTCCGACAGCAGCATCAGGGTGGATGCGCGGGGCCGGGTCACGGTGCCCCGCTCGATGTCGCCGATGGTCCGTGCGCTGAGCCCGGTCCTGGCCGCCAGTTCCTGCTGGGTCAGCCCTGACCGCCACCGTGTCTTTCGCAGCCGGGTCGGCAGGTTTTCCAGGTTTCGGGTTCCCTCACTCACATCCATCTGGGATGCACCTCCGTATGTGGGGAGTGTGAGATCAGTGTGCGTCTGAGAGGTGGAATTCTTGTTGAAGCGATGTGGAACCGCCTCGGAGGGAGCGACTCAGGCGATGGCGGAGGATCCGCAGCAGGTGCTGCTGGCGCAGCACACGACGCTGCGGCTGGGTGGCCCGGCCGGGCGCTTCGTGGTCGCGGCGGCCGAGGCAGAGGTGCTGGCCGCGGTCCGGGCTGCGGATGAGCGGGGTGAGCCGCTGCTGGTGCTTGGGGGTGGCAGCAACCTGGTCATCGCCGACGCGGGGTTCCCTGGCACCGTGGTCCACATCGCCACGCGGGGCCTGGACGTCAGCGACGTGGACGGCCAGGTCAGCGTCGCCGTGGCCGCGGGGGAGGACTGGGACACGGTCGTCGCGTGGAGCGTGGCCGAGGGCCTGGCTGGGCTGGAGTGTCTCTCCGGCATCCCGGGCCGGGCTGGTGCCACGCCGATCCAGAACGTCGGCGCCTACGGCCAGGAGGTCGCCGAAACAGTCACCGGAGTCCGGGCCTTTGACCGTGCAACGGGTGAGGTCGTGGAAATGGCAGCGGCCGACTGCGGGTTCGGGTACCGCACCAGTGCCTTCAAGCGCGCCACGACCACCGCGACCGGCCGTTTTGTGGTGCTCGGCGTGACGTTCCGGCTGGACCGCTCGCCGCTTTCGAGGCCGGTGGGCTACCGCGAACTGGCGCGCGTGCTCGGCATTGCGGAAGGGGAACGCGCGCCATTGGCCGAGGCCCGTGCGGCCGTGCTCGGGCTGCGCCGCGGCAAGGGCATGGTCCTCGACCCCCACGACCCGGACACGTTCAGCGCCGGGTCATTCTTCACCAACCCTGTGCTGGGGACCGCCCAGTTCGAGGAGTTGCAGCGAGTCGTGGGTGATGGGACAGCCGTCCCATCGTTCCCGGCTGGCGATGGCCAGCGGAAGGTACCCGCGGCCTGGTTGATCGAGCACGCGGGGTTCATCAAGGGCTATCCCGGGTCCAACGGGGACGATGCCGCGCCCCGGATTTCCACCAAACACACGCTCGCCCTGGTGAACCCCTGTGGAGCCACCACCGCATCACTGGTCGCCCTAGCGGCCCAGATCAGGGACGGCGTCCGGGACACGTTCGGGGTCGAACTGGTCCCCGAGCCCGTGCTGGTGGGCATAGAGCTCTGAGGGGATGAGCCCGATCGGAAGTTTGGCAGCAGTTTCGGCATAGAGTTATTGTCCCGAGACCCTTTCGGTGTTTGACTGCAAGTGTTGCCTGTCAACGGGGGCGGGAGTCCCGGCCATCCGCCGCCAGAGAATGGTGGAAGGAGCCTTGCGGTGCCGAACAGGGGTTTTCTTTTGTTGCGCGTTTTTGGCCCGCGCCGTCTAGCGTTCGGAGTGTCGTTAGCTGCCGCTGGGACGATCGCGGCGCTGGCTGTGGCCCCTGCGGCTGTCGCCGCGAGCTTGCCTGGGCCACCAACCAACGTTGTCGCGGTCGCGGGCAACGCTCAGGCGAATGTGTCTTGGAAAGCGCCAGCTAATGATGGTGGCTCACCTATCACGGGTTACACGGTCACATCGATTCCAAGCGGAGGCACGGCAACCACACCTGGTACCACGGCATCGGTTGTCGTCACCGGCCTGACCAATGGAGCGTCCTATCGGTTTACCGTGACAGCGACAACCGCAGCGGGCACCTCCGTACCTTCGGCATCGTCAGGCCCTGTCACACCGACAGCTCCTACAGTTCCAGCGGCCCCGGTCATCACCAACGTAACTGCGCGAGACTCGGCAGTTGATTTGACATGGAGCCCGCCGGACACCGGCGCCGCAGGCCTGACCAGCTACGTGATTACCGTCTACCAGGACGGTTCGCAGCTAGAAACTGTCAATGAACCTGGTTCTGCCACAGAAGCGACCGTAGGCAACTTGACTAACGGGACGGACTACACCTTCACGGTTACTGCGGTGAACAGTGTGGGGAGTGGACCACCTTCTCCCGGGTCGGTGGCAGTGGCGCCGAGGCCAGCCACTGCCCCCTTGGCGCCAGCAGACCTTCAGGTGGTCCCTCAAGACGGGCAGATGCAGGTCGCCTGGGATGTGCCACCCGACGGAGGTTCTCCGATCACCGGCTACACCGTCGGAGTGAGCCCTGCAACGGTGCCTCCCATCACCACCCCCGCCGGAACCACGGTAGTTACCGTGACAGGCCTAACGGATGGCACGGCCTACACAGTGTCCGTGACGGCTGCTAATGCTGTTGGCACGGGGCCCGCTGCACAGGCGGAACCCACGACACCGGCGCCGAACATCATCCCAGGCGCCCCTGGCAACTTGACTGCCGTCGCCACGGCGGCCGGGACCGTGGAGCTGCAGTGGGTGCCACCCACCGATCCCGGGACCGCCGCTATCAGCTCCTATACCGCGACCGCCAGCATCGGCGGGACAGCATCCGGCACGCAGACCTTCCCCGCCAGCGACTGCAGTGGGACACCGGTCCTCTGTCAGGGATCCATGTCCGGGCTTACCGCCACTACCGCGTACACCTTCAGCGTGACCGCGACCAGCAGCGCTGGAACGAGCCCTGCCAGCACATCCACCAACCCGGTGATACCGGCTGTCGTGGTCAAGAAGGCTCCGGTAATACTCTCCAGCGCGTCCGTCGCCGCCCTCCGCAGCGTCGGTACGGACGGCACCCTCTACTTCGAGCAGCCTCCGTCCCAGGTCACGGCCTTGAAGTCAGGTGCGCTTGTGAAGATCCCCCCTATCAAGGCAGCCCCCAATGGCTTTCTGGGGGTGGTCCGCGCAGTCACATCGCAAGCAGGCCTCGTGGTGGTCAGCACTTCAGCCGCGACACTGGCCAATGAGTACAAGAGTCTCGGTGCGAGCCTGAACGTCCCGATCAACGCCGCGAACGTGCAGCCCCTCTATGCATTGCGGGGAGTCTCCCTGGAACGCCCGTTGCTGCAGGGCAGACCGGTGGCGGGGCAGCCAACGTCACAAGATCCCTCAGCCCCCAAGGGCGCTGGCATTACGTGGACCGGTCACTCGCTAGTCCTGAGTATCGACACGGACCTTCTCGAGGGCGACAGTTCGGAGGGTGAAGACCCCACGGTCACCACGGGCCCAATGGCGCAGTTGGAAGGCAGCGTGATCCTCACGCCGCACCTCGATGCCAGTGTCAACGTCCCAGATGCGACCACCCACATCTCAGCCGATGTGGATGCGGACGTGACTGCCACGATGGGTGTTCAGCTAAGCGCCCAGAAGAGCTTTTTGCTTACGGAATTCGGTGAGGCCGCCATAGCGACACCTATTGGGCCGCAAGACCTAACATTCTCGGTCTACGCCACCTTGAGCACGAACGGCTCAGTTGGCGTGTCTTTCAAGGCTTCCTACCACCAGAGCCTGGATACTACCTGCACTTTTAACTTCGTTAACCCCAATGCCAGTGGAGACAAGTGCTCTTCTAGTCACCAAGATAGTGGTTCCGGCCTTGATGTGAAATCACAGCTCTATGGGTCGATGGACGTCAAGGCGGGCCTGCAGTACGGTGTCACGTGGGAGATCGAAGACATCGCGGGCCCTGAGTTGATGCTCACACCCTGGGTGGAGGCTACGGTTAATACCAAGCTGGATCCCTGGCAAGACATTTATGTTGGTGCGAGCATTGGGATGGCCATTCAAGCTCTCCAGGACTGTCCGCTCCCATTCGCTTGCTTTTCGGGGGTGACTCTATGGAGCAACCCGAACCTCCTAAACGCCAAATTGCTTGACATCTGGAATAGCGGTACCCCCTTCCAGGGGCTAGTACTTTCACCGAACGTGGCACGGCTGGGGCCGGGCCAGTCGATTACTTTTACGGCAACCACTCCGGCTGGAGTCGTGACTGGGTCATCAGTCACCTGGACTGTGCTGACTGGGCCTGTCTCAATGGGGAGCCCTGGTACTTTCACGGCCACCGGCAACGGGGTCGCGGTAATAGAAGCCGACTACCAGGGCCTGACCGCACGTGCTGGCATCGTGGTCGAAACAGTAGACAATGGTCCTCAGTCAGATAACAACAGCCGTGGCTTGGTGGATGGAGTTCTGGCGTCGTGGTTCCCGCAATCCGGAGCACATGCCCCAGTTGCCTACACTGTCACTGCCAGCTCGCTTGGACCATTACCCTCAGGTGGCTTTAGTTCCAGTGAATCAGCTGTAGTGCTGGCCCCAGGAACCTACGCCTATCTGCCCAATCTCGCACCAGGTGTGCGATATCAGGTAACCGTATCTGCTGTTGGAGCTGACGGCAGGTCTGTAGCAGCATCGCCGGAGACTTTGACGCCCCTCCCACCATTGCCGGGAGTGCTCGCCGGCGCGGGATCGTTCCAAGATGTGACCACTCTCGGGGGCAGCATCGATAAGACTGGTGTGGTCGGCGTCGGTGGAGCAGTTCTCTCTGCAAATGGGATCTACGCGTTCTATCTAGTGGATGGACGTAGTCCCCTAGCACCCACCTCGATTTTCAGCCCGATCAATGAGAATACTTATGTCGTCCGGCAATCTCTGGCCTCGCCATTTCAAATCCAGCTGGCTTCTGTAGGGCCGAGCGGTAAGCCTGTTGTATCCTGTGGGGTGGAAGCTGCTAGTGCTGACGGTTCTATGGTTGCCTATAGCATTAATGGCTGTGCCCAGGCCCAGGTCCACGATTTCACCACGAATAGCTCGTGGTCACTCACTCCGCCTACAGGTTATTCAATCAGCTTGGTCGACGGAGTCGCTGATAATGGTACGTCACTTTTCACTGCCACAAACAACAGCTCGCTAATAGAGCATGGTTACATCGAGGCAATGGGTGGTGTCGCGCAGCAAATCGATACGTGCACGTCGAATCCCGATACTGGCTGTGGAGTTGGAAGCATCAATAGCTCCGGCAGTCTCGTTGCTTACACTGGACCAACTGGGTCACAGGTGCCGGACGCCGTCTATCTGTACAATGTGACATCCAAGAGTAATATGAACCTCTTCCCATCAAACACGACCGCTGGCGATGATATGTACGCGCCGCTGCTTTCACCTGACGGATCTCATATTGCGGTGCACTACTTCAGTCCGAACGGAACCATTAGTGGACTTGCTATAAAAACCATGACCGGCTCGCCGCTTACTGTCTCACCATCGGACATCGTCGCATCGGACGTAAAGCACGACGGCACCTTCGACCAGGCAATGGGATTGGGCGACAATGGGACGGTCCTGGCCTACTTCGCCTATCCTGGCGCGACTGGACCCTCAAATAATAGCGTCCTGATGATATACCAAAGTGGCAAAACAATGACTGCGCCGGCGCTCTCCACTGCTGATACAATCGCCAGTTCTGCAAGCCTCAGTGCAGACGGCACAACCTTGCTATATGCACTATCGCTAAATTACCCTGTCCCTGGAGGGTCAAACTATCCCGGCGTATATGACTGGCAGGTTCCATGAAGCGCCGTTTCTACATGGCTTTAATCACATGCGGACGCCTCATCGTCTCCGTGCGCGCATAGGTGCCCAAGCGCAGGGCCGGTGGGGAAGCGACTGCAGTCAGCGACGTGCACGAAGTGTGACGGGCTGGACTGAACTGCTGCCACCGACCGTCACCAGTCCTGTATAGGTGCCTGCCACCCATCGGTTACCGAAGATCGCTTGATGTGACGTGTGTGACGAGAGTTGACCACTCAGAGTCATGCGGCGTGTGGGAACTCGTTATAAAAGATTTATCGACATTTACTGGGTGCGAACGCTGGATATCGCTCCGTAGCTTGTGACAGGATGCCGCCGAGTGTTCCGGTTCGTGCAGGACGAATCCGGCGAAACACTCACTCAGGCTTCCCGGGAGCCACGGAGGGTTGATGGTCGGCCGACTCGCATTCGCGGCATCCGTCACTTCAGCAGTCCTGGCCAGTGTGACCGCCTGCGCGACAACCAGTGCCCAGGTCTTCCACCCCGCTGGTGCAGTGCCCGTGTCCTCAGGGGGTCAGGGGTCGGGAGGGACAGCCCGAGTCGCCACGGCGCCCGGTGGTTACCGGTTCCCAGCAAGCATCTCCGTAGAAGTTGCCGCGGCGCCTGCGGGCAGTTCGACCGACAGTGCCATCCTGACTGGCTACCAGGACTATGTGCTGGCCTTGTGGGCGGGCGTTGCCAGCCACGGCCGTGACAGCGCCTACCACCACGAGACCTCGGGTAACGCGTCCACCTATGTGCAGCAGGAGGTCAGGTACTTCTCCCGCGGCCGGACCCTCCAAGGCACGATCAGATATTCCGCACTGACAGTCACGTCCGTCTTCTACGGCGACAACGCGAATGTGACGGCGTGTGTGGACACCTCGGGCTTCCGTGTAGTGAGTGCCAGCACAGGCACCCTAATAGGCCCCGTCTTCCCCCGCATCTATGCGCACTATCTGGAGGACGTGTCCGAAGTGCGCGGAGCCGACGGCACCTGGTTCGTCAGCCACACCGGGTCTTTCCCGACCTCGACCAGTGAGGGAGCAACGTGCCGATAAGGATGCGTCGACACCCGTTGGCCACGGCCGTTGTCGCGGTCTTGGGGGTGGTGGCGACCGTTGCGGGCCTTGGGTCTGCTTCCCCGGCGCTGGCCCAACAAGGTACTGGGCCTGGGAGTGGGACAGGTGGCCCGCCGCCACCGCCGGGGAACTACGACCACACGGTCTACTCGAACATCCATCTCAGTGGTGACATACTCCCTGGCACGGCTAACGGCGGGGGGATCGACCCTGCGTACCCCATTCCGCCGTGCTGGCTGGAACCCCGGTTCACCGGTCAACTCTCCTGGCACAGGGGTGGCCCCCTCCAGCCGCCGGTCAACAATTGGGACGCGGACACCTACTGGTGGTGGTTTGCGAATCGGGAGCCAGGCTTCGCGTCGGTCATAGGTCCGGGATCAGGTAACAGGCAGCAGATCATTAACTCGTTCCGCAAGATGCAAGGGCACAACGGTTGGTGGTGGGTGCCCGCGTGGCTGGAGCCTAGTTCGGGACCGCAGTGCGCGCGGAACTTGGTGAGCACGCTCAATCTCAATAACGGGTTTCTGGACTTCGCGACACAACAAGGGGCACCGCAAGGCGCGCTCACTCCTCAGGATCTTGCTGCCTTCGCCCGAGCGGCGCTCAGGCTCCCCAAGATGACTGTCCATACCAACCCAGCCGTCGGTCGGCCCAGCGATGTCAACCTGCCGGTGTGGGTGTGGATGACTTACCAGGGGCCAATGGCCCCGCAGGACAGGGCAGCTGTCCAGTTGCTTGGCGGCGGCAGTCTGTGGGCCAGCGTCCAGACCGCAAGGCCGACGATCACTCTGTCGGTCAGTGATCCGGGCCAGGCCACGGTCTACCGGAACTGCAGTCCCACGGGAAGCCCATATAGCGGCAACCCAGCGGCGATTCCCCCGTGCGGCGTGACCTTCTTGGCACCCAGCATCGTGGGCCCCTACACAATCACCGTGACCGCGACGTGGAGGGTCACCTACTCAGACGCGGCTGCGCGCAATGTCCAGTTTGGGCCGGGCTGGCCACCTGCGGTGCGGACAGTGTCCCAGCCAGTGACGGTGCGGGAAATCCAGACGGTCAACAACGGGTGAATGTGAGTAAGGAGTTTGCTAATGGCGGGTGAGCACACGAGGGAGCGGGACCATGTCGTCTGACCGGGGCACGCTCACGCGCGGTGCGTACCCGCCGCAGGACCAGGACGGCCGGATCATGCCGACCCCGCCGAGCGCCCGCAAGCCGCCCAGCGTGCCGCGCGAGCGCAAGCCCGCGCTGGCGGCGCTCGCGCTGCTGCTCATCGTGGGTGGGGCACTGGGTGCCGCCTACCTGGTCACCCAGAACGGGCACCGGGTCGCGGCGATCGAGGTCACCCAGCCGGTCGGGGTCGGGCAGCAGATCCCGGTGGGGGCCATGGCGGAGGTGCAGGTCGTGCCCAGTAGCGGGCTCCCCTACATCCCCTGGGACGAGGCAGGTCAGGTGACCCGGTACTACGCGGCCACCTCCATCCCGGCCGGAACCCTGCTGACCAACGCGATGGTCGCCCCGGCGACCAGCCTGGCCGCCGGCCGGGACGTCGTCGGCCTGGCCCTCAAGGAGGGGCAGTTCCCGCTCAGCCTCCAGATCGGCGACCACGTGACCATCTACCAGGTGGCCAACTCACCTGGGTCGTGCCCGGGCACCGCGGGGAGCGTGCTGTCCACCAACGCGGTCGTGCTCGGTGTCGGTTTCGCCTCGTCGTCCTCTAACAGTGGCACCAGTGATGTGCGCGTGGCCGTCAACCCGGCCGACGCGGGCGCGGTCACCTGCAACGCCGCCAACGGCAATGTGGGGGTCGCTGTGCTCCCGGCCCACGGCGGGTCGGCGGTGAGCGGGCCAGCGCCCGCATCCTCCACCGTGCCGTCACAGCAAGCCACGCACCGTCATCTCACGCGCCGTGGGCGACACGGCACGGCACCCTCCTCTGGCACAACACCCTCTACCGGCGCGACACCGTCCTCCAGTGCGACACCGTCCTCCGGCGTGACGGGCTAGCGGTATGACCCTGATCGCTGTGGCGGCGGACAAGGGAGCACCAGGAGTGAGCACCACATGCGTGGCGCTCGCCGCGGTCTGGCCGCGGCCGGTGCTGCTCGCCGAGTGCGACCCAGCCGGGGGAGACCTCGTGTACCGGTTCCCATCCGCCGCTGGCCCCCAGCTCGACCCCCAGCGGGGACTGCTCAGCCTGGCGGTCGCCGCCCGGCGTGGCCTGGGGTCTGAGCAGGTCTGGCAGCATACGCAGAAGCTGCGCGGCGGACTGGATGTGCTGGTCGGCGTGGTCACTCCCGAACAGGGCGTGGGACTTGAGTCGCTGTGGGGGCCGATGGGTGCCGCCATGGCCGGACTGCCCCAGGCGGACGTGATCGCGGACTGTGGGCGGATCGGCGTTGACGGCCCGCACTTCGACCTGCTGGCGCATGCGTCCATGGTGCTGCTGGTGACCCGGGCAAGGCTGGAGGAGGTGGTCCGGCTCCGCGAGCGAGTGACCACGCTCGGCACGGCGCTTGCCCGGCGGGACCGGACCCCCTGGATCGGCGCGGCCGTAGTTGCGCCCCATCGTGAGTTCCACTCGGCCGTGGCGGAGGTGTCGGCAGCGCTCGGCCAGCAGAGCGGCGGGCGCCGCACGGGGCAGGCGGCTCCTCGTCGGCCTGGCGCGCAGACCTCTTACAGCACCGACTACCGGCCGGGTGCCGGGTTCAGCGCCGGGAGTGGCTATGGCGGTCTCGCTGGCGTCCTCGGCGGGCTGGCTTTCGAGCCCCGCAGCGCCGAGCAGTTGCGGGGTCAATGGGGCGGCGGCCTTGACCGGTCCCTGCTGATCAGGACAGCGCGCGACCTCGCGGGCCGGATCTCCGCCTACCTGTCCAGCGGTCCCATCCCAGCAAGCGCCGGCCCGCCGGGCACGCACAACCCGCCAAGCAGGCCGGCTCCGACGCCCACGACTCCGCCGGGCGGGCCCGCCT
>DASYYE010000459.1:0-2679 GCA_035946955.1 Streptosporangiaceae bacterium | reverse complement strand
CACTAGCAGAGCGGGACTAGCAGGCCTTCCGGCGCTCCGGCCGCGAGTGGGGACCAGCAGGACCTAGAGTGGGGGGTGATGGTCACAGACGCAGTTCCGGGACATCCATGCAGGAATACGTCGTCACCCTGCTAGCTGCTGCTGCAGTTACCTACCTTCTGACGCCGCTGGTGCGCCGTTTCGCCATTGCCGTTGGGGCACGGCACGCGGCCAGGGAACGCGACGTGCACGTCGATCCGGTGCCCTTGGTGGGTGGTCTCGCCATGTATGGGGGACTGGTGGCGGGCCTGCTCGTAGCCAGCCGTCTCCCTTCCCTGCATGGCGCGTTCGCCGGCACCAGGATGGCCGCTGGCGTCCTGCTGGCAGGTGGCCTGCTGGTCGTCGTCGGCTTTGTCGATGACCGCTGGGGGCTGGGGGTGTTCAGCAAGCTGGCGGCACAGGTCGCGGCCGGCGCGATCCTGGTCTGGAGCGGCGCTGAGCTCTACTGGCTGCCCAAGCCCGGCGGCACGCTGGAAATCACCCCGGACGAGCAGGCGGTGGTCACCATCCTCGTGGTGGTGGTCACGATCAACGCCGTCAACTTCATCGACGGCCTGGACGGCCTGGCCGCTGGCATCGTGGGCATCGGCGCCGCCGCGTTCTTCGCCTACTACTACTACTTGCTGACCCGGCCACTCGGGATCGCCGACCTGACCGGGCCCGCGCTGACCTCCGCGGTCCTGACGGGTATGTGCCTGGGCTTCCTCCCGCACAACTTCCATCCCGCACGGATCTTCATGGGGGACACCGGCTCGATGCTGATTGGCTTGCTGCTCGCTTACGCGCCAATCGCCAGCCTGGCCTCCATCAACCCCGGGGCACTCGCCGGCTCCACAACCTATGTTCACGGCACCGCGAACCGGTTCGGTGCCATAGCGCCACTGCTCGTCCCGGCCGCGATCCTGCTGGTCCCCTACGCTGACCTGCTGCTCGCCGTGGTGCGCCGGACGCGCGCGGGCATGTCCCCGTTCGCGCCGGACAAGAAGCACCTCCAGCACCGGCTACTGGAGATCGGCCACTCGCACCGCACCAGCGTGCTGATCATGTATCTGTGGGCAGGCCTGTTCGCCGGCGTTGTGGTCTGGCTGTCAATCCTGCAGACACCCCTGCTCGAACTGGCAGGCGTCAGCCTGGCGATGCTCATCGGCCTGCTGCTCCTGTCCATGCCGAGGCTGCGGCCATGGCGGCGGGCGGCCGGTACAGACGCGGTGCCCAGGGCGGTCAGCAAGGTTGCGGTGCCGGATGCGGCCAGCAAGGTGGCGGTGCCGGTTGGCCGTCCCATGTCCGGCGGCCTGTCCAGCAGCCCGGGTGCGGGCTTCTGGCCCGCGCCGCCGCCCCTGAAACCGGCCTCGGAGGCCCCGGCCCGTGACAGCGCCGGATCCCCGTACCGGCCCGGACCCGGTTCGGCCACGCCCAACGGCCCCTCCGGCCCGCGCAACGGTAGGCCAGATGCGCCCTGGCCGTATGGCCTGACGCCGCCAGGTCCACCCCCGCTGCCCAGCCCATGGCCCTCCACGGCATCGCTGGCTGACACGCCCGGCCCGGCCACCCCCGAACCCCCCAGCCCTTGGCCCGCACCGCAACCCGCTACGGCCCCTCCAGCCCCCCCAGACCCCACGTTCCCCTGGCTGCCTGGAACCGCCGACCCCGACTCGCTGGCCACGTCCTCGAGGCCAACCTGGGCCGACCCACTCCCGGACCTGCCTCGCCGAGCCGCGCCATGGTCAGACGCCAGCCCTCTCACCCCCCCTCCCTCAACCCCCCTCTGGCCCCCCGCGTCCCCACCCGACTCAGCCTGAGGAAGCCTCCGGTCGCCTGTGTAGGCGACGTGGCCTGAGCGTCCTATCACGGGTTGTGGTTGTGGTTTGTCTGGTTTGTTCTTGAGAGCGTAGCCAAAATCCGTGATAGGTGCGCCGGGGCGGTCTGTGGTCGGTGCGGGATCTGGGGCCTACCGGGTGGCGGGGGGGTGACGGCAGGGTGGCGGCGGGGGGAATTTATGGCACTGCAGGTGAGAGGGGTCACCATCGGTGACCCGGTAAAGGCTTGGTTAGGTAGCTTGTGATAACTTTCACGAGTACCCAGCCACCGACCCGAGAAGGCCTCTCGTGATACGTTGCGCTCACGTGACAGCGGCTGTGCGCCGCGCCCATGGCGTGGCAGCGCAGCGTGGTCGGTGCCGCTGCACACCTGAGCTGATAGACCTCTTGGTCACCTGTTCTAACCTCGATCTGCCCCGGAGTTTTGTAGATGCTGGCAAGTTATGCCACGGTCCTGCGGCGTTCCGCAGTGATCACGGCACCTGCCGCGGCCGCCATGGCCGTCCTGGGCGTTGCCGTCGGCGGCGCCAAGGGGCTGATCGGCGCCTTGGTCGGGGTGGGACTGGTGGCCGTCTTCTTCGGGATCACCGCGGCAGCGATGACCTGGGCGTCGCACCGCAGCCCGCAGGTGACCATGGCGACCGCGGCCGGCACCTACCTGGTCAAGATCCTGGTACTGCTCTTCCTGGTGGTGCGCTTCGCCAACATCACCGCGTTCAACGGCAAGCTCTTCGGCCTGACCGTGGTCGTATGCGTCGTTGTCTGGACGACCGCGCAGGTGCTCGTCACCGCCCGCCTCAAGGTTCCGTACGTCGAGCCGGAC